>JAKOZM010000575.1 GCA_029779995.1 Actinomycetes bacterium
CAGATCCACCGCCTCAATCACCCGGTAACCCGGCAGATTGAAAATCAGGCTCGCAGCATCACGGGCACACCCGCCCGCCCCACTCGTAAACTCGTACATGGCTCGTGGTCCTTCCAAGGTTGCGTACTAGACACACCCATCCTCAACAAGGCCACGAGCCGCCTTGCGTTACGACACGACCACACCCAAACGCGAAGAGCCTGTTACAGGCCAAACCCAACGAGGAGAAACTGCTCACCCTGAATCCCGACGAGACCGGTCTGATTGAACTCGACGCGCTGGGATTCGACTCAGAGCACTGAGGCCCGGATATCTGCCAGTTCAGCCAGCACGTAGTCCAGCAGCAGGTCGGGGTTGGGCAGCAGACCCGCATCCGTGGCGAACCCGAGGGTCACCGCACCGTTGTAGGAGAAGATCGTGGCCGTCATCGGCTGATCGCCGGAGCATGGCGCGAATCCGACGACCTGCTCGACGTCGATACCGGCGTAGCGCAGCAGACCGGTCGGACCAGGCACGTTGGTCAGCACGCCCACGGCCTTATTGGCGAAGAAGTTCGTGAGGAAGAACGCGACCTGCCCGGGCGACATCGACACGATGCGCTGCAGGCCGAACGTCAGCACGGCCTCGTCGCTGTTCTTGATGCGCTGCATCCGCTGATGCATCATCTCGACTCTGGTGGGCGCATCATCGGCTTGCAGCGGCATCGGCAGGAACACCAAGGCGAAGTAGTTGCCCAGATCGGGCGGCAGGTTGTCTTCGAACGGCTTGAGGTTGACGGGCACCATCCAGGTGACCTCGGAGAGGTTAGCGCTGTGCTCAGCGAGGTAACGCTCCAGCCCCGCGGAGATGCTGGCCAGCAGCACATCGTTGAGGGTGGCGCCCAACGCCCTGCCGATCGCTTTGATGTCCTCCAACGGGATCGGCTCGGACCACGCCAGCGCTTTCGCTGATCCCGGCTTCCCGCTCCACACCGTCTCATCGGTGGATGTGAGCGCGAGTTTGGTCACCGACGAGAGGTCGTTGAGACTGCGATGCTGCTCGGCGCCGAGCACCTCGAGAGCGTCGAGCAGGCGGTCGGGGTGACGGACCAGGGACAGGCCCTCCTCCACGCCATGCACGCCCGCCTTGGCCACGTCGACTGCTCGGCCGGGCAGGTGCGCCAGGGCCGCGAACGGGTTGCGGATAGCGTGGGCGGCCGAAGTGGCCATCTCCTCGACACCGTGTTCGACGACGTGAGCGACCTCCTCCGCGGCATGTACGGCGACCCGTCCGAACTCTTCGGGGCCGCTGGGCACATCGCTGCCCTGCACTCCCTTGCGTGCCACCACGGCGGCCACGCTGGCATCGTCGCTGTCGCACAATCCAAGAATGAGTTGCGTCAGCCGCACGCCGTCGGCAATGGAGTGGTGGAACCGGGTCATCATGGCTGATCCCTCGGTGCCGTCGGGCAGGGTCAGCGGGGTCAGCAGGTAGCCGACCCACAGCGGCCGGTCCTTGTCCAGTGGGATCGCGCGCTGCTCGGCCATGAAGGCCTTCAAGTCGTCGAGGGTGCTGCCCGGTGGCATCTCGACCACCGTGATGTGGCGGTCGACGTCGAAGTGCGGATCGTCCTCCCAGGCCCAGCCCATCCCGGACTTGACCGCCCGCCGACCCAGCACCGGGAACCGCTTGACCGCCTGCACGTAGATGTCGCGCACATCCTCGAGCGCCGGCGTGCCACGCAGAACCATGGATCCGTCGACGACCATCAAGTTGTTCGGACGGTCCATCGTCAACCACAGCGCGTCCTGCACGCTCATCGAGGCGGTGGTCATGTGTCGCTCCTTCACAAGTCCCTGGTGCTCAATCTACGCCGCTGGCGGGACCCGTTGGGTCGGTTAGGCAGAGCCCACCGTGGGCCAACCCACGGATTCTTCAAGGCTGGCAGCGAGGTCGAGCAGAAGTTGCTCCTGACCCGCCTGGGCGGCGAAGTGCATGCCGATCGGCAGCCCCGCCTTCGAGCGCGCCAGCGGCAGACTGATCCCCGGGGCACCGGAGACGTTCTGCAGTGCCGTGAAGGACGCGAAACGCAGCAGTCGCAGCAGATGCTCGCGCGGGTCGACCTCCGGCCCAAGGTAACCGATCCGCGGCGGCGGGGTCGCCAGCGTCGGGGAGAGCAGCAGGTCGAACGGGCCGAACGAGTCCGCGTAGACCTGGCCGAAGCGGCGCAGACGCCGGATCGAGCCGGGGATCCCGACGGCCACCCCTGAGAAGAATTTGGCCAGGTGCCGGCCGAAGGGCTCCATCCGCTGGGCCTGGAAGTCCTTGCCGTAGACCTGCGTGCCAAGGCGGTACAGCGAAAAGGCCAGCATGGCCCAGTACCGCAGGAAGTCCTGGGCGATCTGGTCGCCGAAGGGGTTCTCGATGGGCTCAACGGTGTGACCGAGTGCTTCGCAGGCGCGACCGGTCGTCTCCAGTGCACTGATCACCTCGGGATCGACCGGCAGGCCGTTTATGCCTTTTGTGATCAGGCCGATCCGCAGCGGTCCAGGATCGGAGGTGGCACCGATCGGGGGTAGGTCCGTGGGATGGATCTTGGCTATCTCGGTATAGAACTCGACCGTGTCCCGAACGGTGCGGGTGACCACCCCCTGGGTGACGATCTTGACCGGCATCTGATCCATCGCCTCCGGGGCCACCAGCCGGCCACGCGACGGGGCGAGACCCACAAGACCGCAGCACGATGCGGGAATCCGGATAGATCCGCCGCCGTCGTTGGCGTGCGCGATGGGCACGACGCCCGCAGCGACCAATGCCGCTGACCCACCCGAGGAGCCTCCGGTGCTGTGGTCCAGGCCCCAGGGATTTCGGGTGGCCCCGGTCAGCAGGCACTCAGTGGTCGCCGTCAGTCCGAACTCCGGCAACGTGGTCTTGCCCAGCGTCTCGAAGCCCAGCTCGCGCCACTGCGACACCCAGCGGGAATCGTCCGGGACTCCCTTGTCGGGGGTGGCACGTGATCCATAACGCGTCGGGTACCCGGCGATGTTCTCGTTGTCCTTGATGAAGGTGGGGATCCCGGCGTAGGGCCCAGCGAGATTCTGCGGACTTTCCAGCCAGGTGACGACAGCGTTGAGCAGATGAGCGTCCTGGGCACGGGCAAGGGCGGCATCGCGCAGTTCCTGGGCGCTCACAGCGCCTGTGGCAAGGGCCTGCCGTAGCGCTGTGGTGTCGTGGGTGCCAAGAGCGTCGTCGCGGAAGGTCGATACCTGCATGGCCTTGATCCTAGGGGCACAGCGGTGCCGGTCGGCGAATGCCGACACATCGCCGGATCACTCGTTGATGGCCTCCACACCAGCCGCCTTGAGCTCCGCGACTCGATCCCGCATGTGCTGCAGTACATCCGGGGGGTGCCCTTCCCAGTCGAGCACCTCCTCGACCACCCGGATCGGCTCGGTCGTGCGGTACGAACGGGTCGGGTTGCCTGGAAACTTCTTGTCCGTGAGATTTGGGTCATTCTCCAGTGGACCCGTGGGCTCGACCCGATAGATCCGGCCAGGGCCCTCACCGAGGGCCAACTCAGCACCCCACACCGCCGCGTCCATCGTCGCGGTGAGGTACACGAAGTTGGCGGTCAGGCCAGCCCCGAAGTTCGACCGTCGGCCCGGCTCCAGCAGGTCCCCGGGAAGCAGATCTGCCTTGGTGCCGTGGAAGTAGGGTCCATGATCGTTGACCGGCTGCGTCATATGGGCTCCTTTCTGGTGCGAGGTAGTGTCTCACTGGCGGATGCCATGGCGAAAGACCCGCTGTACGTGTCGGCCTGGCGGCGTGTCAGCCGTTGCTGATGATGCCCAGACACATCTCATCGGAGGTGCCCTCTCCCCACAGCACGTAGCGGGGTGGGCTGTTCTGCAAGGCGGGCAACTGCGAGCGCAGCCCCGGATCGTGTCGGCAACGGACCCGCAACACGTCGCCCGCCCGCGCCTTCACCGGCTCTGGCAGCGGGACAGCCGCTTGCTGGTCGAAATCCCAGTTCTCGATGTCGAGCAGCACCTGCTGCTGGTTGGTGCCCGGGTTCAAGGTGACCGTGATCTCCCGGCCCAGCAGGTGCATGTGCCCGGCGACCGCGAAGATCCGCATGTCGGCTGGGACCCGCCGGTCACAGACCTGCACGTCACCGCTGCGCGGGGCATCGGGATCGCCACCGCACAGCATCTGCAGGCCCGCGATGGTCGCGCCCGATCCGGCGCCGAAGCGGGAGACCACGTCGTCCAGCGCGTAGGTACGGTCGCACAATGGCCCGGACTCCCTCGGCGCGCAGGGCAACTCCACGGGTGCGGGCAAGAGCATCGTCGACAACGGCCGCAGTCCCGCGCGGTCGGTCACTCGCAACCTCACCTGGGTGGAGTCGCTGCCGGAAGTGCTGGCCAAGTTGTAGTGCATCTGGATCACGAGGGCACTGCCCGCCGGCAGCGGGGTGCCATAACCGGCTGGAGACTGGGTCGGCTTGCCACCTGGCGCCCAGGCCGTGACCCAGTCCGACTGGTCCAGACCAGATAGCGCGTCACCGCGAGAAGGCAGTCGCGAACCTCCGAAACACTCATACCCCGGACCCTCATCCTCAGCGTCCAACGCCCGCGCAGCCGCCACCTGTTCGGGCAGAGCCGCGTACAGGATGCCGTGGTGCACGATGGCCGGATTGCCGGGGACGAACTCGGTGCCCGTGATGGACACGTCGGTCTTCAGTTCGGGTTCGACGACGAAGCAGCGATACTCGTCCGTTGCGCCGGTTGGCGCCTCCGGACGGAAATTGGCCGGAACAGCCACGGTGACGATCTCTTCGCCTTTGCGGGCGACCAACGTCGCGCCCGGTGCCGTCGTTGAGTGGGTGCCGTGCGCCGACGGCGAGTCATCGGCCATCCCGGTGCTCGCCTCGTCGTGATCGTGGCTGCTGCACGCGGCAAGCATCAGCGCACCGGCCAGCAGGATGATCAGGCGTCGCACTCCCCCAGGATAAGCCCGCGCCTGGGATCGTGATCGGCGTCGCTGTTGCGCGAGCATTCAGCGGTTCACGGCAACACCACGGGGTAGAGGGCTAATGTGCCAAGCGTTATGGATCATGGAGGACCGCATGTCTGACGACCCGGTGCGCAGTCGCGTCGCCATCCCCCCGCCGATCCCCGGTGAGCCGATGGATCCTCCTCTCAAGGAGGTGGAGCACACCCTGCGCAAGATGGACAACAAGAGCGAGACCGCCGGCGCGGGCTACCGCGCCTTCCTGCGATTCAGCTATTCAAACGCCTCGCTGCTGGCGGCGGGCACGGCGTACTACGCCTTTCTGGCGCTGTTCGCCCTGGTGGTGTTCGCCTTCGGCCTCACCACCCTGATCGGCGGCGAGGCTCTGGCTGACACGATCACGGAGAGTCTGAACAAGGCCTTCCCAGGTTTGATCGGGGACACCGGGGTCTCCCCGCAGACGTTGCAGGACGTGGGCCAGACCACGTCCCTGGTGGGTCTGGTGTCACTGTTGATCACGGGTAGCGGTGCGATGGTGGCGGCGAGCAACTCGATACACCTGGTCTACGGCGTGGCCAAGGATTCCCGCAATTTCATCGTGGCTCGCATCCGGCTGCTCGCCTGGATGCTGCTGCTCGTGCCGCTGATGGCGCTGTCCTTCGTCCCGTCCGTGGTCATCTCGAATTTCGCCCAACCCGTCATGGATTTCCTGGGGCTCTCGGGCGGTTTCTGGACGTGGGTGCTGTTCGCGTTGACAGCAGTCGTGTCGATCCTGTTGAACGCGCTGGTGGTGTGGTTAATGCTGGGTCACCTTGGGGGCGTTAAACCCGCCCGCCGGCCACGGCTCATCGGCGTCGCCTTCGGCGCTGTAGCCATCGAGATCCTGAAGTACCTGCTGACGTTCATCATTTCGTGGTCGGTGAGCAAACCGCAGTACGGCGCCTTTGCCGCCCCTATCGCGATGCTGCTGGTGCTCTGGTTGGAGACCCTGGTCGTCTACATCGCGGCCTGCCTTGCAGCCGGTTTCGCGGCGTCGCAGGCACCCGTTCACCCGGCGCCGGAGCCTGAACCTATCCCTGCATGATGCGTTGCCGCGGGCCCATCACGATCACCGGCGAGGCTTGCGGGTCCAGCCACCGCAGAGTGGCGCGCATTTGCCCGCGAGTGACCGAGATGCACCCACGGGTTGCGGCGGGCCCGGCCACGTGCAGCCAGATTCCGCCGTCGTTGATGGTCGGATCCGGACGGTGCATGTCCAAAGGTGTCCGCCCAGGGACCCGGTTGAAGTTGACCGCCACCACGTAGTCGAACACCCATTCCCGGCCCGGCGGGCCCGTGAACCCGCTTCGATCATGGTCGTAGGGCAGCCGCGTGCCTCGAGGTTTCTGCAGGCGTCCGCCGGCATCGGTGAGCCCGAATGTGCCGATGGGCGAAAGATAGCTGTAGTCCCACGGTTTGCGGTGCCACCCCTTGGCCCCATTACGTCCGGGCATGGCAGCGACCTGCGACCAGCAACCCTCTCGGTACTCCCAGCGTGAGACGCGATTGTGACTGGAGCGCAGGGATCGACCGCTCACCAGCACGACCTGCTGGTGGCGGTCGGCGTCCACGGCGAACGCCTGTGCTACGGGCAACTCGCAAGGGGGCACGGGGGGCAGTGTGAACAGCACGCTCCCAGCCTACGCCGGTGGCGGACGGGGAGCGGGTTTCCTTCCGCCGTGGCCATCGGACGGAAGATACGGCTGACAACGACATGGCTGACATCTGGAAAACTCCGCACGGGGAGGGCGTGGATGCGGAGTTCTCCAGCTTCTTGGTTAGTCAAAACACCCGATATCGGGCATTCCACCTGGACTTCGCCGCACGGATCACACAGACACCTTGAATCGTGCGGAGTTATCCAGGCCGTCGATCGATAGACGATCACTCAGCGCCCCAACCGAAGAGGGACGCACCCTGCAACGGCCAGTCATGCCGCACTCAAGGCTTCATGGAGGTCCCGGCCAGCGGCGTCAGCCATCACCGGCTCCCAGACGGGAAGTGGACAGCCAACCAGACCGTCGGCCGATCGGTGTGGACCACCCGGTGACGCACGCCCGATGCAATGGTGAGCCATTGCCCCGCCGTCAACGCCACCTCACCCCCATCCCCGAGATCAAGCACCGCGTGGCCGCGCAGTACTACCACCCACTCATCGTGATCCTGTTCGAGCCAGTCGGTGGCCTGACCGTGCGAGACGATCCGTTCGACCACCGCACCGTGCGCCTCATGCAGTTTGTCGAACACCTCGCCAAACGTGTCCACACCCTCGACGTTGAACAGATCACGCATACGTCATTGTCCTCATAACGCGAAACCGGCCACGGCTGGCTGCTACACAACCTGCATGATCGAGAACTTCGAAGTCATCACCATCAATGAGTTCATCGGCACGGCCATCCTTGTGCTCATCGGGTGTGGCATCGGCGCGCTGGGGTCGCTGCCCAAGAGCCTCGGCTTCGGAGCAGGCAACTGGATGCTTACCGCCTTCGGCTGGGGCATGGCCGTGTTCGTCGGCGCCAGCGTCGCCTGGGAGTCCGGCGCGCACCTCAACCCGGCGGTGACTGTCGCCCTCGCCATGACGGACAACACGGACTGGGGCTTGGTGCCCTACTACTTCCTGGGCGAGTTCGCAGGGGCGATAGTCGGCGGCCTGCTGGTCTACATCATGTACAAGAAGCAGTTCGACGACCACGACGAACTGCACACGACAGGCAGCATCTTTTACACCAAACCCGGAGTACGCTCGCTGTTCTGGAACACCGTCTCGGAGGCGATCGCCTCCTTCGTCCTCGTCTACTGGATCATCCAACAGGCACCATGGCAGCCGTCTATTGAAGGTGCGGCACCGAACCTGGGCAACATCGGTCTCGGCTACGCCGGCGTCGCCTTCGCGGTCGTGGCGATCGGTGCGGGTTTGGGTGGGGCCACCGGCTACGCGATAAACCCGGCACGGGACCTGGGTCCCCGGATCGCCTACGCCCTACTCCCCCTGCACGGCAAGGAGAAGATCGACTGGGGATACGCCTGGGTGCCGGTCATCGGGCCACTCATTGGCGGGGCGGCAGCGGCCCTTGTTTACATCGTGAACTACTGACGGGGCTGACCAAACCCTGCTCTGGTGAAGCCCGGGCAAACTCAGAATGAACGTCGAGTGATCAATTCAGGTAGGGTCACCACGTGATTCTTCTTGCCACCGCCATCGTTGTCGGCACCTTGATCGCGATGGCGTCGGGCAAGATTTCCCCCGTGTTGGCGTTAGCCAGCGGTTTGTCCATCGCCGCTGTCACCGGCATCACCACACCCGCTGCGTTATTCGCCGGCCTGAGCAACGGTGGTGTCATCACGGTCGCGGCCATGCTTGTGATTGCCAAGGGTGTGATCCACACGGGAGTGGTGTCGCGGGTCACCTGGCGCCTGCTGTCCACGGTGACCACCGCCTCGCAGACGCTGCGACGGTTGATCGTGCCGGTCGGTGTCGCCTCGGCGCTCATCAACACAACACCGATCGTGGCCATGCTCATCCCCGCTGTGAAGGAACTGCAGCAGACGCGCGGGATTCCCGCCCGCCAGGTTCTGCTGCCCGTGGCACACGCCACCACTCTCGCCGGAAGTGTCACGCTGGTCGGCACCAGCTCGAACCTGCTGATCGCTGGCATCGCGAGTTCCTCCGGGGTCAACGTCTCGATGTTCTCCTTCGCGATCATCGCCCTCCCCGTGGCCTTGGTCGGCTGGGCCTGGCTTCTGATCGCCTCACCGCGCGCGTTCACGGCCGCCGAAGACGAGGCCGAGCCGGAGATGGATTGGCGGGTGGAGTTGCCCGTGGCCCCGAAAGCGATCGGGATCGGGCGGCTGGCGCAGGACCTGGGGATCGCCAGCACGCAGCAGTACCGATTGGTGTCCATCCAACGTGGCGGCAAGACGCTGGATCCCGGGGAAGTCCTCGAGTCTGGCGACCGACTGATTTTCGAGGCCACAGAGGAAGGCGTGGCAGCTCTGTGGTCGAGCCCCCGCTTCGGCCTGTCCGAACAGCGCTTGTATGCAGCCTCGATCGCACCGGGCGAGGTCGGCACACTGGCCGACCTTGAGGACCACGGCGATGTCGAGGTCATCGCTGCCCGCACCAGCATCCCCGTCCACGAGGCGATCGGACAGGCGGGCGAGACGGTCTACCTGACCACCCAGAGCCCCGATACTTTGCAGGAGCATTCGGACATCGGCCTGTGGCAAAGCGCCACCAGCAAGGCCCCCCAACCCAAGAAGACGGGCTGGGCGCTGGCCATCCTGCTCGGAGTCATCATCGCGGCCAGTTTCGGCCTGGCGCCCGTGGAGGTGGCAGCATTCACTGGTGCCACTCTGATGGTCCTCACCGGCGTTCTGTCGCCGCGGGCCGCCGCCCGCGCCCTGGACTGGAACGTTCTCTTCATCCTGGCGGGCTCTGTGGGGCTCGGGGCCATCGTCGTCGACAGCGGACTGGCCGACATCATGGCCGACACGATCACCACGATCTCTTCTGGCAGCCTCATCGCCGTGGTCGTCACCATGACCGTCGCCACGGCGCTGCTGACCAACATCACCACCAACGCTGCCGCCGCCTCGATCCTGACCCCGGTGGGCCTGACGTTGGCCGCGACCTTGGGCTTCGATCCGGTGATCATGCTGGCTCTGATCGGAACCTGCATCTCATTCACGTTCATCAACCCGTTCTCCCATCAGTCGAACCTGATGGTCATGCAGCCGGGCCGCTACCGGATGGCCTCCTTCGTGAAGTTCGGGATCCCACTGGTTCTCATCTGCATGATCGCGGTGATCGGCGTGGCCTTCCTCGTGCTCTCCTAATGGGCTTGGGGTCGCGAGACGCGGCTCCCCGGTCGGTCCTGCCTGAGGCCTGACCCGCCCGGCGTTCGTCTCGCGCCCACCGTTCGGCGTGTCCCCGCCGAAACAGACGAACCGCTGTACCTGGGACGAACGGATGAGGAAAGGCCCTGGTGGACTATTCCCTTGCCCTGATGTGCAGCGCCGCATGCCGGGTCGTACCGGTGCTTAACAACAACGACCACTCCCCGGCGCCTCGATCGATGAACAAAGTGGTCTTGGCCGGCAGGAACACGGGCTTGAAGAAGCCAGCGACCACGGTGTACCGCTCGGGAAGCTCTGACTCGACCTCCGACAGGCACCGTGCGAGGCTCCACATGCCGTGGGCGAT
>JAKOZM010000019.1 GCA_029779995.1 Actinomycetes bacterium
TGGAGGCCGCGGGGATCGAGGAGGAGACGAAGGCGCCCGATCCCGAGGCACCTGAGAAGCGCCTGGTCGTGCCGCAGTCGGTCATGTCGCGGCAGCTGGCCAATCCGTTCCTGGCCCCCGACCTGGAGGCCGCCCGCCAGCAGGTGGAGGTGCGCGCGCAGCGCCTGGCCGGTTGGGAGTTGCTCGGGCCGCTCTTGCGCTCCTTCGAGGAAGCCCCCGATGGCGCGGTGACCTGCATGAACCTGCCGCACCCGTCGTTCACACAGGTCCCCCCTGGGTTGACCCTGATGAGACATCAGGCCCAGGTCATCGCCGCAGCCGAGAATGGCCACCGCAGTTTCCTGCTCGCCGACGAGCCCGGCCTGGGCAAGACGGCGCAGGCATTGCTGTCCGCCCGGGTCAGCGACTCGTACCCGATGCTGGCAGTGGTACCGAACGTCGTGAAGGCGAACTGGGCTCGCGAGGTGAGTATGTGGACACCAGACCGGACGGCCACGGTCATCCACAGCGATGGGGAATCCGCCGACGCCTTCGCCGACATCGTGATCGTCAACTACGAGATTCTGGACCGGCATATCGGCTGGCTCAGTGACTTCGGCTTCCGCGGGATGGTCGTCGACGAGGCGCACTTCATCAAGAACAAGGGGTCTCAGCGCTCCCAGAACGTCCTGGAGATCGCCCGGCGTATCCGTGCCCGGGCTGGTCGGCCGCTGCTCATGGCCTTGACCGGGACACCGCTGATCAATGACCTCGAGGACTTCCTCGCGATCTGGGAGTTCCTGGGCTGGATCGATGCGACCAAACCCACTGGTGATCTGATGCGGGCGCTGGAGGAGACCGGCCTCGCCCCTGGTGACCCGGGCTTCTATCCCGCTGCCCGCCGCTGTGTGATCGAACGCGGGATTGTGCGCCGGCGCAAGATCGACGTGGCGGCCGACATCGCCGCCCGCCGGGTCGCGGACCTGCCGGTCGAACTCGACGGCGCCGTTGGCCGCTCGATCCTGCGCGCCCAGGAGGAGCTCACGCAGATGCTGCTCTCCCGGTATGACACGGCCATGAAACGTCGTTCCGCCGATGCCGGCGACACGATCGATGAAGCGGTGGTGCGCCGGGTCGCAGCCACGGCACGCAAGCAGGAGAAGGCAGCCAGCACGACCGACAACGTCTTCACGATGATGCGCAAGATCGGACAGGCGAAGTCGGGGCTCGCGGCTGACTACACCGCCCAGTTGGTGCGCAGCGTGGGCAAAGTCGTCTTCTTCGCCAAACACATCGATGTGATGGACAGCGCGGAGGAGTTGTTCGCCGCGCGCGGCATCGGTTACTGCTCCATCCGCGGCGACCAGACATCCAAGGTCCGTCAGCGCAATATCGATGCTTTCACCACCGATCCGGACGTCGCCATCGCCGTGTGTTCGCTGACCGCCGCTGGGGTGGGGATCAACCTGCAGGTCGCCTCGAACCTGGTGCTCGCCGAGCTGCCGTGGACCGACGCCGAGCAGACCCAGGCGATCGACCGCATCCACCGCATCGGCCAGGAGCAGCCGGTGACGGCGTGGCGCATCCTGGCAGCCAACACGATCGACACGAAGGTCGCGGAGTTGATCGACGCCAAGGCCGGTCTGGCCGCGCGAGCGCTCGACGGCTCCACCGAGGATGCCGGCGAGGCCTCCGATGTCGCCCTGGAAGCTTTGGTCGAACTGCTCACAGAGGCTTTGCAGGCTCGTCGAGGGTAACGAGGGCGACAGCGGGCCTCGTCGGTGAGCAATTGGGCATTTGTCGCTGCGACACGCCGCGGGGAATCGCACCTTGTGCCCAATTGCTGCGGATCGCCCACCGATCCGTCACTCCCCCGGGCGCAGGGTGAGCAATTGGGCATTTGTCGCTGCGACACGCCGGGCGGAATCGCTCCTTGTGCCCAATTGCTGCGGATCGCCCACCGATCCGTTACTCCCCCGGCGCAGGGTGAGCAATTGGGCATTTGTCGCTGCGACACGCCGCGGGGAATCGCACCTTGTGCCCAATTGCTGCGGACGAGACGAAACAGACTGAGGGCCAAATGTAAGGTCCACAATACCTGTGCAAGAGTGTATATTGTCGAACATTTGTGCTAGCATGGAGGTATCTGAGGGGGGGAGACACATGACGACAGGCCAGCTCATAGCGGCACTCGAGGAACTTCCAACAGACCAGCCCGTCGACTGGACCTTGCCGCAGTTACAGGAGCACATCCCGGCTCTATTCGCACTTCAGGCAAGCGCCACAGCGCTGAGCATGGCAGCGATCGCGGCCTTCGACGCCAAGGGCGGCGGCCGGCGCGCGGGGTTCCGATCCACTGCTGACTGGCTGGGCAAGACCACCGGCATGTCCCACCCGGGGGCGATGGTGGCCACCGCCCGGGCGCTCCGCGATGAGCTGCCGGCCACCTCCGCCGCCCTCGACAACGGCACGATCAGCGAGGAGCACGTGCGCCTGATTCGTCGGGCACACCGGATGCTTGGAAAGGACTACGCCCGAATCGAGACCCACATCGCGACCGTCGCGCAGCACGTGAGCGTGCGCGACATGCGCGGATTCATCGACCGGATCATCCAGCAGTACCACCCGGAGCGCACCGACAAGGACACAGAACTGGCCAAGGACAAGCGCAAGGCCTTCCTGTCGCAGTCCCTGGACGGCTGGTGGCACCTCAACGGGCTACTTGATCCAGAGACGGGTGAGCGACTGCGGGCGGCCCTCGACATCTACGCCGACTCGACCGGACCCCAGGATCTGCGGAGCGCGCCGATGCGGTGCGCGGACGCCCTGGCTGAGATCGGGGACAAGGCCGTCGCTGACATCAACCGAACATCTGGGCATGGGACCGTTCTGATCCGTGTGACGGTTGACGAACTGCACAGCCGACTCGGCGTCGAATGGCCGTCGGGGGCGTTGATGAGCCGCTGCGATGTGGACAAGATGACCTGCTCAGCCGAGGTGGCCACCGTCATCGGAGTCAATACAACCACCGGCTGGCAACCCGTCAATCTGGGATTCACCCACCGCTTTGCGACTGCGGCCCAACGCCTGGCGCTCGTGGCCCGAGATGGCCCCACCTGCATTCATCCCGGTTGCACGGTGAAGGCCAGCAGGTGCATCGCCCATCACATCGTGCACTGGAAGGATGGCGGTCCGTCCGACCTATCCAACTACGGTCTCGCCTGCGGCTGTCACCACGACGACCTGCACAGCGGCAAACTCGTGGTGATCGTCAGACCCGACGGCAGTTACACCACGGCACCGAATCCGGCGCTGGAATAGCCGGGTCTACTCGCGCAACACTTTGTCCATCGCCTTGCCGCGCGCCAATTCGTCGACGAGTTTGTCGAGGTAACGGATCTGCTGCATCAACGGATCCTCGACGTTTTCCACACGAACGCCACACACGACTCCTGTGATGAGCCCGGCATTCGGATTCAGCTGCGCCCCCGCGAAGAACCCCTCGAAAGTGGTTCCCTGTGCCAGGTGCCGCTGCAGCTGCGTCTCGTCGTACCCGGTGAGCCACTCGATGACCTGGTGCAGCTCCTCCTGCGTGCGGCCCTTCTTCTCCACCTTGGCCACGTAGTGCGGGTAGACCGAGGCGACGCTGGTCGTGAAGATTCTGCTCACCTGCCCATCATCGCTAACGAGCGATGCGGAGTGCCAGCGACCGTCCATCTTCTGCTACACTGCAGCAACACTGCCGAGCCACTCCAGGAGGACCCTTTGCACACTGATGCGATTGTCGTGGGGGCAGGATTCGCTGGCCTGCGCACGGCGCAACGACTGGTAGCGGCCGGGCGCACGGTCACGGTGCTGGAGGCGCGAGACCGGGTGGGCGGTCGCATCTGCCCCGGTGAGATCGCCGGGCGCACCATCGATCTGGGCGGTATGTGGCTGGGGCCCACCCAACGTCGCCTCGACGAACTCACCTCCCAGATCGGCATGAAGCGATACCCGACCTGGCTGCAGGGTGAATGCTCCATCGAGTTCCGCGGACGGTTCGGCAGGGCCCCCGGCGAGGACTTCGACCGCATCCTCGGCACCCCCAACCGGCTTCGCCTGCTCAAGCTGAACTGGGAACTCGAGCGACTCTGCAAGAACCTGCCGATAAGCGCGCCCTGGGACCATCCGAAGGCCGCTGATCTGGACGCCCAGACCGTGGCCTCCTGGACTGCCCAGCGGACAGCGAGCCCCGACGTGCACCATCTGATGAATCTGGTGTGTCAGGCCGTGTTCTGCACCGAGGCGCGGGAGTTGTCCTTGTTGTACTTCGCCTTCTACTGCAAGGCTGCCGGGGGCCTGTTGGTCCTACTGGCCGGTGGCCCCGGCGGAGCCCAGAACTTCCTGTTCGACGGTGGCCTGCACCAGGCGGCGCAGCACCTCGCCGACGGCATCGAGGCCGAGATCGCACTCGATGCCCCGGTAGTCGCGGTGGAACAGACCGAGAACCACGTCACCGTCACCACTGCCGGCGGGGAATCCCGCACGGCCAGCCGGCTCGTCATGGCAGTACCACCACCGCTGGCCAGGGAGATCACCTGGGCGCCTGGACTGTCCCAGGACCGCGCCCGGCTCCTCGAACGCCAGACCATGGGATCCACCATCAAGGGCTGGCTGGCATACGAGAGGCCCTTCTGGCGGGAGGACAACCACAACGCCTTCGTCATGACCGACGCATCGGCGTTCAGCCCGGCCTTCGACGCGACCCCACCGGGGTCCACCATCGGCCTGATCGCCGGCTTCTTCGAGTCCGTCGAGGGCCGCAGCGTCGCTGAATCGACCCCCGAAGTGCGGCGAGAGATCGCCATCACCACCCTGGTGCGTCATCTCGGAGCCCGTGCGGCCGATCCCATCGACTACATCGACAAGGACTGGACCGCCGAGCAGTGGTCGCGGGGATGCTACGGCGCGACCATGCCACCTGGCGTCCTCACGACGGTGGGCCACCTCATGCGCAAGCCACTGGGCCGGGTGCACTGGGCGGGCACCGAGACCGCCACCGAATGGAGCGGCTACGTCGAAGGCGCGCTGGAGTCCGGGGATCGGGCGGCGCGAGAGGTGCTGGCGGGGCTGCGCGGGCGCTAGTCCCTCACCACTTCGTACGCGTCTCACTCATGTACACCTCGGTGCTGCCCGTGACTATGGTCTCGCCGCGGTAGACCCCGGCCGGGGACGCCAGACCACCGCCGAGTTGATACAGATCGAAACTCAGGTTGCCGTTGAGGTGGTAGTTGCGCGTGCGCCGGAATCCCGAGCCAACCATCGAGAAGTCGTTGGGCGTCAGCCAGACTGCCCCGTTGTCGAAGCGGCACTGAAACGTGCGCTCAGCGACCAAGGTGCAGGTGAACGTGCGCCGCTCGTAGGTCGCAGTGATGCCATACGCGTCGATCCGCTCCTGCGTCCCGGCATAGTTGTCACAGGCCCCCCAACTCGCCGGGTCCCAGGGGTCATCCCTGGGCGGAAACAGGATGTAGGCCTGGATGTCGCGTGCGCTGAACACCGACTGCCAGTTGGCCGTGGCCGCCGAGACACAGCGCCACTGTGTGCCGTCACGCCAGTAAAGGCGGTACACGTTGGCCGGATTGCTGGCCGAGCTCGCCCACAGCCCATCCGCACCATTACTCAGCGACCAGGAGTCGATGAACAAGGACACGCGGTCGGCCCGCAGACCCTTGACCAGGGGGTCATGCCGCCGGGCATGTGTCTCCATACGTCCGTGCACCGTATCGGCTTGCTCTTCGCTGAGCACCCGCAACCGCGCCCGCAACTCGTCCTTCTTGGCAAAGTACCGGGGATGTGTCATCACCGCGACCACGGTGTCCGTGCCGCCGACCGGCTCGTGCAACACCATCGCGATGTTGGGCGGATCCTGCCGGAACGTCCCGCCCTTGTCCCAGGCTCGCGTGAACATCTTGGTCGGCCACACCCCGGAGTCGCGCTTCGGCCGGTCACTGAACCACACGGTGTGCTCATCGACGCCGCGCAGGCGCACCCGGAACTGATGTGGGGCGCCCTTGACCGGGGTCACGACCGCGCGTTCGGCCGACAGTGAGAACAGCAGCGACAACTGGTCGTCGCTGGCCGCACCTGCGGGGCCGGCGAGCCCTGCAACCCCCATGACAACGGCCAGAGCGACCGCACCCCTCTTCACACCTCGCATGACATTCCCCTCCCCTGCGATCGGCACTACTGCTTGGTCATCACCATCTCGAAGGCGCCGTGGTCGCCCTTGCCTTTGGTCCAGCTCACGACCACCGTCATCGACGTGCCGTCCACCTCGCCCTGCCACAAGGTGCCTGCCTCGGTGAGGACGATGCCGCCGTCGCTGGTCAACGTGCCTGTGATCGGGGCCTGCACCTGCGAGCCGTCGACATCGGTGAACGCGATCGTTCCCCAGAACATGTCGTCCTGCTGACGAGTGACGTTCAGCGTCTCAGCGTCGCCCTTGATCGTCCCGTCCGGGGCGGCGTACTGCGACTCCCCGGTCCAGGTGCCCATCAGATTGACAGTCACATCTGCGGCCTGTTCCGTGCCGTCGGACGAACAGCCGGACAGCAGCCCCACTCCCAGAACGCCGACCGCCACCCAGGCATGAATCCCACGCATAGGAATCCCCTCCCTCAAGGAAAATCCACCACTGTCTACGTCGGCACAACCGTCGGATCAATTGAGTGGCCGTTGCCGGCGCACCTGGCCGTGACACGATGGCACCCATGTCGGCGCCGGGATTCCAATTCACCCCGGGTACCCCGATGATGACGCCGGACATGGGGCGTACCGGTGTCATCACCACGGCGCACGGCACGATCCGCACCCCGGCATTCATCCCTGTGGCGACCAAGGCCACCCTCAAAACTGTGCTGCCGGCTGCTGCCGCCGACCTCGGGGCACAAGCGCTGCTGGCCAACGCCTATCACCTTTACCTGCAGCCGGGGACCGACGTCATCGAGGAGTTCGGCGGCTTGGGCCCGTTCATGGGCTGGGATGGCCCCACCTTCACCGACAGCGGCGGGTTCCAGGTGCTGTCGCTGGGGGTGGGTTTCAAGAAGGTGCTCTCGATGCAGGCAGCGGGAGTGCAGCGCGACGACGTGATCGCTGACGGCCACCAGCGACTTGCCCACGTGGACGACGACGGCGTCACATTCAAGTCCCACCTCAACGGCTCCATGCACCGCTTCACCCCCGAGGTCTCCATGCAGGTGCAGTATGCGATCGGCGCGGACATCGCCTTCGCCTTCGACGAGTGCACGACCTTGCTGAACACCCGCGCCTACCAGCAGGCGTCAGTCGCCCGCACCCACAAGTGGGCGGTGCGCTGCCTCGAGGAACATGGCAGGCTGCGCGACGACCATCCCGAGCGGCCATATCAAGCCCTATTTGGCGTGGTGCAAGGCGCGCAGTACGAGGACTTACGCCGGCAAGCGGCCCGCGGACTCGCCGAACTCGGCTTTGACGGTTTCGGGATCGGCGGCGCCTTGGAGAAGTCGGCACTGGGCCAGATCGTGGGGTGGGTGGCGCAGGAACTCCCGGCTGACAAACCCCGGCACCTGCTCGGCATCGGCGACCCCGATGACCTGTTCGCGGGAGTTGCCGCCGGCGCCGACACGTTCGACTGCGTCACGCCGTCGCGAGTGGCCCGCAACGGCGCCGTCTTCTCCCCCACCGGCCGGTTCAACATCCGCCGCGCGGCCCACCGGCGCGAGACCGGACCGATCAGCACCGAGTGCAGCTGCTACACCTGCGGGCACCACAGCCGGGCCTACCTGCAACATCTATTCAAGGCCAAGGAGATGTTGGGGTTCACCCTGGCCACGATCCACAATGTGCACTTCCTGGTCGACCTTGTGGACCGCATCCGGGAGTCGATCGAAAACGATGAATTCGCCGCGTTCCGGGCCGAGTTCTTGGGCCGCTACTACACCACGTAGGTCGGCTCCCGGCGTTTCACGTAAGCCACCACCCGGTAGGTGATCGGGAGCAGCACAACCTCCAGGGCGGTCTTGTAGAAGTAGCCGAAGGCGACGTAGGTCCAGAACTGCGCACCGGTGATGATGCCGTAGAAGGCGATCGTGCAGAAGACGAGGGTGTCAGCGAACTCGCCCACAGCCGTGGAGCCGATCAGCCGGGCCCACAGGTGCGCCTCGCCCGTGCGCTGCTTGATCAAGACCAGGACGTACGCGTTGAGCAGTTGGCCCACCAGGTAGCCGGCCATACTGGCCAGCACGATCCGGGGCACAAAGCCCAGGACGGCTTCGAACGCCTCTTGATGGGGCCAGTCGGCAGCGGGCGGCGAGAACTGCACCAGCAGGAAGGTCAGCGCCGCGAGCACCGCCATCGTGAAGCCGAGGAAGATCGCCCGGCGCGCTGCGCGC
>JAKOZM010000024.1 GCA_029779995.1 Actinomycetes bacterium
ACGACCCGAAACACTGGAGGATAAAGTGGCTGGCAATCCGGCAAACGTGAAGATCTGGGAGGACGCGGACGTCCGCATCCTCAAGCCCTCGGCCCTGGGCGCGGGAGAGACGATCCAGGATCTTCTCCCCACGGCTATCACCGCTCCCTTCGAGGCCGACTGGCTCCTCGTTGGGCTCCTGGACGGCTCGGACGGGTTCGGAGAATCCCGAGAGTGGGACGAGAGCGAGCACACGGCCTGGGGCTACGGGCTCATCAAGGTCTCGTCTCGCAATTTCAAGATGACCCGGACGTTCACCGCCCTGGAGGAGAACGAGGTGACCGAGTTCCTCTACTCCCCGGGCGATACCGCAACCGTGGTCAAGGTGGCCAAGCCGGCCAACGTCTACGTGGCATTCGAGACCACCTCGGACCTGGCCGAGAAGCAACGCCGTATCACCACCATGCCCTCCCGCGTGGTCGCGCCGGAGTCGAACCGGAACGAGGAGGATCTGGCGTCCAAGGAGTTCACGTGCAACATCTTCCCGAACAGCGCCAAGGAACTGTTCTACAAGCAGACGAGCGCGGCGTGAGCCTCGTCCGCGTCCGGTTCGCGGCCGATCACGGGGACTTCACCGAGGGCCAGGAGCTCTCGGTGGATCCCCGTTCGGCCGAGTCGCTCGTGGAGCGGGAGCTGGCGGTCTATGCCGGCGACGCGCCGGCCCCCGAGCCCGAGGAGCTGGACGACCCCGAGGAGCCCGAGGAGCTGGACGCCGACGACGACCCGGATACCGGGGACGTCACGCTCCCGATCCCGGACTGAGATGTAGCCGGCCCCCGTTTCAGCGGTGGGGCGTGGGCCGGCTACTACCCACCGCAACGCCCACCGCAACCGTAGGAGCTCCACTCGTGGCACGTATGCCCACGCCGGCCGAGATAGACCGGCAACTCACGGCCTGGGGACATGGTGACGGCCCGTTCCCCACCGCGCTCCGAGCCAAGGCGGCCAAGGCCATCCAGCTCGGGCAACGGCTGGAGGTGGCCGAGCGCAAGGACGAGGCGGCCTCGGCATCGTTCGCGGCCCGTCTCTCCCAGATCGCGGCGGACCTCCGCCGGCATGACTTCTCGGCCACCGGGGCCGAGGAGATCGCGGCGGCCATCGCGCCGACCGTGTATCGAGAATCGCAACAGAAGGACACCACCGCATGAGCAACGACTACGACGGACCCCGACGCTACGCCGAGGACGTGGACCTGGACGCGGCCGACATTCCCGTGGCGCGCCCGCGCCCCGTGGACGTCGCGGACTACCCGACCCGCGAACGCTCGGGAGTGGACGACCTCCCCGAGGACCTCTCCCCGCGTGAGGCCCGCGAGATCGGCGCCACCCGTCCGCGCCCCCAGGACCACCTACGGCCGGCCGCCGAGGAGGCCGCCGACTACACGCCCGTCTACAACGAGGCTCTGGGGATCCTCGTCGTCCCGGTCCACTTCGACGGGATGGCCCTGGAGGTCCCCGCAGACCCCGAGGACTGGCCGGTCAAGGCCACGCTGGCATTCGAGGACGGCAAGGTCGTGAACGCTTGCCGGCACCTCCTCTCGGCGGAGGACTTCGACAAGGTGATGGCCAAGAACTACCGAAACAAGAAGTTCGGGGAGTTGTTCAACGCCCTGGCCAAGGCTGGAGGGTTCGCCAACTCGGGAAACTGAGAGGGCTCCTCCGCCTACTGCGGGAACAGGAGGAGCTCGTAGAGGCGGATCTCTCTCAGTTCCACGGGATCGACTACCGCGACCGATGGCGTTACGAGCGCGTGGTGACGCCATCGGGCCGCGTGGTCTACCTCCGCAAGCTGACCACGCGCATGATCTACGCGCGTATCCGGCACCTCCCGCCGACGTCGGCCCTGGCCATCTTCTACAACGGAGGCAAATGGCCGTGGTCGCTGACCGATCACCTCATCGCTGACCTGTGGTTCGCTACCGAGGTCGGCCGGATCGGCAAGAAGGCCAAGGATCACCCTGGCCGCCCCCGTAAGTCCAAAGCCTCCCAGGCTTCACCGGACCGGGACCGTAGGATGAGAGACGCGAAGCGACGCGCGGCCCAGGAGCGGGCCGCAAGAAACAGGCGGAGGGCTATCGGTGGCCAGTGATACGAATGTCGGCTACGCCTCCCTCCAGGTCATCCCGACGATTCGGGGCGTCGG
>JAKOZM010000030.1 GCA_029779995.1 Actinomycetes bacterium
GAGGTCGGACAGCAGCGTTGGTTCACACCAGTCGTCGGCGTCGGCGAAGAAGAGGTAGCGGCTGTCGCTGGCGGCGATCCCCACGTTGCGGGGCCGGCCGGGCCAACCGGAATTGACCTGATGGATGACGTGGAACCGCGGGTCGCTGCTGACCACCTCGTCACACAGACGTTCACAGCCGTCGGTGGAGCCGTCATCGATGAGCCAGACATCGAACGAGGGACTCGTCTGGCGGCGCAACGAGGCGATCAGCTCAGGCAGGTACGGCCCCTTGTTGAAAACCGGGACGATGACGCTGACATCGACCACTAGCGCGGCAACCCCGAGGCATACCAGGCCCCTGGTCCACCGGCCACGGTGGTGCGCAGACCGGGCCGTGCCCAGTTGGACCTCACCGAGCTGGGTGCAGGGGAGCCCGGCGCGCTGGCGGCCGCCGTGAGCAAGGAGATGACGACGGCGAGTTCCTCGTCGCTGGGCGCGCCGTGCACGACCTCGAACTGGGCGTTCACAGCGGGATGTTCCCGTGCTTCTTCGGCGGCAGCACCTGCCGCTTGTTCTGCAGGGCACGCAACGCCTTGACGATCTCGATGCGGGTCTCGTGCGGCATGATCACCCGGTCCACGTACCCGCGGTCGGCCGCGAGGTACGGATTGGCAAGGGTGTTGTCGTACTCCGCGATCAGGCGGGCCCGCTCCGCATCGGGGTCCGTCGCGGCGGCGACCTCCTTGCGGTACAGGATGTTCACCGCACCTTGGGCGCCCATGACCGCGATCTGGCCGGTCGGCCAGGACAGTTCGACGTCGGCTCCGAGGTGCTTGGAGCCCATGACCACGTACGCCCCTCCGTAGGCCTTACGGGTAATCACAGTGATCTTGGGGACGGTGGCCTCGCCGTAGGCGTAGATGAGTTTCGCTCCGCGCCGGATGATGCCGTTCCACTCCTGGTCGGTGCCGGGCAGGAAGCCGGGTACATCGACGAAGGTGAGCACCGGGACATTGAAGGCGTCGCAGGTGCGCACGAAGCGGGAGGCCTTCTCGCTGGCATCGATGTCCAGGGTGCCGGCGTACTGCATGGGCTGATTGGCGACCACGCCGACGCTGCGGCCCTCCACCCGGCCGAAGCCGATGACCATGTTGGGTGCCCACAGTGGCTGCACCTCGAGGAACTCGCCGTCGTCCAGGACACCTTCGATCACCGTGTGGATGTCGTAGGGCTGGTTCGGGGAATCCGGGATGAGGGTGTCGAGGCTGCGATCCTCATCGGTCACCTCGAGGGTGGCCGGGTTGTCGAAGATCGGAGCGGGATCAAGGTTGTTACTGGGCAGGTAGCTCAGCAGGTTCTTGACGATGTCCAATGCGTCCTGCTCGTCGCTGCCCATCATGTGGGCCACACCCGACTTCGAGTTGTGGGTGCGCGCGCCGCCGAGCTCCTCGAACTCCACATCTTCACCGGTGACGGTCTTGATGACGTCGGGGCCGGTGATGAACATGTGGGAGGTCTTGTCGACCATCACGGTGAAGTCGGTGATGGCCGGGGAGTACACGGCACCGCCAGCACACGGCCCCATGATCAGGGAGATCTGAGGCACCACACCGGAGGCGTGGACGTTGCGCAGGAAGATCTCGCCGTACAACCCGAGGCTGACGACGCCCTCCTGGATGCGGGCGCCGCCGGAGTCGTTGATGCCGATGACCGGCACACCCGTGGCCATGGCCATGTCCATCACTTTGACGATCTTCTCGCCGAAGACCTCGCCGAGGGAGCCGCCGAACACGGTGAAGTCCTGGGCGAACACGCAGACCGGCCGGCCATCGATGGTGCCGTACCCGGTGACCACGCCGTCGCCGTAGGGGCGGGTCTTCTCGAGACCGAAGTTGTTGGAGCGGTGGCGCGCGAGTTCGTCCATCTCGACGAACGACCCGTCGTCCAGGAGCCACTCGATGCGCTCGCGGGCGGTCATCTTGCCTTTGGCATGCTGCTTGTCGATGCCCCGCTGCCCGCCGGCGACCGCTGCGACCTCCCGCCGGGCGGCCAGGTCTGCCAGCTTCCCGGCGGTGGTGGTGAGGTCTGGAGTGGGTTCTGCCGATTGGGCGCTCATGAGGCAAACGGTAGCAACGCCGGCTCCCGCCGACTGCTGAGGCCACGTGTGCTGCCCCGTCGGCACTCGCGCTCGGGCGCCCGCCGGATCTACGCTGGCGCTCATGAGTGCCACCGATATCGCCGCCCGTGTGGGGTGGACCCTGGAAATGGTGGAGTCCACCGGATCCACGAACGCCGATCTGCTCGCCCGCTCCGGTCACGGGGTGGTCCTCGTCGCCCGTGAGCAGACCGCCGGCCGTGGCCGCCTGGACCGGCAATGGGTCAGCGCGCCCGGCGACGGTCTGACGTTCAGCGTGCGGCTGCAGGTGCCATCGGTGGTCAGCGCCTGGGGGTGGGTGCCCCTGATGGCGGGTCTGGCGACCGCGGATGCGCTGCGGGCGACCGGTGCGCGGGGGATCGCGGTCAAGTGGCCCAATGACGTGGTGGGTGGACCGGGCAAACTCGCCGGAATCCTTGCCCAGCGCGATGGGGACGCGGTGGTCATCGGGATCGGGGTCAACCTGGCCTTTGCCGGCGAACGCCCGGATCCGAACGCGGTCAGCGTGGCCGAACTCGGTGGTTCGCCCGACGCGGACGCCGTGCTCGCAGGGGTCATTGAGAACTTGTCCCGCTGGTGGGAACGGTTCGTGGCCGCCGGCGGCGACGCGCGGCGATCGGGCCTGGCAGCCGCTTACTCACAGGAGTGCGTGTCGGTCGGTGTCGACGTTCACGTCACTGGCGTTGATCGAACCTGGACCGGTCACGCCGAGGGGATCGATGACCTAGGACAGCTAATGGTCTTCGACGGGGTCGAGGTCGTGCCGGTATCAGCGGGAGATGTCACGCTGCGGACGTAGCGGGTGGTTCCACGCGCAGTTTGTTCACGGTGCAAAACGTGGCACGATCAGAGCCATGGCGTACCCCACCAAACTTCTCGGCAACGATGAGCAGGTCCAGTTCGAACTGCGGCCGGCCTGGAAGACGCTGATCTGGCCGATCATCTGGTTCATCATCATCGTCGGGCTGTTCGGTTTCCTCATGGGCCAGGTGCGTTCCTGGTTCGACGGTGTCACCGGCGATTTCATGGTGTGGGGTCTGGTGTTCGTGGCGATTGTGGCCTTGGTGGTCCTGGTGATCCGGCCCGTCCTCTTCTGGTGGACCACGCAGTACGTCTTCACCAATCGCCGCATCATCATCCGCACGGGGATCGTTGCCCGCCGCGGCCGCGACATGCCCTTGAGTAAGGTCAACGATGTCTCGTTCGACCACAGCGTCTGGGAGCGGCTGCTGAACTGCGGCACCCTCATGATCGAAAGTGCTGCCGAGAACGGGCAGCTGATCATCGAGAACATTCCGGACGTCGAGAACGTGCAGCGTGAGGTCTACCGTCTGCACGACGAGGACGACGCCTTCCGGCGGGCCCGCAGTTCGGGTGTCGATCCGAGTCCGCCGACCAACGAATCGTGACCCAGGAGAGTCTGCCCGAGGACGTCGGCAGGCAGATCACCGACATGCAGCAGCGTGTCCTGGGCGCGCCGTTGGAATACACCCGGGAGCAGGTGGCCAGTGATGCCGCCGTCCCGCTGGAGGCAGCGCGGGTGTTGTGGCGTTCCATGGGTTACGCCGACGTGGGCGAGGCGGTGGCCTTCACCGGGCGGGACAAAGAGGCGCTGCACCGGATGCTGAACATGATCGAGGTGGGCAACCTCGACCCGGACACCGCCAACGACCTGACTCGGGCGCTCGGGCAGACCACGGCCCGGCTGGCCGACTGGCAGGTCAATGCGCTCGCCGGCCACTTGGAGCGCGAGGGTCTGATTGACCCGGTCGACGGTTTGGCGCCCGCGACGCTGGACGTGTTCGTCGACGAGTTGGAGAAACTGACACCGGACCTCGAGGCGCTGCTGCTCTATGTGTGGCGCCGTGCCCTGGCGACCACCGTCACCCGTGCCGCCGTGACCGGCAGTGGCTCCACCGATGGTGACGCCGGCGTGCTGACGGTGGGTTTCGCCGACATGGTCGGCTACACGCGGCTCTCGCGGCGCCTGCCGGAGGACGAGTTGGCCCGGCTGGTGCAACGTTTCGAAGCTGTGAGTTCGGACATCGTCGCGGCTGGCGGGGGCCGACTGGTCAAGACGGTCGGTGATGAGGTGCTGTTCGTGGCCACGGCTGCTGATGAGGCCGCGGAGATCGCCCTGCGCCTGCATGAGACGCACGCCGAGGACGACAGCGTGCCCGAGATGCGAGTGGGTCTGGCCACGGGCCAGGTGCTCTCGCGGATGGGTGACGTGTTCGGCACGACCGTGAACCTGGCCAGCCGGCTCACCGCGATGGCCAAACCCGGTGGCTCGTTGGTCGACTCGGAGACCCGACTGCAGTTGGTCGAGGACGAGCGGTTCGCGTTGCGCGGCCAGCGCGGACGGCCCGTACGCGGGTTCGGAGTGTTGCGTGCTTTCGTGCTCACCCGCGCCCCGGTGGACGACTGACCCCCCTACGCTGGGCGTGTGGAGGATCTGAACGCACTGTCTGAGCAGGTCAAGTCCGGAGGCGCACAGAAGTATCACACCGCCAACGCCCGGCGCGGCAAGATGTTCGCCCGCGACCGGATCGATCGGCTGGTGGACGCGGGGTCCTTCTGCGAGGACGGGATGTACGCCAATGTCAAGGCCGAGGGGCTGCCTGCCGACGGTGTTGTCACGGGTACAGCCACGATCGACGGCCGCCCCGTCGCGTTGATGGCCAATGACTCGACCGTGAAGGCTGGCTCCTGGGGGGCCCGCACGGTGGAGAAGATCATCCGGATCATCGAGGTCGCCTACACGACGGGTGTCCCAATGGTCTACCTCGTCGACTCGGCCGGAGCCCGGATCACCGATCAGGTGGACCTGTTCCCGGGTCGGCGTGGCGCTGGCAAGATCTTCCACACGCAGGTACGGGCCAGTGGCGCGATCCCGCAGGTGTGCGCCTTGTTCGGGCCGTCAGCCGCCGGTGGTGCCTACATCCCGGCCTTCTGCGACATCGTGATCATGGTCGAGGGCAACGCAAGCATGTATCTGGCCAGCGACCGGATGGTGCAGATGGTCACCGGTGAGAAGACCACGCTGGAGGAGATGGGTGGCGCGCGGGTGCATTGTGCAGAGTCCGGGGTGGGGCACATGCTGGTCAAGAGCGAGTCCGATGCCCTGATCGGCGTGCGCAAGTACCTGTCCTATCTGCCACCGAACTGGCGGGAGGGGGCGCCGTCGAAGGCGGCCAAAGAACCGCAGAGCGTGGATCTGCGAGCGCTGGTCCCGGCGTCCGAGCGGCAGGCGTTTGACATGGCCCGGTACATCCGCGGCCTGGTCGATGCCGATTCCTTCTTCGAGATCCACGCGTTATGGGCCACCGAACTCATCGTCGGTTTCGCCCGCATGAACGGTGAGGTCGTCGGACTGGTGGCGAACAACTCCATGTCGAAGGGCGGGGCGCTGTTCGTCGACTCCGCGGACAAGGCCGCCCGTTTTGTGCAGTTGTGCGACGCGTTCAACGTCCCGCTGATCTTCCTGTCCGATGTGCCGGGGTTCATGGTCGGCACCCAGGTGGAGAAGCAGGGGATCATCCGCCATGGGGCCAAGATGATCACCGCGATCTCGGAGGCGACGGTGCCCAAGATCTGCGTGGTGGTGCGCAAGGCCTACGGCGCGGGTCTCTACGCGATGGCCGGACCCGGCTTCGACCCTGACGCGACGATCGCGCTGCCCAGCGCGAAGATCGCCGTCATGGGGGCGGAGGCTGCCGTGAATGCCGTCTACGCGAACAAGATCGCCGCACTGGAGACCGAGAACGAGAAGACCAAGTTCATCCTGGCCATGCGCGAGGAGTACGACAAGGACATCGACATCATGCGGTTGGCCTCAGAACTCGTCGTGGACGCGGTGATTGAACCCGAGCAGTTGCGCGCCGAGTTGGTCACGCGGATCGCCCGGGCCCGCAGCAAGGATCGCGCCTTCTCGGATCGCCGGCATGGGGTGACGCCGGTCTAGGCGGCCGTATCGGGCTCGGGCCGCCCGTATGGGGGCCGCCTTTGACAGGTTCGCCGGTTTCGTTCAGGTTCGCCGGTTCGGAACGGGCGCGTTTGAACGTTTGGGGCGAATGTGCGGGGTGGCCGGCCAGGTTCGCCGGTTCGGAACGACGCCCAGCGTGTTTGGGAGCCCGGGTCGCCAGGTTCGCCGGTTTCGTTCAGGTTCGCCGGTTCGGAAGGGGCGCGTTTGAACGTTTGGGGCGAATGTGCGGGGTGGGCGGCTAAGGGGGTTCAGGATCGCCTGTTGAACCGCATCACGGCTCAGACGATGGCCTCATCGGCGAGCACACGGTCGGGAACCTCGGGGAAGACCCACTTGCGGTAACTCCAGAATCGGAACAGGGTGCCCAAGCCCAGGCCGATGATGTTGGCGCTGATGTTGTCGGCCAGCGGGCTGGTGAGTCCAAGCGCGTAATGGCTGAACCACAGGACACTCAACGTGATCCCGAGCGCGATG
>JAKOZM010000045.1 GCA_029779995.1 Actinomycetes bacterium
TGGAGGATGTCCGGCAGGCCGTCGAGGACTGGCCCCGGATGACCACCAAAGCGCTGACGTTGGCCGAGGACCTGCGGGCCAACCCGCCGCGCACCGTCGACGCGAAGAAGGTCGACGAGGCCGCCGAGTTCCTCCAGTGGCTCGGCGAGGGGAACTTCACGTTCCTCGGCTATCGGGAGTACGACCTGGTGCGCGACCCGGAGCCGACCGCCCTGGTGAGCCAGCCCGGCAGTGGTCTGGGCCTGCTGCGCTCTGACACCACCCAGTCGCAGTCCTTCTCCGACCTGCCGCCGGAGGTCCGTGCGCACGCCACCGAGCACCGCGTCCTTGTGCTCACCAAGGCGAACACGCGCTCGACTGTGCACCGGCCCGTCCGTCTGGACTACGTCGGTGTGAAGCGGTTCGACGCCGAGGGCGAGGTGATCGGTGAGCACCGGTTCATTGGCCTCTTCACCTCCAGCACCTACAACCAGTCCGTCACGCAGATCCCTGTGCTGCGCCGGCGGGTCGATGAACTGTTCGAGCTGACCGGATTCACCAAGAACAGCCACAGCGGCAAGGACCTGCTGCAGTTCGTGGAGACCTACCCGCGCGACGACTTCTTCCAGACCGACGCCGCCGAGATGTTCCCCATCGCCCGCGGTGTGCTGCTGATCCATCAGCGTCGCCAGACCCGGCTGTTCACCCGGGCCGACCGCTACGGCCGCTACGTCTCGTGCCTGGTCTACCTGCCGCGTGACCGTTACAACACCCACGTGCGCATGCGGATCCAGAACACCCTGCTCAAAGCCTATGGCGGGCGCTGGGTGGACCATTCGGCGCTGCTCACCGAGTCCGTGCTGGCCAGGTTGCACATCGTTGTGTACATGCCCGCGGGTCAGCCCATCCCGGAGGTGGACACCGCGGCAGTCGAGCGTGACCTCGCGCAGGCCGTGCAGTCCTGGAGCGACCACTTGGCGCAGTCCTTGACGACCGCGGCCGGGGAGGAACGTGCCGGTGATCTGTACACCCGCTACGAGAACGCCTTCCCGGAGGCCTACAAGGAGGACGTGACCGCCAGGGAGGCCGTGGCCGACATCCTGAGCCTGGAAGCGGTGGGGGAGTCGGGCATCTCCGTGATGTTGTCCCAGCCTGCCGTGACGCAGACCCTGCGTGACCGCCGCTTCACGATTCACCGGGTGGGACCTCCGGTGTCATTGGCCAGCGTCATCCCGATCCTGAGCGGTTTCGGGGTCTACGTGGTCGATGAGCGGCCCTATCGGGTCACCGGGTCGGACGGGGTGGAGCGCCACATCTACGACTTCGGTATCAGGTTGCCCGAACAGGAGATGCCCAACGAGGACACGTTCACCGAGCGGTTCAGCGCGGCGTTCCTGGCCAGTTGGCTCAATGAAGCCGACACCGACCGGCTCAACACGTTGGTGACGACCGGTGGGCTGCAGTGGCGGCAGGTGGCCGCGGTCCGCGCGTGGGTGGAGTACGCCCGGCAGATCGGTTCACCGTTCTCAGCGCAGTACATGACCGAGGTGCTGATCAGCCACACCGACATCGTCGGCCTGCTCGTCGACCTGTTCGACGCCCGCCACCATCCCGTCGATCATGACGCCCGGCTGGCCAAGAGCATTCACGCCGAGATCCTCGCGGCACTGGACTCGGTGGCGTCGCTGGACGATGACCGCGTGATCCGGCAGTTGTTGGGCATTGTGCTCGCGGTGCTGCGGACCAACTACTACCAGCGCGTCAACGGGGCGCCGAAGCAGTGGCTGTCGTTCAAGATCGACCCCCGCGAGGTGCCGGGCATGCCGCTGCCGGCGCCGATGTTCGAGATCTTCGTGACCAGTCCGCGGATGTCGGGGGTCCATCTGCGGTTCGGCCGCGTGGCACGCGGTGGCCTGCGCTGGAGCGATCGGCGCGAGGACTTCCGCACCGAGGTGCTTGGACTGGTGAAGGCGCAGATGGTCAAGAATGCCGTCATCGTCCCGGTCGGGTCCAAGGGCGGCTTCGTGGTCAAGAACCCGCCGCCGGCCAGCAACCGCGAGGCCTGGATGGCGGAGGGCATCGCCTGCTACAAGATGTTCATCTCGGGACTGTTGGATCTCACCGACAACCTCGTGCGCGGTGCCGTGGTTCCTCCCGACGATGTTCACCGCCGCGATGGTGACGACACCTATCTGGTCGTGGCGGCCGACAAAGGCACCGCGACCTTCTCCGACATCGCCAACGGGGTCGCGCTGGACTACGGCTTCTGGCTCGGTGACGCGTTCGCCTCAGGTGGCTCTGTGGGCTACGACCACAAGGCCATGGGCATCACCGCGCGCGGGGCATGGGAATCGGTCAAACGCCACTTCCTCGAGATGGGTGTCGACACCCAGAGCGAGGACTTCACGGTGGTGGGCATCGGTGACATGAGCGGGGACGTGTTCGGCAACGGCATGCTGCTGTCGGAGCACATCCGGCTCGTGGCCGCCTTCGACCATCGCGACATCTTCCTGGACCCCAACCCCGATGCGGCCACCAGTTTCGCCGAGCGCCGGCGGCTCTTCGAGCTGTCACGGTCGAGTTGGCAGGACTACAACCGGGATCTGATCAGTGCGGGTGGTGCGGTCTTCTCGCGGTCACTGAAGTCCATCCCACTGACCAAGGAAGTGCGCGCGGTGCTCGGCATCCCGGACGCGGTCAAGCAGATGACCCCCAACGATCTGTTGCACGCGATCCTGCAGGCGCCCGTGGACCTGCTGTGGAACGGGGGGATCGGTACCTACGTGCGGTCCGCGACCGAGTCCAACGCCGATGTCGGTGACAAGGCCAACGACGCGATCCGGATCACTGGAGGAGAAATCCGGGCCCAGGTCGTCGGGGAGGGCGGCAACCTCGGTCTGACCCAACTCGGCCGGATCGAGGCGGCCCGCAACGGCGTGCGGCTCAACACCGACGCCATCGACAACTCCGCCGGGGTGGACACCAGCGACCACGAGGTCAACATCAAGATCCTGCTGGACCGGATCGTGTACGACGGTGACCTGACGGTCAAGCAGCGCAACGAACTGCTGGCGGCGATGACCGAGGACGTTGGCGATCTCGTGCTGGCCAACAACTACTGGCAGAACATGCTGCTGTCGAATGGTCGCTCGCAGCAGGGGCAATTGCTACCGGTCCACCGGCGGTTGATGACCTCGCTGGAGAACCGTGGGCTGCTCGACAGGGCGATCGAGTTCCTGCCCACAGATGAGGAGATCGAGGCGCGGCTGCGGTTGGGTGAGGGGTTGGCGTCCCCGGAGCTCAGCGTGTTGCTCGCGTGGTCCAAGATCGCGCTGACCGACGACCTGATGACGACCACGATTCACGCCGATGGCTGGACGCAGCAGGTGCTGGCGGACTATTTCCCGCCCGACCTGCAGTCCCGTTACGGCAACCGGCTGGTCGATCATCCGCTGCGCAAGGAAATCGTGGTCACGCTCTTGGCCAATGACATCGTCAATCACGGCGGCATCACGTTCGTGCATCGGGTGATCGAGGAGACCGGCGCCAGCGTTGAAGAGGTGGCGCGGGCCTACGTCGCCGTCAGGCAGATCTTCGACATGGACGGGGCCTGGGAGGAGATCCAGGCTCTCGATCGGGTGGCTCCCACCGTCGCCCAGAACGCTATGTACTTGGAGTTGCGCAGGCTGCTCGACCGAGCCGTTCGCTGGGTGCTTACGACCCGCGGTGGGGTTTTGGACGTGTCGAAACTGATCGCCGACACCCGTCCCGTGGTAGCCGCGTTGAGCCCGCGGGTTCCTGAGGTGTTGCTCGGTGCAGAGCGGGAGCGATTGGAGCAGCGCACGGCCGAGTTCATCGCCCTCGGTGCCCCGGAGGGCCTCGCGTTGCGGGTGGCCGCCTGCCTGGATCAGTACTCCATGCTCGACGTCGCCGACATCTCAGTGCGCGAGAAGGAGGACCCGGAGAGTGTGATGCAGCTGTACTTCACCGTGTCCGAACGCTTCGGGGTGGATGCTCTGCTCACGCAGATCTCGGAACTCGATCGCGGCGATCGCTGGTCGTCTCTGGCGCGGGCCGCTGTCCGCCAGGATCTGTACGCCGCCCAGGCCGGACTGACGGTGCGCATCATGCGGCGCACCGATGCGGCCCTGCCGCCGGAGGAGCGGATCGCCGCCTTCGCGAAGGCCAACCCGGAGGGGCTGGCGCGGGCGCGTGCCACGCTGTCCGAGATCCGCGAGGACGACAATCCGAGTTTGGCGACCGTTTCCGTGGCCCTGCGGTTGCTGCGCAACATCTCCCAGCAGGGGGTGTAGCGAGTCCCCTTCTGGAAAACTCCGCACGCCTCGATGTCTCGTGCGGAGTTTTCCAGGTACATATATCGCAAATCGGGCATTTCGGCGCCCAAAATCAGCAAAACTCCGCACGGATTGCCGTTCTTCGGGATTCCGTGCGGAGTTTTCCTGACCGGGCTCAGGCAACCCCCTGCTGCCGGAACTGCACGCTCATGCGCGGGCCGGCCTGGGCGATTTTGGGGATGGCGTGTTCCCAGGTGTCCTGACAGGTCCCGCCCATGACCAGCAGGTCGCCGTGGCCGAGCGGGAAGGACAACCGGGAACCTCCGCCCCGAGGGCGTAGGTGCAGTGGCCGCGCCTGCCCGAGCGACACGATGGCCACCTCGGTCCGACCACGGCCGCGACCAATGGTGTCACCGTGCCAGGCAACGCTGTCGCGGCCGTCGCGGTACCAGCACAGACCGGCCGTGGTGAAGGGTTCGTCGTAGTGAGCATTGAGCGCCTGGAACGCTCGGACAAGCGTTGGGTGAGGCAGGGCGGTCGGGTCATTGCACCATGCGGTCAGTCTCGGGACACTCACCACACGGTCGTACATCTGCCGCTCGTCCTGTCGCCAGGGGACCGTGCGAATGAGCGTCTCAAACACGTCGAGGTCGTCGGTGAGCCACCCTTCGAGGTGGTCGATCCACGCTCCTGCGCCAAGGTCCGTGTGCCGCATGCCGGCCAGAGCGGCAGGGTCCGCGCTGACTCCTGTCGCGAACAGTGACTGCTGTAACACAACCCCCACCCTAAGTCGCACGCCTGTTCGAGACAAGGGTCGTCGTACCGTTGTTTGATGAAGTCTCTGATAATCGGTGTGGCCGTGGCCGCTCTTGGCCTGCCCCTTTCCCCGGCTATCGCCGACGCTCCCAGCCCTGATCCGCTGCCCCCGCTGGCCGCCCCGGAATCGGTGACGGCGACCCAGGCTGGCCAGAACGTGGCCGTCAATTGGACGCCCATCACCGGTGCGACGAGCTATACCGCCACCGCGAACACCGGTCAGTCCTGCACCACGACCGAGGTGACATGTCTGGTCACCGGACTGCTGCCGCGGGTTTCGTACACATTCACGGTCACCGCCTCTGACGCCACCCGATCGGCTACGTCGCTGCCCAGCGCCGCCGTGTTCGTACGAGCCCGTTTGGCCGCACCCATCTTCGACGCCGACCGGGTGCTCGTGGGCCGCAGCATGCGGGGCCGTGAGATCTGGGCGATCCGGCAGGGGAACCCGCTGGCGGTCAACGTGCTGTTGTCGGTCGGTCAGATGCATGGCAGCGAGCCGGCCGGGCTGCGCGTCACGGATCGTATCCGCGCCAAAGAGGTGCCGGCCGACGCCGACTACCAGTTGTGGACCATCCGCAGCATGAACCCCGATGGTGCCGTGCGGTCCAACCGCTACAACGCCCGCGGGGTGGATCTCAATCGCAACTTCCCCGGCACGTGGGCCCGGCAATACCGCACGGGATCCGGCCCGGCCAGCGAGCCGGAGACCCGCGTCATGATGCGGTTCCTGCGCAAACTCTCTCCCACCGGGGTGCTCAGCTTTCATCAGCCATGGGACACCACGCTCAGCGTGTGCGACAAGCGCTCGGCGGACTGGGTGCGCCTCAGCGCTCGGCTGATGGGACTCAAGCCACCCGGCACACCGTCGAACTGCGGGTCTTGGCTGCCTGGCACCATGAACCGATGGACGGCCCGCAACACCAACGCATGGTTCGTCACCGTGGAACTCCCGCCGTCGTACAAGGCGGCCCCGGCGATCCCGCGCGCGGCGAAGGCTGTGATCACGATCGCGCAGCGGATGGCGGTCGCGGATCGGCCGCCGGTGACACCCACGCCAACGGTCATACCGACGCCGACCGCCACGCCGTAATCGAGGAGGTTCCATCCACGGGTGTCACCGGGGTAGGGTGACCGCCATGACGCAGAACCCCGAGGACAGCACCAGCGTCCCGCCCCCGCCCCCGTCACAACCGACCGCGCCGTTGGAGGACAGCAAGCCCACCGAGGCCACGCCGCCCCCGCCGCCGCCCGCTCCTGCCGCGAGCGCACCACCGCCACCGCCCCCCGTGCCGGCAGCGGCGCCGCCAGCACCCCCTGCGCCGATGGCAGGACCCTCGATGGCCGGGGTCGCGCTCTACCCCAATGGCAAACCCATGGTCGACGCGGAAGGTCGCCCCGCCTCCCCGAAGTCGCGGATGGCGGCAGCCCTGTTGGCGTTCTTCCTCGGCGGTCTGGGCATCCACCGTTTCTATGTCGGCAAGATCGGCACCGGCATTCTGATCATCGTGACCATCGGAGGCTTCTTCGGGATCTGGGTGCTCATCGACTTCATCATGATCCTCGTCGGGTCCTTCAAGGACAAAGAGGAAAGATACGTCGCCAACTGGT
>JAKOZM010000070.1 GCA_029779995.1 Actinomycetes bacterium
GAGATCAACGTGCAGGCCTGCGGAGACGTCGACGCGTTCACGTTCGGCTACTTCCGGCCTCCGCACGGCGAACCCGTCTTCGAGGTGGGCTCCTTCTACGAGACTCTGCGGGCGCCCTGGGAGTGGGACGTCAAGCGGATGAGTACCGGCCTGGTGCTGGCCGCACGCGCGGCCGGTGCTGCGGCTAAGGATCAGCGAGCGGTCGCACGGGCATCCGTGGAGGGCTACCGGCGCGGTATCGCCTGGGCGGCTGACCAGGACCGGCTCGACCTCTGGTTCGCCGGAGTCCCGGAGGGGGAGGTGGCCAGAGCGGTCGCCAAGGGCGATCGCCGCACCAAAGACCTCGCCTTCCCCGACGAACCCATGCTCTATTCCGACATGTTCGAGGACGAGACCCAACTGCGTTTCGGCGGCCCGATCCAGCCGCTCACCCAGTGGCTCAGCGAACAGGATGCCGCGACGTTGCATGACGGGATGATCGCGATCATGAGCGGATATGCGACCTCTGTGAGTCCGGAGGTGCAGCAGATGCTCACCGAGTACCGGATCGCGGACATCGCGATGCTCGTGCGGGGTGTCTCGGACGTCGGTCTGCGGTGCTTCATCGTGCTGTTGCAAGGCACCCGCCGACACGAGTTGGTGGCCCTTGAGGTCAAGGAGGCGAGGCCGTCGGTGCTGCAGCCGTTCGTGCTGCCCGAATACCGCCACCGCGGCAATCAGGCCCGGCGGATCGCATTGGGACAGGCACTGATCCAGTTCGAGCCGGACCCGTTGCTGGGATTCAGCCGCTGGCAGGACCGCGACTACATCATCAGCCAACTGCGCCCAGTTGTTACCGCGTACGCCCGCACCCCGGCTGCCAGTCTGCCTCGTTTTGCGCGACTGTGCGGTTTCACGCTCGCCCGGGCGCACGCCGTCACCGGCGACCGGATCGCCATCGACGCCTACCTCGGGGATTCCGATTCCTTCGTCAAGGCGGTCTCCCGCTTCGCCTTGCGCTACGCCGACGTGGTGGACGCCGACCACGCGCAGTTCGCGAAGTATGTCGCGGAGTCCGAGACACACTGATCCCAACGGCACGGGATACAGTTTCAGACGTGCCGCGGATCATCGTTGAAGTCATGCCCAAACCCGAGTTGCTGGACCCGCAAGGGCAGGCCGTCCAGAAGGCGATGGGCAGGCTGGGGCTCTCGGGGGTCAGGGCTGTGCGCCAGGGTAAGCGCTTCGAGATCGAGATCGACGGTCAACTCACCGAGGAGCGTCTGGCCGAACTCGAGCATTTGGCTGAGACGCTGCTGGCCAATCCCGTGATCGAGGAGTACAGCCTCGAGGTCCGGTGACTGAGGTCACGTTTCGGTAACGGGCGCCGCGGGGGATCCTCTTGTTGCCCGGCTCAACGAGGGGGGAGCCGGGCTCCTTGCCTCAGACAGGCGTCAGAACGAAGACCTTGATGTCACGGCCCGCCCGCCCGCGATATGCCGCGTAGGCCGGCCAGATGTCGTACATCAGCTGCCACAGTTCCTCACGCTCGGACTCCTCGGTGACCATCCGCGCCACCATGTCCTGGGTCCGGTCATCTGTGCTGAAGACGCACTGCGGATTGGCCTCGAGGTTCAGCGCCCAAGCCGGGTGGTGCTGTTGGCCGAAGTTGGAACCGATGAGCACCACGTCGTCGCCGCGCGTGCCGTAGAGCAGCGTCACGGTGCGCTGTTGGCCGGATTTGCGCCCCGTCGTTGTGAGCAGACACTGCGGCAGACCGTAATTGCCCAGTAGCCCGAACTTCCCGCCGGTCTTCTTGACCACCTTCGCGTCCAACGGCGCGAGCCGGGCCGCGGTCCAGGCGAACCATTCCTTGTGTCCGAGCCAGCGCATGACGTCGCGATATGCCATGCACGCCAAACTACTGTGAACCCGTGATCCGCGATGCGACGCAGTCCGAAGTCCGCGACGTGCAGCTCGAAGTACTGCGTCCGCATGGCCCATTGCCGGGTGACGCCGACCCACCGGCGGACTGTCTGCATGTGGCCGCTGTCGTGGCCGGCCGGGTGGTGGGTGCGTGCTCAGTGGGCCCCGCACAGTGGTCACATCCAGAGCTCATGGAATTGCCGGCGCCGCAGTGGCAGTTGCGGTCGATGGCCGTCCTGCCGCACTACCGCGGTGGTACGGGCACGGCCCTGCTCGAGGCGGCTGTGCGGCGGGCTGAGCGCGGTGGTGCGGCCAGCCTCTGGGCGAATGCCAGAGTGGCGGCATTGGGCCTGTACCAGCGCGCCGGCTGGACGATCGTGGGACCACAATGGGACAAAGCCGGTATCGGACCCCACCACTGGATCGTCTTCAAGATCGATTCCGGACGGATTGCGCTCAAATAGCCCTGCCGGGAAGCGGGTGGGCAGGAGTAGAATCAGAGTCAGCGGACAACAGGTTCGATGCGTCGGTCAGGCGCACGATTGCGCCTGGCGACCACCGGCCACGTGTGGACGGAGGGGTTGTGATGTCCGGTTCGGTGATTGTGGGTTACGACGGTTCCGAAGGTTCGGCACTGGCACTGCAATGGGCGGCTACCACTGCTGCACAACGTGGGCGCACGCTGGAGGTGGTGACCACATGGTCCATGCCGCCGGCGGACCTGGGTATGGGTGCCTCAGCGCTGGTCCAGCAGGACCTCGTCGATGAATTGCGCAAAGAGGCGCAGGCGGCCAACGACGAGGGGCTGGTCGCGGCCGCGCAACTGGGCGCCAACGCCGTGGGTGAGGTCATCGCCGGCCGGCCGGCGTCGGTCATGGTGCACCTGTCTGAAGACGCCGAGATGGCCGTCGTCGGCAGCCATGGTTCCGGTGGGCTGACCGGCTTCCTGCTCGGCAGCGTTTCACGCCAGATCGCCACACACGCGTCCTGCCCGACCGTCGTGGTGCGCCCTGTCGCCGCGGACGCAGTCGACATGGTCGTCGGCGTGGATGGCTCCGCACATTCGCTCAAGGCGCTGCGCTGGGCGTTCGAGCAGGCCAGCTTCACGGGCCTGTCCTTGCACGTCCTGCACTCCTGGGAGATCCCGCCGACCTGGTCCATGGTCGAGGTCCCCAGTTATGAGCCCGAGGTGCTGATCCGCGATTACGGCAACGCCGAGTTGCGCGACACCTCCGAAGCGATGGCAGGGTTCCGTGGCGACTTCCCCGACGTGAAGGTGCGCCAGGAGGTCATGAAGGGTTCCCCGGTCAAGGCGTTGGTCAAGGCCAGCGAACACGCCCAACTCGTGGTCGTAGGGTCACGCGGCCTGGGCGGGTTCCGTGGTCTGCTGCTGGGTTCGGTCAGCCATGCGGTGGTGCACAAGGCCGCTTGCCCAGTCGCTGTCGTACCGTGAGGGTGTGCGAGTCGGCGTAGTCACTTTCCCCGGAACCCTCGATGACATCGATGCCGCGCGGGCGGTGACGTACGCAGGGGCAGAACCAGTAGCACTGTGGCACGGCGACCACGATCTGCGCGGGGTGGCGGCCGTCGTGCTGCCCGGTGGCTTCTCCTACGGGGATTACTTGCGCTGTGGCGCGATCGCCCGATTTGCGCCGGTAATGAGCGAGATCGTGGACGCCGCAGAGCAG
>JAKOZM010000083.1 GCA_029779995.1 Actinomycetes bacterium
CACCGTCTCCGGCGTGCCGACCCCGAGCAGCTCAGCCACCCGGGTCATCGCCGCCCACTCCGAGCCCTGCTCCTCGGCGATCTCGCCGACCATCCGCACCGCCCGCTCTTTCAACTCCGCGGGGTACCGCCTGCGTGTGTCTCCTGGCATGACTCCAACCTTCCCAAGGTTCGAAGTCTCCGGACACGCCGGGGGGATTCAACACCCTCACCCTGAAGCTGGGCAACGCGACCACCCCCTGGCCGGACGGTCCCTCCTCTGCGGTGTATGTGACCGCAACCGTCAAGGGTTATCCGCTGGTGGCTCCGGTGGGGGTGATCAACAACCAGGCGACGCTCGCCGTCACGGAGGGAAGCTCGCTCAACTCGGCCGTCGTGCCGATCAACGTCCAGGAGCCGGACAAGGACTTCGGGTTGGCAAAGTCCTCGGTCACGGGCGTCGCGCCCGGGGAGAATGCCACGTTCAAGCTCTCCTTCACTCGCCCCACGAAGTTGGGTGGCGTGGACGTGACGTCCGCGGTGGTCACCGACCCTCTGCCCGCCGAGCTTGAGTACGTGTCGAGCTCGACTCAATATGCCGCCGCTGGGGCGACATCGTCTTATGACCCGACTACCCACACCGTCACCTGGAACCTCAACGCGATTCCGGCCGGTGCGAGCATGAACTGCGACCCCCAAGGGCTGAACTGCTACGCGTACACAGTGTTGTACGTGACTGTCAAGGTGCCGCCGAACTCGAAGACGGGGACGACGCCGTCGGCAAGCACCGTGTACGAGAACACGGCGAGTGCTGTGCTGACCTACGCGGACCACACGACTGCTGACGTCGCTGCCACCGGCACCCTCACGACAGCTGCGCCCGTTGTCAACTCGGCCGTGGGCAAGACTGGCCCGGCCAAGGTCGCTCCGGGCGGCCAAATCGTGTGGCGTGTCTCCAGCATGAACACCGGCAACACCAGCCTGGCCAACGCCACGTTGACCGACACGTTGCCCACTGGCCTCACCGATATCGAGCTCTATCGTCAATACACGGGTTACCAGCCGTTGCAACCGGCGAACGGGATTGTCACCATAGAGTTCTCGACAGATGGTGGATCGACCTGGGGGTCATCGTCCACCGTCGACGCCGCTCTGACGACCCCGCTTGTCTTTCCGGCGCCGCCGAACAGCACCCACTGGCGCATGAGCACCGCGAACCTGCTTCCCGGGCAATCCCTCGACATCGGTGTACGCGCCAACGTGCCTCTGAACACCTCGCTGGATGCGACCATCGTCAACTGCGCAGCGATGTCGTCGTCTTCCGCTGGTTTTGTTGCACCCGCTGACCGTTGCGTCACGACGACGGTCGACCCCGCGGAGGCGGTACTGACGCCCATCAAGGCCGTCAGTATCACCGGCCCCAACGCCCCGACCTCCGTCACTCCGTTGGAGGTATTCGACTGGGTCATCGGATTCGTTGCGCGGTCCTCGGTTCCGGTCACCACGATGACGTTGTCTGACGTCATCCCCCCGCAGTTCGAGGTTATCGGGGTCACTTGCTTCACCTCTGCGGGTACAGGCAGCGGCGATCTCGATGCGGTGAGGGCCGGAGCCTGTCCGAAGTACCCCGTGCCGGCATACACAACGGAAGTCTTGGCGGATGGGTCAGGAACGCTCGTCCTCTTCGAGGACATGCCCCTCCCGCCCGAGACCTTCAACGACCAGAGGTACACGGGGTATGGCCTCCACGTGCAGGTGCGAGTCAAGCCGGGCACCTCTGTTGCCGACTACACCAACACGGTCAAGGTCTGGACCAACAACCAGATCACGGTGTGCGACCCGCAGTACGGAGTGGTTGCGACCACCGACACGACCGACATGGACGGTGACGGCAACACGGCCGAAGCGATCTGCACGAACAAGGCGGTCGTCAAGGTCATCGAGGCCGAGACCGTGCAGGTACGCAAGTGGGATATTGGTAACACCGACCTGGGTAACATCTTCCAGGAGACGGGCACGACGACGCCCCCTGCCGGATCCCTTGAGACCGTGTGCCCCAACTGGGACGGCTACACCCGTTTTCCCTGTGTTGCTCAGACCCTCCCGGGCGGGTCGTTCAGCTACCGCGTAGAGATGACCAACACCGGCAACGTGCCGATGACGAACTACGTCCTCTACGACGTGCTTCCTGTGATCGGTGACACCGGCGTTGGGCAGTTGCTCAGCGGCGGTCAGCGGGCCACCGAATGGTCGCCCGTGCTCACAGGCCCCGTCGTGCTGGACGCCGCCCTCTCGACGGCGACCAACAGCAACTACGTCGTGGAGTACAACCTCACGAGCAACCCGTGCAGGCCGGAGTTGAACCAGAACTCCACCACTCCTGACGCTCCCTGGCAGACGACCTGCAACGACACCTGGTACTCCGAAAGTCAGATCACCGACTGGAACACGGTCAAGTCCTACCGGATCAAGTTGTTCCAGCCCGTCGACGGGAGCTACCCCGCCTGGAACGCGGGTCAAGGGCTGGTCTTCGTGGTGCCGATGAAGGCGCCGCTCAACGCGCCCCAGTCGACCTTCTCACCGCTGGACCTGTCGACGGCATGGAACTCGGTCGCCTACCGCGGCTACCGCATCATGGCCCAGTCCGACCCGAAGTGGCTGCCCCCGTCTGAACCTCGCAAGGTCGGCATCGTGGTCCCCTTCACCGTTCCGCCGGCTGTCTCGGTGGGTGACTATTTCTGGTACGACACCAACGGCAATGGCGTCCAGGACGACGGGGACACTCCCGTCAAGGGGGCCACGGTTCAGTTGCTCGATGCCGGCCGCAACGTGCTGGGCACGACGACGACGAACACGAACGGGTACTACTCGTTCGTCAACCTCGTGCCTGACACGAACTACATCATCAAGTTCGTCAACCCCGACCCCGCCTACCAGTTCACGCTTCAAAACGTGGGCGGCGTCACGGACAACAGCCGCACCGACGACCTCACCGACTCCGACGCCGACCCGGTTACGGGGGAGATCGCCTTCAACTCCGGCCCCGTTGGGACCAACAATCCGGGTGGCCCGACGGAGGCTGACGCAGGCACCGACAACCCGGGCCTGGACGCCGGTCTGGTGAAGAAACCGACCGGGGTCTCGATCGGTGACTACGTCTGGTACGACAACAACCGTGACGGTCTGCAGACCTCGGGCGAGCCGGCATACGTTGGCATGACCGTCAACCTGCTCGACTCGAACGGCGACCCGGTCCTGGTCGACGGCAACCCCGTCACCACGACGACGGACGCCAACGGCTACTACTCCTTCCTCAACCTCAACGCCGGTCAGACCTACATCGTCGAGTTCGTCAAGGCGGCCGACGAGTCGTTCACGACGCAGGACGTGACGGTCAACCCGGACGACGCCAAGGACTCCGACGCCGACCCGACGACGGGGCGCGTCACCGTTGTGGCGCCGCTTTCTGGGGCCAATGAGGCGACTGACGGCGCCGGCGTTTGGGCCGACGAGCCGACGATTGACGCCGGCATCGTCAAGTACAACCTCCTACTGGACAAGGTTCTGACGACGGTCGCTCCGTACCGACCGGGTCAGACCGTGACCTACACGCTGACGCCGACGAACGCCGGTCCCGCGACGGCGCTGGAAGGATGGTCGGTTACCGACCTGCTCCCGGACGGCTTGACTGTCACGAGCGTCGATGGCGGCGACAACTACTCGTGTTCAAGCACCACCAGTACCGCTACCTGTACCAGCTCGGTTCGGTTGGTGCCCGGTGTGCCTGGTGACGTCATCACGGTGACGGCAACCATCTCGGCCACGGCGACAGGCAGCCTGACGAACGTCGCCTATGTCGACAAGGCTCCTGATGATGTCGACGAGACGGTCCCGCTGGGGACGGTCCCGACGACGACCACCGACACGGCACGG
>JAKOZM010000087.1 GCA_029779995.1 Actinomycetes bacterium
GCCCAAAGACAAGGTCAAGGCAGTCGCCAGGACGTTGCTGCGCGACATTCGAGGCTTGCCCATCCGTCGCAAGCGTCGCCAGGTGGCATCTCGGCTGTCCTCGGGGTGCCCGGCTTCCGCGGGGTCCCGTACGGTCGGGCTGGCGGCAGTCCGGGCTGTCGGCGCGGTGAGAGATTGGCGCGGGATCGCGCCGGTCGTGGGAACGATCCCCCGCTCCGGCACGGCCCGGGGAGGGGCCGTGGACGGCATACCGGCTGTCGGGGTGGGCTCGGGTCCAGAGCGGACGGGTGGGGCCGAGGTATGCCGTGCAGACCCCGGCCCGGCGGCGCGCCTCGCGCGGAGCCTTCGCAGGAACGACCGGCCCACCCCGGGGAGCTTGCTCGGTTTCACGTCGTCTCCCTTCCCGGCCCCGGCCGTCATGCCTTGAACAGGTGTCGGCGGATGGCGGCGACGTTGGAGAAGATCCGGATCCCGAGCACGACAACGACCCCGGTGGACAGTTGCGATCCGACGCCGAGCTGGTCGCCGAGGAAGACGATGAACGCGGCCACGAGGACGTTGGACAGGAACGAGACGACGAAGACCTTGTCGTTGAAGAAGCCGTCGAGCACGGCGCGTACACCGCCGAAGACTGCGTCCAGGGCGGCGATGACGGCGATCGGCAGGTAGGGCTGCAGCCACAGCGGCACCGTGGGATGCAGCAGCAGCCCGATGACGACCCCGACAAGAAGGCCAAGTGCCGGAATCATGCGTGCTCCTTCAGGGTCATGGGTCGATCGCCTCTGCTCGCGCTGGTCCGCCTGCCGGGGCGGGACCTGTCGACGTCTTGGGCGTCGCTGTCGTGGTTTTGCTGGTCGTGCCGGTCTTCTTGGTCCCAGACGTGGGGCTCGGCTTTGCCGTGCTCGACGGGACGCTGGTGGTCGGCGCCGACGAACCAGGTGCCAAAGGCTCGGCATACCGAAGCACTGGAACCGAATTCGCCGGGCACGTGAGCGACCCGCTGCCTTCGATGGTCACGGGGATGCCGTAGTTGTCGGTCAGCGCCTTGACGTAACTGCCGACCGTCGATGCACCGAAGGCGCCCTGCATCGCCGTCGTGTCACCGATGGCGGTGACGACATAGGGCCGGGCCAAGGCCCGGAAATCCACGAGGATGGCCTGTCCTGCGAAGCGGATCGCCGAATGGGTGGTCAACCGCTGGCCGTTGATGCTGATCGCCTCAGCTCCGGCCGCCCATAGCCCGTTGGTCACGACCTGCAGGTCGGTGGCCGTGACCCGGCCGTCACCGAACCCGCTGTTGGCTCGAGGGTCGGCATTGCTGCCATTGGTGGAGGCGGCATCATCGAGGGTCACCAGAAGTCCGGGGCCGGTCACCGCCACGCTTCCCGCGGCGACCTGGAGGCGTTTGAGCTCAGCGAGCAGGGCCGACTGCCCGGACGGTGCCAAGGCCGAGGCCCGGATTGCCGCGATCTCCGTCTCCAATGCCTGAATGCGCACCGAGAGTTGGTCTCCGACGCCTTGGCGTCCATTGATCTGTTCGATGAGTTGGGCGCGGGCCCGGCCGACCACGGACGACGTGGATCGCAGGCTCAGGGCGGCGACGGCGACGGCAAACCCGACGAGCACCGCGATGACGACGACCGTGACGCTGCGGGTGGATGTGGCGGGGGGCAGACCGACGTCGACCCGGCGGTCGGCCGCCGCGGCGTAGCTGGGTTCGAGCGGCCGTTCCATGAGCTCGGTGATGAGGCTCATCGAGGCGTCGGGGCGGGGTGTCGCGGTCATGCGTGGGCCCGTCTGCGCCGCAGCAAGCCGATCGCTTGCACGGCATACAGAACTGCGGCGATCCAGTAGAGGACGATCCCCCACCAGGCGAACGCCCAACCGATCGGCAGCGCCCAGTGCGCGACGGTGCTGTCGCCTTGGGCGAGCAGCAATACCGGGAAGGCATAGAGCAGGTTGAAGGTCGCCGCCTTGCCGAGGAAGTGAACCGGCAGGCCGATGATGCCGATGCGTTTGAGCGCCAGCAGGAAGCCGGCCATGACGAGCTCGCGCGCGGCCAAGGCCAGCACCAGCCACCAGGGAATGATGTCGCGCCAGGCCAAGCCCAGGACCGTGCTGACGATGTAGAGCCGGTCTGCCACCGGATCGAGCAACTGACCGAGGCGGGATTCGAGGTTGAACGTGCGGGCGATCTTGCCGTCGAGGTAGTCGGTGAAACCTGCCAAGGCCAACACCGTGATCGCCCAGCCGTCGTGCTCGCGCAGGATGAGCATGAGGAAGACCGGCACGCCGAGGATGCGCAAGAAGGACAGTAGGTTCGGAATGGTGACGATGCGGTGGGAGACCTCGCCTCCCCCGCTGCTCGCGCCGCGCACGCGGCCCTTCGCCTCCGACACGCGGCCACTCTAACCCTGGGAGACGACCATCACCCGAAGGCAACACGAAGGCCTGGCAGCGCTCCCCCCGAAGGGACGGTAATGCCGTCCCGTCCGGCTCGGTTCAGCCGGTGTGGCTACTCGCAGGTTGGACCGTCCACCCAGACAGCTTGGCGAAGACCTCGTCCGCGAACGCATCGTTGTGAAACCGGGAGAAGACGCTCTGGCCCTTGCGAAGTTGCCCGAGAGCGAGAGACCGAGCGGCCAATCGCACTCGAGGTATAGACAACAGATCGAGGACAACGTCGCATCCTGCGACCTCGATCCGATGCACTCTCCCGGCAGAGCGATAGCCGTCGACCTTGCTGACCAGGTGTGCGATTTCGGAAGGCACTCGGGACATCAGACCGGTGTTCATGAACGTGTAGGGATGCCACTGACCGTCAGCGTCACGGCTCTCACCGAGCACGAGCACCTCGACGTTGTGGATGCTCAGAGTTGCCAGTCGACGGTTGTCACGGGCTAGTGCGGTCGAGGGCAGAGCCGTCAAGGTCCACTGCATTCCCTCGGTCTGATGCGGCCACGGGATCACGAACGCGATGTAGCCAGCGACGGACTCAAGCACGTCCTGGAACCGAGTGTGTGCGCGCAACTCATCCAGGCGAGTGCGCGTCCGGATGCGACGCTGCGCGATCAGCACCCGCTGCTCGTCCAGGTCAACCGGCCCCTCATTGGTCGCCTCGACCTCAAGCCACGCTGCCTGAACTTCACGGTCCACGATCAAATCGAACGGCGAGGAACCGAGCGGCTGGGATAGCAGGGTGAGGTTTCGTAGGCGAACCCCAGCACTAGTCCGATGTCGAATGACGGCTCGCTCAGCCTCGTAGAGATCCTCGAAGAGCACAGCGGCAAATCTGACCGCCCTAATGTCGGTCCAGCGACGCCGGTGCGTCGAGAACCGTGTCGGGAAGTGCACCGTCTGGCCGACATACTCCTCCCCGTCGGCGAAGAGCAGGATGTAGATCCCGCAAGAGAGTCGTTCTTGAAACAAGGCCGAGGACGCGAATCCCGTCGGTGTGGTCCACTCACGGAACCTCAGACCGTTGATGTTCACACGCACAGTCTGCCGTCACGAAGACAACAAGTGACGGGCGGAGCGCACCCCTTTCCCGGGTGGGCGCGCCTTGGACGCGCTCGCGTCCCGAGTATCCGCCGGATCCACGGTTCGGGTGGCCAGAACCTGACGGTGTGGCCGGTCTTGCGCGCTCAGCCACTTCGCTGAGGATTACAGGCGAGTTGCTGACACCCGCCGCCGTGTCATCGTTGCACGGATGCGAGCCAACCAAGGGATGGGCAAAGGGCGACTCAATAGGCCCCGACTCGGGGAGCAGGACGACGACGTTCGGCATGTGGCTCCGCACGGCCACTGAGACCGAACCTGCCGACATGGACTGCCAAGTCTGCGCGATCCTCAACCCACTGTCATCAGACCCGGCGGTATGGGCCACCCTCACTGACCACTACGACGTCAACCTGCTCTGCGGCTGGTTCATGGAGCACGAGAACGAAGGAGTGTCGGTGGCGCCCGAGACCATGGCAGCACTCGGGAGGCGCGGCATCCGCCTCGATATCGATCTGTATGCCGATGACACCGACTCCGTGCCCGCAGACAGGGTCAGCCGAGGTCGCGAGCGGAGACACTAGCGGTCACTTGACACGAAACGGGCCCCGGAACCGAAGTTCCGAGACCCGTTTCCCCTTGCATCGCAAGGGTTTTGGTCGGGCTGACAGGATTTGAACCTGCGACCCCTTGACCCCCAGTGAGTGGACTCATCTCCCCGGAGGTCCCGCCTTATCCCAGACCGTGCCGTCTGAGCACGAGGGACCCTCGCCACCTGGGGCCAGCATCCCAACTAGTCACTGCGTGTGCCGTGCTGTCTGCACACACAAGAGCACGCACACGGCGAAGAAGCGGATACCCCGTCCGGACCCGAGCCCGAGAGCCGAGGCCTGGACCGACCATCCATATAGAAGGAGAGAACGATCATGACCCGTGTCGCAACAACCGAGCCTCGTCACCGCGACGCGCGAGACCGCGCCACCGTCGGCTGGGCCGTGTTCACCCGTCGCTACAGCGAGGGCCCGGTAAGTCAGGTCTTCCCAACGCCCGAGGAGGCACGCAAGCTCGCCTCGCACCTTGGCGGCATGCCTCACTACCACGTTCGGCGAGTGGTCCGCGCGGGC
>JAKOZM010000108.1 GCA_029779995.1 Actinomycetes bacterium
GGGGTGTCGGCAGCCTTCAAATCCTCCCCGAGTTTCGCCACGCGGGCCGTGAGATCAGCCCCCTGCGGCCCCATCTTCGGCCAGAAGTGCGCGCCGATCAGGACCTGAACGTCATAAGCCAAGTCCGTCGTGAGGTGGAAGTTCGGATCCTCGACTTCCGGGGGCAACGCGATGCCCTTTGCCTTCGCCGCCGCGATGATGCCCGGGAGCGCGGCTTTGCCGAGGTTGCTCAGCGTCTTGTCGCTGGTCTCCCAGTCCACGTGATATGCGGGTGCCGGCGCGGCCTTGGGAACATTCCAGGCGTCCGGGTCGGTGGGGGTCGTGCGGCTGAAGACGTAGTCGAAGGGTTTAGCCGTAGCATCGCGTTGGGTGAATGCCTCGCCGAGGCCCCAGCGCTCGCGCAGGGTGGCGATCATGGAGGTGTGCCGGTGCTCATCGTTGTAGACCGAACCCGGCTCCACCCACGGTGACACCACGATCGCCGGGACTCGGTAGCCAGAGCGGTCGAAGCGGAAGTCGAACTGTCCCGCTGGGGCAGCTGCATCCGGAGCGGGTACCGGACCGGGTGGTACGTGGTCGTAGGTACCGCCAGGCTCGTCCCATCCGATGAACAAGGTGGTGTTCCAGACGTTGGCACCATCAGGTGTGCGCATGTTGCGGTAGGCCGTGAACAGCCGCTGCAGGAACGCCTCGCCGGACAGGATGGACGATGGCGGATCGACCTGCAGTTCCAGGCCCTTGGCCAGTGCCGCACCGGCGGCCGGGTGGTAGTCCCCGTGGCCTAGCAGCAAGTTCGGTTCGATGAGGGCGAAGTCGGGCAGCGTGCCAGCCGCAGCATCTTCCTCGAATTCGCTGAAGGGGACGAAGTGGGTGGCGAACTTGTCGCGCAACCGCGGCCAGTGGATCACGCCGGTCAGTGGGATCTGGCCATCCAGCACGTAGACCTTCCAGGTCTTGCCGTGGGCTTCTAGCCGATCGAACAACGTCTCGGCGGTGTTGTCCTTGATCCAGTGACTGACAGGGGTGTTGGCCGTCCCGCCGGTGGGCAGCGGCGTGCAGGTGCCGGCGGTCCAGAATGAACGGTTCATGAACGTCTGCGACGGGACTTCGCAGAACCAGTGATCGAAGACGCCGAACTCCCGGGCCAGGCCATTAAGGACTGGTACCTGCTCGGGGGTGTAGCACTGCATGATCTGCGCGTACTCGTCGTAGGTCGGTTGCCGGCCCATCTCCCAGGTGAAGAAGGAGATGTAGTCGGCGACGAAGCCATCCATCGTGGGCGTCGTGCCCGGCGCGGGGGCATTCCACGGCGCAGCCATGGTGTCCGCACCGGCGAACCGGTTGTGCTCGTCCAGCGTGCCGAACAGCTGGGTGTTGGTGTGGTAGTACTCCTCGCCAGAATCTGGGCAGGGCGCATCCATGTCCGTTCCGACGAAGACACCGACCTTGCCGGAACCGTCCGGCGGTTGATGCTCGGCCCATTCGGGCACGGGGTTGCTCAGGCTCTTGCCCACCACACCGTCGAAGACCTTTCCGTCGCCAGGGCCGTACAGATGCCCGAGCAGATTGTCCAGCGATCGGTTCTCGAAGATCACGAGGACTACGTGGTCGAGTGCCTGCGACGGATCATGGACAGTCATGGATGCTCCTCGGGGGTGATGGCTTCATCCAAGCAGTGAGCGAGACGTTTTGACTCAGAATGTCCAGATCAGGGGGACAAGCAGAATCGCCACGACGCCAAACAGCGCGACCAGCGGCAGCCCCAGCCGCCAGTAGTCGCCGAACCGGTAACCCGCCGGTCCCATCACCATCATGTTCGCGGGCGTCGCCACGGGGGTGAGGAATGCGACGGCCGACCCCACCGCGAGGCTCATCAGCACTGGCCGTGCCGAGATGTCCAACTGGGCCGCCGCTGAGACCGAGATCGGGATCATCACCAGCGCGGTCGCGGTGTTGCTGATCAACTGCCCGAAGGTGACCGTGATGATGAAAAGACCCATCAACAGGACCAGTGGCCCGGAGTCGCCCACAAGACCCACGATTACGGAGGCCACCTGCTCCCCGGCGCCGGATTCTGTCACAGCGGTGGCCATCGGGATCATGCCTGCCACGAGCAGGAGAGTCGTCCACGAGATGCCGCGATACGCCTTCTGCATAGTCAATACCCGGCCGAGAATCATGGCGCCTGCAGCCAGCATCGCGGCCACGGCAGCGGGGACGATGCCGGTAGCCAGCAGAACCACCATGACCAGCAGGACCACGATGGCCACGCCAGAGCCGGTGCCCAGCGGCACAGCCTGCCGGCGCACCAGATCGGGGGAGTCGACGACCAGTACATCGTGGGACTGCTGCGCGCTGTCGAGCGCCGACCACGGCCCCTCGACCAGCAATGTGTCGCCAGGTTCGATGCGCACCGGGTAGCCGCCCAG
>JAKOZM010000121.1 GCA_029779995.1 Actinomycetes bacterium
CGATCAGTTCTGCGATCACCTCTTCGGAATCGGTCGCAGGTCCCAGGGTGCAAACAATCTTGGCTCGACGCACGGTTCCCAAGGGTAGTGAGGTTTGGGTCCTGGCGCAGTACCAGTTTCGGTCCGGCACGTTGCGCCGTGTGCGCCCGCTGACAAATGTCGGCTCTCATGGCGCTTCAGTAAAACTCCGCACGGATTGCAAATTGCGCGGTAGAAATGCGGCCAGATGCTGATCAAATGCCGGATTCGTCCCGATTTCAGAAGCTAAGGATCTGGAAAACTCCGCACGCAGCAAGTTCTCGTGCGGACTTTTCCAGAAGAGCGCCGTCAGACGGTGACCTGACGAGCCGAGGCCCGCAAGGGCTTGGGAAGGTTCGTCTCCCCCATCAGGTGCTCATCGATCGCTGCCGCGGCCGCGCGGCCCTCCGCAATCGCCCACACGATCAGTGACTGGCCACGACCGGCGTCGCCTGCGACATAGACTCCGGGCACGCCCGTCGCATAGTCATCGGTCCGGACAAGGTTCCCGCGGGCGTCGCGCTCGAGGCCCATCTGGTCCACGAAGGCGGCGGCCTCCGGGCCGACGAAGCCCATCGCCAAGGTCACGATGTCCGCGGGGAGCACCCGCTCACTGCCGGCCACCTCCACGGGCCGGCCCTCGACCCACTCGACGTCGACGATCTCAAGACCCGTCAAGGTGCCGTTCTCACCGAGGAACTGTTTGGTGGAAACCGCGTAGACCCGATCGCCACCCTCCTCGTGAGCGCTCGATACCCGGAACACCATGGGATACGTGGGCCAGGGCTGGGTCGGCGGGCGGTGGGTCGGGGGCGTCGGCAGGATCTCCAACTGCGTGATGCTGGCTGCGCCCTGCCGGATCGCCGTCCCCAGACAGTCCGCGCCGGTGTCCCCGCCACCGATCACGACGACGTGCTTACCCCCGGCATGGATCGGTGAGTCCTCGAGGTCACCCTCTTGCACCCGGTTGGCTAGGGGCAGGTACTCCATGGCCTGATAGACCCCGGACAGTTCGCGTCCCGGCACCGGCAAGTCGCGCGCGATGGTCGAGCCCGCGGCGATCAGCACAGCGTCGTAGCGCCGGCGCAAGTCGTCGGCGGAGAGGTCCTTGCCGATCTCGATCCCGGTCCGGAACTTCACACCCTCGGCTTCCATCTGGGTGAGCCGGCGGTCGAGGTGGTGCTTCTCCATCTTGAACTCGGGGATGCCGTAGCGCAGCAAGCCACCGATGCGATCCGCCCGCTCGTACACCGCCACGGTGTGCCCGGCCCGGGCCAGTTGCTGGGCGGCGGCCAAACCGGCCGGGCCCGAACCCACCACGGCCACGGTCTTCCCGGACAAGCGCTCGGGAGGCTGCGGGGTGACCCAGCCGGACTCCCACGCCCGGTCGATGATGCTGACCTCGACCTGCTTGATCGTCACGGGGTCCTGATTGATCCCGAGGACGCAGGCGGTCTCGCAGGGCGCCGGGCACAGCCGCCCGGTGAACTCCGGGAAGTTGTTGGTCGCATGCAGGCGTTCGATCGCCGCATGCCAGTCCCCCCGCCGGGTGAGGTCGTTCCACTCCGGGATCAGGTTCCCCAGCGGGCACCCGTTATGGCAGAAGGGGATGCCGCAGTCCATACACCGCGCTGCCTGGGTACGCAACGTTGAATCGGGGAACTCTTCGTACACCTCGCGCCAGTCCTGGATGCGGACATCAACGGGTCGCCGGGTGGGCAGTTGTCGCCCGGCCTTCAGAAATCCTCTGGGATCAGCCACGGCTTGCCTCCATAATCGCCTCGTCCACGTCTCTGCCTTCACTCTCGGCCAGGGCTATCGCATCGAGCACGCGCCGGTAGTCGCGCGGCATCACCTTGCAGAACCGATGTACTGACGCAGGCCAGTCCGCCAGCAGCGCCAGGGCCACATCCGAGCCGGTCTGCTCGGCGTGCTCGGTCAGGATCCCGCGCAGCCAGACCGCATCGTCGGCGTCGAGATCCTCAAGGCCGACCATGTCCTGGTTGATGTGGTCGATGTCGGCGTCGAGCAGGAAAGCCGTCCCGCCGGACATGCCGGCGGCGAAGTTGCGCCCGATCGCGCCGAGCACGACCGCGTGCCCACCGGTCATGTACTCGCACGCGTGGTCGCCCACGCCCTCCACGACGACGGTGGCCCCGCTGTTGCGCACACAACAGCGCTCACCCACCTGGCCCCGCGCGAAAATCTTGCCGTCGGTCGCACCGTAGGCGATGACGTTGCCGGCGATGATGTGCTCACTGGGCAGGAATGTGGCAGCGGCGTCGGGTCGCACGATCAGCGTGCCGCCGGACAGCCCCTTACCGAGGTAGTCATTGGCGTCACCCTCGAGGCGCAGGGTGATCCCGCGCGGCACGAAGGCTCCGAAGGACTGCCCGGCAGAACCCGTCAGCGTGATGTCGATGGTGTCTGGGGGCAGGCCCGCCGCGCCATGGCGACGGGTCAACTCACTGCCCAGCATCGTGCCGACCGTCCGGTTGACGTTGCGGATGGGCACCTGCGCCCGCACGGGCTCGCCCGCCGCCAGTGCCGGCTCGCAGATCGCGATCAACTGCTGATCCAACGCCTTGTCCAACCCGTGGTCCTGGCTGATGACGTTGCGCCGCGGGTGATCCGAGACGGGCACGGCCAGCACCGGCGCCAGGTCCAGACCCTGCGCCTTCCAGTGCGCAACCGCTGGCTTGGCGTCGATCAGGTCGACCCGACCGATCGCCTCGTCCAGACTGCGGAAGCCCAGCGCTGCCAGATACTCGCGCACCTGCTCGGCAATGAACTCGAAGAAGTTCACCACGAACTCCGGCCGGCCGGCGAACCGCTCGCGCAGCACGGGGTTCTGCGTCGCCACCCCGACCGGGCAGGTGTCCAGATGGCAGACTCGCATCATCACGCAGCCCATTACGACCAGTGGCGCAGTGGCAAACCCGTACTCCTCGGCTCCCAGCAGCGCCGCGATCATCACGTCGCGGCCGGTCTTGAGCTGGCCGTCGGTCTGCACGACGACCCGGTCGCGAAGGCCATTGGCGATCAGTGTCTGCTGCGTCTCGGCCAGACCGAGTTCCCAGGGGCCACCCGCGTGCTTCAACGAGGTCAGCGGCGAGGCGCCGGTCCCGCCGTCGTGGCCCGAGATCAGGATCACGTCGGCGTGGGCCTTGCTGACCCCAGCGGCGACGGTTCCCACGCCCACCTCGGCGACCAGCTTCACATGCACCCGAGCCCGTGGATTGGCGTTCTTCAGGTCATGGATCAGCTGCGCGAGATCCTCGATCGAGTAGATGTCGTGGTGCGGAGGCGGCGAGATCAGGCCCACGCCCGGCGTCGAGTGCCGCGTCTTGGCGACCCAGGGATACACCTTGTGGGCGGGCAGTTGCCCACCCTCACCAGGCTTGGCGCCTTGGGCCATCTTGATCTGGATGTCGTCGGAGTTCACCAGATACTCACTGGTCACCCCAAAGCGGCCGGAGGCCACCTGCTTGATCGCCGAACGCTTCGAATCGCCGTCGGCCAGCGGCAGGAACCGCTCGGGGTCCTCCCCACCCTCGCCGGTGTTGGACTTCGCGCCCAGTCGGTTCATCGCGATGGCCAGCGTCTCGTGGGCCTCCTTGGAGATCGACCCATAGGACATGGCGCCGGTCGAGAACCGCTTGACGATCTCGCTGACCGGCTCCACCTCGTCGATGGGCACGGGCGGCCGGTCACCGACGGCCAGGTTGAACAGGCCCCGCAGGGTCATCAAGTGCCGGCTCTGGTCATCGACGCGGTCGGTGTACTCGCGGAACACGTCGTAGCGGCCCTCGCGAGTGGCGTGCTGCAGCCGG
>JAKOZM010000127.1 GCA_029779995.1 Actinomycetes bacterium
TGCCACCACGCCGTGCGGAACTGAACGCGAACGCCAGCAAGTCCTGTTTGCCCGTTACGACGAACTCTCCGCCGGCCTCCTCGCTCCTTCGAGCAGGGGTAGACGAACCCGGTGACGGAGTCGGACGCGTCAAAGCCTCAGGGGTTGAATTTCACCCAAGACGCGCGCCGCAGGCAACACGTGCAGAGTGTCGAGGGAACCCCCGTACTCATCGGGCCAGGATTCCGCCAACGACGACAACGCCAACGAGTCCTACCCCACGCTCGACTCAGCAATCCGTGAAACGTATGCCGCACGGTCGGGAGCGACGAACAAGAACTCGCTGTACGACTCCTACATCCGGGCTATCAAGTGGGCATCGCTCCGGATTGCCGACCGCGGCGTCGTCGCCTTCGTGACGAACGGTGGCTGGCTCGACTCCAATACGGCCGACGGGATGAGGCTGAGTCTCGCGGATGAGTTCAGCGACATCCACATCCTCAACCTCCGAGGTAACGCGCGAACGGCTGGGGAGCAGCGCAAGAAGGAAGGAGGCAACGTGTTCGCGGCGGGAGGTCGCACAACCGCAGCAGTCACCGTGTTGGTAAAGGACCCGGATAACACGGGACCGGCGCGGATCCACTACACGGACATCGGGGACTACCTCACCCGTGAGGACAAGTTGGCCAGGACTCAAGCCGCTCAACGAGTCGCGGGGCTCGAATCTGTCGCTCGTATCATCTCGAACGTCAATGGCGACTGGATCAATCAACGGCGGCAAGAGTTCTCGGAATTCGAGGGAGTCAACGAGATCTTCGGCATTCCGACTCAAGGCGTGACAACAAGCCGCGACATGTGGGTGTACGCGTTCAGTCGCTCGGCCCTTGTCAACCGGGTGAAGAAATTGATCACCAACTACAACATGGCAGCCGCTGGAGAAGCCATGGAGGCTCCTTCCGAGCTGAGCTGGTCACGTTCACTGCGGAGCAGGGCGACCTCCGGAGAATCGATTGGCTTCGTCCCCGGGTCGGTTCGACACGCAACCTATCGACCTTTTACCAAAGTTCGCATGTATTACGACTCGCGGCTCAACGAGGTCCAGTCGAAAACGCGACGGTTCCTACCACTGCCTAGAAGTCAGAATGCGCTGATCTACACGGTCGGCCGAAACTCTGACGTTCCCTTTTCAGCGCTGGCACTGGCAGACACGCCTGACCTCCACGTCACCGGCGCTGGCTCCAGCGGATCAGTCTTCGCAAGGTGGCGGTACGAGAAGGTCGAGGCCGAGGACGGGATGCTCAGTCTCGACACGGCATACGACGATGACACCGAGGTGATCGACGGCTACCGGCGGCTCGACAACATCACCGACCACGCGTTGACCACCTTCCGCGCGGCATACGGTGACCGCATCACCAAGGACGACATCTTCTTCTACGTCTACGGGCTACTCCACTCCCCCGACTACCGCGAGACCTACGCCGCCGACCTCAAGAAGATGCTCCCGCGCATCCCGCTCGTCACGGACCCGTGGCCCTACGTCGAAGCAGGGCGCGGACTCTCCGAACTGCATCTCGGTTACGAGTCCGTGACTCCCTATCCCCTGGCGGGACTGGACGATCCGGCGCCGACCGGCGACGCGGCATACGACCACTTCCGCGTCGAGAAGATGACCTTCGCCAAGGTCCGCGATCGCGAGACGAAGAAGCTCGTGGCCGACCGCTCGACGGTCGTCTACAACTCGCGGATCACGCTGAGCGGAATCCCTGAGGAGGCGTACCGCTACCAGCTCGGCAGTCGCTCGGCCATCGAGTGGATCCTCGATCGTTACCAAGTCAAGGTCGACGGCGGCCCCAAGGGCTCCGGGATCGTCAACGACCCCAACGACTGGTCCCGCGAGGTCGGCGACCCGCGCTACATCATCGACCTGCTCGCACGCATCGTCACTGTCAGCCTCGAGACGATGAAGATCGTCGATGCACTCCCACCCCTGGACGTGAGAGGTGATGACAAGTGACCGCACGAGAAGAGATCCTCACTGCTGCTCAGGAGCTGACAGGTCGATCTCCCGACGGCACGTTCGGGATCGACGAGGTGATGCGCGCAATGGCCGAGCGGGGAAGTCAGTATGCGGAGAGCACGATCCGCACCCACATCACCTCGCGCATGTGCGCCGACGCGCCCGACCACCACGCCAAGGTCTACAACTACTTCCTTCGCGTTGGCTCAGGCCGATACAGACTCAGGGGAGCACCCTCATGAAGGTTTCGCAGATCCTCGACCAGATCGACAGTGGGGACATCGCGCTGCCCGAGTTCCAGAGAGGTTACGTCTGGAATCGCGACCAGGTCCGCGGGCTGTTCGTCAGCCTCTATCGCGGGTACCCAGTGGGCGGCTTCATGACGTGGAACACGAAGGCCGAAGGCGCCACAGCGCGCGGCGGCCCCGTCACAGTTGACGGCACCGTCAAGTTGCTTCTCGACGGTCAACAGCGTGCCACCACCTTGTACGGCGTCATCCGCGGCAACGCTCCGAAGTTCTTCGAGGGACACGCGAATGCGTTTACCGGGTTGCACTTCAATCTCGAGGACGAGACCTTCGAGTTCTACGCACCGTCGAAGATGAAGGGGAACGCCACTTGGGTGGACGTCTCCAAGTTGATGGCCGACGGACTCGGCGGAGTGCTGAGCTCCCTGCAGGGCCTCGCCAACGGCGACAACGACGCCTTCACGCGCTATGTCAATCGCGTCAACCAGATCCTCCAGATCAAAGAGCGAGATCTGCACATCGACGAGGTGACCGGCGCGGACAAGACGGTCGACGTGGTGGTGGATATCTTCAATCGCGTCAACTCCGGGGGGACGAAGCTGTCCAAGGGTGATCTAGCCCTGGCCAAGATCGGCGCCTCGTGGCCCCAGGCCCGACAGGAGATGAACGCACATCTCAAGGGATGGCAGGCGGCCGGCTTCGACTTCAGGCTGGATTGGTTGCTGCGCGGCGTCAACGCGATTGTCACCGGCGAGGCGCTGTTCAGTGCCCTGGCCGACGTGCCAGTCGCCAAGATCGAGTCGGGCCTTGGTGAGGTCACCAAATACGTCGACGGGTGGCTCAACGTCATCTCTGGACGACTCGGCCTCGACCACGATCGCGTGATGTTCGGCAAGTTCGCGGTGTTGGTGTTGGCCCGCTACACACATCTGCACGGGGGCAAGCCCCCAACTGCGGCCGAGCGGGATCGATTGCTCGCATGGCTTGTCCACGCTGGCATGTGGGGGCGGTACGCGGGGTCGACCGAGACCGTCCTGAATCAGGACCTCAAGGCAGTCGACACGCACGGCGTCGACGGCCTGATGGAGAACCTGCGTGCGGTTCGCGGCGACCTGACAGTTCGCCCCGAAGACTTCGCAGGCAACAGCTTGGGCGCCCGCTTCTACCCCGTCCTCTACCTGCTCACGCGCACCCGAGGCGCACAGGACTGGGGGGATGGCACGCCCCTGTCCGCCCACCTCTTGGGCAAGCTCAGCGGACTGCAGGTTCATCACATCTTCCCCAAGGCACGTCTCTACGCCCACGGCTACAGCCGCGGCGAGGTGAACGCCATCGCGAACTTCTGCTTCCTCACCCAAGGCACGAACCTGGACATTTCGGATCGGTTTCCCGAGAAGTACATGCCTGAGATTGCGGGCAAACACCCGGGCGCGCTCGAGAGTCAGTGGATTCCCATGGATCCGGAGCTTTGGCGCATCGAGAACTACCTCGCGTTCTTGGCCGAGAGGCGCGGACTTCTCGCGGAGGCGTCCAACACCTTCCTCGGGGAACTCTCATACGGGACGTCCGGGGCGACCCCCTCGTCTGAGTGGGATCAATCAGCAGCGCCTACCGCAGTCTCGTCACCGGTTGCCGACCTGGACCCGCGAGACGCTGAGATCGCGGAACTCTTGGCTTGGCTCTCAAGCCAGGGATACGCCGACGCCGACGTTGACGTTGAAGTGACGGATCCAGAGACGGGCGCGGTCCTCGCCGGCGCTGAAGCGTTCTGGCCGGATGGGCTCCAAGTCGGAATCGGCCAGCCCGTTGTCCTTGACCTCGATGCCGACGTCGTGGACGAGCCTCGTCTGCAGTCGCTCGGCTACTTGGTCTTCACCAGTTGCGACAGCCTGCGTGAGTACGTTCACCGGGCTGTAGAACAGGCATCCGTCCAAGAGGACTCGGGCGACCACCACGACTAGGGCCGCGGCAGCGGGCGCAAGTCTTGGTCGCAATCCTGATCCTCCAACCTCCACTCGTCGCTTTCGGATGACGAAGGAGGACTTGCCATGACAATCAGAACCCGTCGTCAGTTCGAAACCCTCGCCCGGGCCGCCGAGCGCACGGGACTCAGCACGAGGACCTTGCGCCGCCGCATCGCCGCAGGCGACCTCGTCGCCTACCGGAACGGACCACGCGTGATCCGGCTCGACCCAGATGATGTCGACCGTCTGATGATCCGCATACCGACAGTGGGGTGAGGCGAGCGATCTGCCGGTCCGTGGCCGCCTTCATCCACGGCGCCGAGTCGTGCGCGTCGCCCACAGGGCGGGCCCGAGCATGTTGATCAGCAAGTCGCGTGACACGCCGATCCACAGGTCTTGACTATTGCTCAGCGTCGAGGCGTGGTTACCCAAGTCGGGGATGGAGCAGTGCCCGGAACCTGAGTTGGGCCATTGGGCTTAGTGCCTTGGTGGCGGCTGTTGGAGGGCGGCGAGGATGGCCTGGATTTCGGGTTCGATGGTTGGCGGGTAGGTGTTGATGACGCCGTTGATCTCGATCGTGGCCGAGCGCAGGGGTTTGAGGGTGCGCAGGAATCGGCGCAGGGACAGGCCGGTGCGGTCTTGGATGGTGCGCGAG
>JAKOZM010000158.1 GCA_029779995.1 Actinomycetes bacterium
ACCGGCGGCGGCCGGCCACCCAACTTCGACACCGGGATGTACAGGCGCCGCAACGTCGTCGAACGGTGCTTCAACAGGCTCAAACAATGGCGCGGAATCGCCACCCGCTACGACAAAACCGCCCGCAACTACCGGAGCGGGATCCTGCTGGCCTCGATCGTTCTGTTCTGGTTATGAACGATTACCAGACACGCCCTAGTAGGTCAGCGCCTGGGTCCCGTCGGTCAGCAGCGCCTCCACCAGGGTGGTCGCTCCGGCGATGACGGCGCCCGGCCGCAGATCCGCAAGGTCCAGACCACGCCGCGCGGCGCACTGACTGCACACCGTCACCGAGTCCATGCTGTCCAGGGCCGAGGCCAACGCCGGGGCATGCGCGAGGTCATACGCGGGCTCCCGCCCGGGGACGGCCAACAGTGAAGCAGGTCCGGACAGCCACAGGTGCACGACAGCACCGGCCGCCACGGCAGTCATCCCAACAGTGAGCGCGGCGGCCACCCGCTCCGGCTCATCGGAGCCGAGTTGGATGACCAGTCGATCCACCGCCGGATCAGACCTTCGTAGTCGCGTCGCTGAGGTCGATGATGCTCGGCCGGCCGGCCCACTGCGGCTCGGCCGCCTCGCCCATGCGCCGCTGCCCCGTGGGGATGGCGGACTCTGGGATGAACCGCTGGATGCGCAGGTAGATCTCGCAGCCGAGGCAGAAGCCGAAGACCGCGTTCAGCGCGGCAGCGAACAGTGCGAAACCGGCGAAGATCCACACGCCCAGCGGCCAGGCGAACATCGCGCAGACGAGCGCGACGAAGGCGAACGCCAGACCCACTGCCTGCGCGAACTGCGGGGGCAGGGCGTCCTCCATCTCCTTGGGCGCCTTGAGCCGCGGGCGGATGAGGAACCGGAACAGCAAGCCGTAGGGCTGCGCGCCGGGGCCGAGGATGGCCCCCATCGCGAAGACGAGTGTCTGCAAGCTCAGCAATGCGGTGGCCAGCGGGCTCGGCGCGGTCATGATGACAGCGGCGAGCACGATGACGGTCAGGGCAGCGGAGAACCGGGTGCCACGGGGGTCGATCACGGATGACCCTTTCACGATTTGTCGAAGCGGTACGTAAAGGGTAAAACGTCCTATGGGAATGGCGGGAGAGCGCCCCGCGTTGTCTTCAGCGTGTCCGGAGTCTGGGTTTTGGCCGTTGTCCTGCTTCTGCTTGCCGCCTTTGGTGTCTGGAAGCACCTGCGCGATGGGCGGATGCGTGCGCATGCGGACCGTCCGGCATTGACCGCAGCCCAGGTCGGGGTGCCGCTGGGGGAGCAGGCGACGCTGGTCCAGTTCACCTCCGCATTCTGTGCTCCCTGCCGGGCAACCCGGCGGATTCTGCAAGAAGTGGCCGAGATGGTGCCCGGCGTCAAGCACGTGGATCTCGATGTTGACGAGTACCTCGACCTGGCACGGGACCTGAACATCGCGCGCACCCCCACGATCCTGGTTCTGGACGGCAACGGCGCCATCGTGCGTCGGGCCTCGGGTCAGCCCCGCAAAGCTGATGTGATCGCCGCCCTGGGCGAGGCGATCCCCGCCTGAGGTGCTCAGCGTCTGATGTTCAGGCGCACACGCGTGCACTAAACTGGCCGCTGGCGGAAGAGGTGCCCCGTGAGCAATGTCCTGCTGATGACAGATGCGGTCGAACCAAGCGACTACATCTTGCCTGCGCTGGGTCTGCTCTCCCATCAGGTCCGGGTGCTTCCCGCGGAGAGGTCCGCCTTGTTGGACCTGCCGGACGGTGATCTGATTCTGATCGACGGCCGTCGCGACCTCCCCGGTGCCCGCAGCCTGTGCCGGGTACTCACTGCGACCGGTTCCGATGTCCCGGTGCTCTTGATCCTCACCGAGGGCGGGCTGACCGCGGTGGCACCGGACTGGGGGGTCGATGACGTCATCCTCGACGCTGCTGGGCCTGCTGAGGTGGAGGCCCGGTTCCGGCTGGCGAGGGGCCGCCTGGTCGCTGGTGAGCACGGTGCGGAG
>JAKOZM010000167.1 GCA_029779995.1 Actinomycetes bacterium
CCAGCGAGATCCTGGCCTGGCACACCACACGGGCCACCAACGGACCCACCGAAGGCCAGAACAACCTCATCAAAGCCGTAAAACGCACAGGCTTCGGATTCCGGACCTTCCGCAACTACCGCATACGTGTCCTACTGCAGGCAGGAGGCGTCAACTGGAACCTACTCCCGACCATGACACCCCGCTGAAATCCGATGAACCCCATTTGCGCGCTGTGGTGAGGGTGCTGCGGCCAATGCCGCCCGGCGGGTCTGGCTAGTGTGCGGGGACCAGTTCCGGGTCGTCGTCGACGATCTCGTCTCCGGAGCCTTCGGCCTCCATGTGGACCTCGGGCAGGAAGCCCAGCCACTTGGGTAGCCACCAGGTGTTCGGCCCGATCCAGCTGATCAGCGATGGCACAAGCACGAGGCGGATGATGAACGCGTCGACGAGGACGGCGGTCGCCAGGCCGACACCGAAGAGTTTGATCGTGTCCTCAGGGGTGGGGATGAAGGCCAAGAAGACGCTGGCCATGATGGCCGCGGCGATCGCGACGACGCGACCGGATCCGGCCAAGCCACGGCGAACGCTCAGGGCGTTGTCCTTGGTGTGGCCCCATTCCTCATGCATACGACTGACCAGGAACACCTGATAGTCCATGGACAGTCCGAACAGGATCGCAAAGACCATGATCGGAAGGAAGGGCAGGATCGGTCCGGTGGAGGTCACGCCGAGCAGGCTCGCCCCCCAGCCCCACTGGAAGACGGCTGTGGTGACGCCGAGGGCGGCGCCCAGGCTCAGCAGGCTGGTCACCGCGCCGATCAGGGGCACGATCAGCGAGCGGAACAGGATGGTCAGGGCGATGAAGCCCAGCCCGATGACGACCGCCAGGAATACTGGCAGGGCCTCACTGAGCACGGTGGTGAAGTCGGTGGTCACCGCCGTGGAGCCGCCCACATAGGCCCGCATGGTGGTGCCTTCCTCCGCCCGCGGGATCGTCTCGGTACGCAGGCGCTGCAGCAACTCGTCTGTCGCAGGGTCCTGCGGCGACGTCTCTGGAATCACCTGGATGGCGGCGATGGTCTGATTCGCCGTCACGGAGATCGGCACCATCGCTTCATTGGGAATCGTGCGGTCCACTCCAGGTGTCTCGTTGAGGTCTTGGATCAGCCCGCGCAGGGAGTCCTCGTCCAGGGCGTAGGGGAGTTGCACGGCCACGAAGAAGGGGCCGTTGCTACCCGGTCCGAACCCTTCGGCAGTCAGGTCATACGCGATGCGTGCCGGGCTGCCGACCGGTTGTCCGCTGTCGTCGGGGAACCCCAGGCGGATGCTGAAGTAGGGGATGGCCATGACCATCACCAGCAGCGCTGCGGCCAGGGTGTAGAACCAGGGCCGCTTCTGCAGCACGTGACCGTAATGAGCCCACTTGCCGCCTTCGGGATGCCAGGCCTTGGTTTTGCGCGCCCACGGCATCCTGATCGCCAACGCCTTGTCGCCCAACAGACTCAACAGGGCGGGCAGGAACCACACGGCCGACAGCATGACCATCGCGACTGTCAGGGATGCGGCCAACGCCAACCCGTTGAAGAACCCGATCCCCAGAACGAACAGACCCAGCAGCGCGATGATCACCGTGGTGCCGGCGAACTGCACGGCGCGCCCTGCGGTGTTCACCGACTCGTAGGCGGCGTCCTTGGGGTCATGTCCAGCCATCACTGCCTGCCGGAATCGGTTGAGGATGAACAGGGCGTAGTCGATGCCGACGCCCAGACCGATCATCGCGGCCAACGTGGGGGCGAATGTGGCGACGCTGAAGAAGTTGGCGGTGAACGTGACCAGCGCCAGGCCAGCACCGAGGCCGAAGACGGCCGTGACGATGGGCAGTCCCGCGGCCACGACGGACCCGAAGGCGATCAGCAGGATCACGATGGCGACCAGGATGCCGATGAGTTCGCCGCTCGGGGGCTCCTGTCCGGCGAAGGCCAACACCTGGCCGCTGGCGCCCACCGTGACCCCATTTGTGCCGTTCGTGGCCTCCACTTCATCCAGGATCGTGCCGGCGGTGGCGGTCGGGATGTCGGTGGTGCTCGTGAACGTGATCGTCGCGCGCGCCACCTGCTCGTTCTCACTGATGGGCGAGGTGGCCTTCACTGCTGCTTCGGTGGCCTTATCGATCTCGGCTTGGATCTCGGGAGGCAGCGGGAAGGGATTGGCCTGCTGATTGCGCTGCGGACAACTCGTGCCGTACGTCTGGCCATAGGGCGACTGGACACAGGCGACGCTGGGCAGGTCGGCGATCTTCTCCATCAAGGGGGTGACGGTCTGCTTCACGGTGGCGTCGGTAACCGTCCCCGCATCAACGCCCCAGACCAGAGTGGCTGTGGCGCCGGTCGCGGCATCGGCCCCGGCCGTCTCCGACAGGAGGTTCTGAGCGACCTGGGACTCCGTACCGGGCAACTCAAAGGAGTCCTTCAACTCCCCGCCGAACCGGCCCCCGAGGACTCCGATGACAAGGAACAGAATGAAGAAGCTGATGATGGCCAGAACGGGTTTGCGCACTGCCCAGCGGGCAAGGTGTCCCATGGGTCTCCTCGAGGTGGGTCTAACCGAACGGTAGCAATCGCCACAGGCGGGTATGGCGACGGATCGTCCGGGTACGAGCCGGGGCTATTCCACGTCGACCCGCCAGGCGAAACGGGCGGTCCGCCCGGCAGGCAGCACTTGCCACCCGGCATCGATCCCGCGAGCCTGTAGGTTGACCGCGTCGGTGGCGCAGGTGTACGGCTCAATGGCCACCGCGTCGCGCGATGCGGGCGTGAAGAGTACGTAGTCGGTGAAGGCTGGGTCGCTGGACACGCTGAGGTTTGCGGCCATGGACCGCAGGGCTGCTCGCTGGGTCATGGCAGGTGCCGCGGGCAGCCCCGTCAACGCATCGTCGAGATGTTGATCGCCGAGGCGACGTGGTGTCCGGAAATCCACGGACTCTGGAATGGGGACGGCCACCCCTTCGGGCACCATGTTGATCAGCGGCCAAGCCGTCGTGGCGTCGCACTGCAGTAGCCATTGATCGAAGGGGCCGGGCACCCGGAAATACGGATGGAAACCCAGGCCGAAGGGCAGGTCGACCGTGTCGTCATTGAAGACTTCGGCCATCACGTGCAGAACTGTCGGCGCCACCCGGTAGGTGACGCGTAGACCTGCGTCCGCCGGCCACACCTGATCTGGCGCATCGCGCGACAGCAGGAACTCGCCCGTCACATGCTGGGGGCCCTGGTCGATCACCTGCCACGCGGCGAAAGCGGCGTACCCGTGCAGGCTGGCGCCCGTCGCCGGTTCGGTGACCGGCAGTACGTAGTCGGCGCCGTCCCAGGTGAACCGGGCGTCAGCGATCCGGTTGGGCCAGGGGAAGAGGATCGGGATTCCGCTGTGGGTGACCTTGCCGTGGTCGGGGAAGCCGGGTTCAGTGTGCAGGTAGTCGAACCCGTCGACCGTCCAGGAGTACAGCGTGAATCCACGGGCGACGTCCACGGTGGCCGTCGTCGATGCGGCGGTGATGGTCACCGCGCTCATGCCGCCACCAGGGTGGCCAGGACGGCCAGATCGGGGTCCTGCCAGGGGTCCACGTTCATGACGCTGACGAGGCGGGAGATGGTGCCGTCCTGCTCGGCCTCGACCCAGGCGGCCCGGTGCTCCAGCCCCAACTCGGGCAGTCCGGGCAGCCACACGACGCCACTGGCGGCACCGTCAGCCTCCGGCAGGGATGCCTGGGTCTCGGCGGGCGGATGCAGGATGAACAACGCGGGTGGCCGCGGCGCGGACAAGGAGCCCGGTTCGGGCGCGGTGTCACCGAGGACGGGGCCGGCGCTGGCCATGGCGCCAACCGCATGAGTCTGCGCCCCAGCGGGTGTGCTGTCGGTGGCACGGAAAACGGTGGTAGTGGCCAGGATGCCGGGGACCGCTGCGATGCGAACCGCCAACGTGAGCACCTGCGACCACTCCAGGGTCGACTCGGGCCACCGGCCGTGGAGCAGGAAACCTGCCAGGCTCAGGTCGCGCCGGTGGAAGGCGGATACTTCGACGGGTCGCCTGGTCATTGTCGCCTCCGTCCATGCCTTGTGGTGAGCAATCATGGCCTGCTGTGCGTGGCAATGCAATGTCTGGAGGGGTTTGTCATCGTTCGGGATTCGTGGCTGCCGGGTTGGGCAGGTCCTTGCCAGGTTGTGGCCGGTGGAACTGTTAGGGACAGGAGTCGTCCGTCTGTCGTCCCGCGGTTCGCCGCGACCCGCCGAACGGCTGTACCGGACGACGCCTGGGCCGGCCCCGGAGTTTTCCGACGCTGTCGTCCCGACGCGCGCTGACAATGGCCAACAACAGGGGAAACGAGGCCGGAGAAGGCCCCTGACATCACCCGGCGAACGTTGGCCCGATGATGTCGAAACCGCCGTCACAGGTCAGCGTGGTGCCCGTGATGTAGTCACCGGCCGGCGAGAACAGGAAGGCCACCATGGCGGCGATCTCGTCAGCGGTCTGCAGGCGACCCCCCGGCAGGCCTTTGCTCACTTCGGCCGGATCCAGCCCGTACCGCCCCCATGCCGCGGTGTGCACGATGCCAGGCGCGATGGCGACCGCCCGGATCCCGAAGCGGCCCCACTCGGCGGCCCAGTTGCGGGTCAGCGACTCCACGCCGGAGCGGGCGGCCGATGAGTGGGCCATCAGAGGCATCCCCCGGTGCGGGGTCATGGTGATGGAGGCGATCTTGCCGTAGGTCTGGGGGATGAAGAAGCGGTTCGCCACGGCCGTCGTCAGGTACCAGGGGGCGTCCAGGTTGAGGCGGGTGACTGCTCGGAAACCGTTGTACGTGATGTCCTGGGCTTGGGCCACGAACTGGCCGCCCGCGTTGTTCAGCAGGAAGTGGCAGCCTGGCACCTGCTCGAGCATGGCATCGACCTGCTCGGGCTCTCGCAGGTCCGCCGTCAGAGCGGTGATCTGTTCGGGATGGCCCGCGGCCGTCTCCAGCAACGGCTCCTCACGCCGGCCCACGATCGTGACCTCTGCTCCCAGGTGGGCGAGCAACTGGGCGCAGGCGCGTCCGATCCCCGACCCTCCGCCAGTGACCAGTGCGTGCTTTCCGGTGAGGAAACCGGGAGCGAAGATGGCGAGGGCGGCGGGCGACGTGGGTGCGGTCATGGCCCCCAAGCTATCTACTGGGCGAGCACGCGAGCGTAGTAGACCTTGTCGGTGTAGACCTTTTCCAGACTCACGACCCGCCCCGTGCGGGGTGCATGCCACATCATGCCGCCGCCGGCGTAGATGCCCACATGACCGATGAAGTTGTTGGCGTAGTTGTAGAAGAACACCAGATCGCCAGGTTTGGCCTCGTCCGCGGTGATCTTCTTGGCCTTGTCGTACTGCCAGACCGTGTAGGCGCCGCCAAGGTCCATGCCAACCTGCTCGTAGACCCACTGGGTGTAGGAACTGCAGTTGAAGCCGGTAGCCGGCGAGTTCCCGCTGGCCACGTAGGGCACGCCCTGCTGGCTGGCTGCGATCCGCAAGACCTCAGCAGCCGTAGCGCTGCTCGGTGCCGGCAGCGCGGCACTGCTCGAGGCAGGCGGGGCGACCGGGGCCGTGAAACTGACTTTGCCCACCTTGCGCCAGGTGGTGGCATCCACGATGCCGGTGACGGGCAGTTTGGCCGCGCTTTGTAGCGCCTCGACGTAGGACTTGGTGATGGGGCCGAAATAGCCGGTCTGCGGCTGCACTCCAAGTTGCTGCTGCAGGAAGAGAACTGCCGCACCTCTGTCCCCATACTGCAGAGTCGCTGCCGCATAGGGGTTGGCGCTCGCTGCGCGCGCGGCCTTCTTCTTCGCCTTCTTGGCCGCCCGGGCCCGTTGGGCCTTCTGGGCTTTCTTGTGGCGCTCGACTCGCTTGGCCTTGGCCGTCTTGGCGGCCACCTTGCTGTCCTTGGTCAGAGCGGCCCAGGTCAAGGGCCCGACAACTCCAGTGGTGGGCAGACCGTGCTCTTGCTGGTAGGTTTTGACGGCCTGCAGCGTCAGGGGGCCGAAGAATCCGGTGGGCGAGACGCCCAGCGCTTTCTGCACTTGTCGGACCGACGTCGATGACATGCCCTTGGTGAGGACAGGCTGATCGGCGGCCATGGCTGGCACCGTGGGGGCCAGGAGCGCACAAACGGCCAGCCCGGTGATCGCGATCCGCCTCATCGATCAGGTCTCCTTGTTCGGGTACTTTTTCTTCGGAATGTCAAGCGACACGCCTGTAGTTTCACGTAACGGATTTGTCACGTTACCGGACGAATTGTGTATGACGCCAATCCGGGTCTGACCTGATCAGAGCAATGAATGCACCCGAAACTACATCTAGTCCCGCATTACTCATTCGAGGACATATCTAGTGCAGGTGAGTGAGTGATGTGGCGCACACCACACTGTGCTCCACCTTTCGAGACCTAATCGACCGTGGACGCTTGCACATAGGTTGACCTAAGTCACAATGAAGTGTGAGCGGCGAGCTGATCGATACCACCGAGATGTACCTGCGGACCATCTTCGAACTGGAGGAGGAGGGGACCGTTCCCCTGCGGGCACGGATCGCCGAGCGTCTGGGGCAGTCAGGCCCGACGGTCTCGCAGACGGTCGCGCGCATGGAGCGCGATGGCCTGGTCATCGTCTCGGGGGATCGGCACCTTGAGTTGACCTCGTCCGGACGGGGGTACGCCGTCTCGGTGATGAGGAAGCATCGCCTTGCCGAGTGCCTGCTGGTCAATGTGATCGGTCTGCCCTGGGAGGATGTGCATCCTGAGGCCTGCCGCTGGGAGCATGTGATGAGCGAAGCCGTCGAGCGTCGCATCTGGGAGTTGCTGGACAACCCGACCACCTCGCCCTACGGGAACCCGATCCCGGGACTGGCCGAGCTCGGAGCCGACAGGGACGTGAGCATGATCGTGGCGCCGAGCCTGAGCAGCGTGACGCAGAGGCTGAACTCCTCCCCCATCCGCGTGCTCGTGCGACGCATCGATGAGCCGTTGCAGACCGAGCAGGAGGTCATGGCGGCGCTCCGGCGCGCTGGTGCCATTCCGGGCGCCACCGTGAAGGTCACTCGCTCGCCCGGCGGGCTGCTGATCGGATCGGGAGGGGAGTACGCGGAGATCGGGCTGGCTGTGGCTGAGCACATCGCGGTCGAACCGGTCTGATGCCGGACATCTTCTGGTTCCGTCGGGACCTGCGCACGTTCGACAATCCCGCGCTGGACGCCGCCGGACCGGACGCCGTGCGGATGTTCGTCCACGATCCGCACTTCGCGATCGTGGGCTCGCCGCGTGCGCAGTACCTGCAGGAGGCGTTGCGGCCGCTGGGCGTGGTCCACGTGACGGGCGATCCGGTGGCTGTGCTGCCCGCGCAGGCGGCGACCCAGGGCGCCCGCCGCGTGTTCTGCACCGGGGACTCCACCCCATACGCCGCCCGTCGTGACGAGGCCGTCGCCGAAGCCTTGGCGCAGGCCGGTGTGGAACTGGTGATGATCGATTCGCCGTACGCCGTCCCGCCTGGTGAGGTGCGCAACCAGAGCGGCGCCGGCTTTCGGGTGTTCACACCGTTCTATAAGGCGTGGCTCGCACGCGGCTGGGCGGCGCCTGCCTCGGCGCCAGATCCAACGCCAGCGGTGAAGCGCTGGCGGCAGTTTCGCGATGAGGGTCTGGCCGCTTACAAGCGTGACCGGGACCAGCCGGCATTGGATGCCACCAGTCGGCTGTCGGCCGCGCTGCACTTCGGACAACTTCATCCGCGCACGATCCTGGCCGACATTCCTGAACCGACGACAGATCCGTTCGCCCGTCAACTCGCGTGGCGGGAGTTCTGCGCCGACGTCCTGTGGCACCGGCCGCAGGCGGCCTGGGCGAGTCTGGACGAACGGTTCGACACAGATATGGAGTACTCCGCCGATCAGGCCCACTTCACCGCCTGGCAGCAGGGTCGCACCGGGTACCCGTTCGTCGATGCCGGTATGCGGCAGTTGCTGGCGGAGGGCTGGATGCACAACCGGCTGCGGATGGTCACCGCCAGTTTCCTGATCAAGGATCTGCACCTCCCCTGGCAATGGGGCGCGGCCTGGTTCATGAAACACCTCGTCGACGGTGACGTGGCCAACAACCAGCTCGGGTGGCAGTGGGTGGCAGGCTGCGGCACGGACGCGGCGCCCTACTTCCGGATCTTCAATCCGGTCACGCAGGGCAAGAAGTTCGATCCCGATGGCACCTTCATCCGCCGGTATGTCCCGGAGCTTGCGGACGTGGCGGATCCCCATGAGCCGGGTATTCTCGCGCCCGACTATCCCGCGCCGATCGTTGACCACGGCCGCGAGCGCGAGGTAGCGCTGGCCCGCTTTCAGGCGCTGCCACCACGCACAGTGCGGTGACGACCGGCGTGGCAGGGTACGTGCGGTGAACAGAAGTGGAACAATGACCGGATGGAAGCCCCGGTCGTCGCAGTCCTGAGTCTCAAGGGAGGCGTGGGCAAGACCACCGTCACCTTGGGCATTGCCAGTGCTGCCATGCACGAGGGACGGCGGGTTCTCGTCGTCGATCTGGATCCGCAGGCGAACGCCACCGCCGGCCTGGCGGTGCCGCAGACGCATGACTTCTCGACCTCGGACGTGTTGTATGACGGCCGGCCAGGTGTGGCCCTCGATGCGATCACGGCGACGGGCTGGGGTGAACTGGTCGACTGCATCCCGGCGGAACGGGCGCTGGAGCATCGGGCGGTTCCATCGGGCCACGATCCGGGCCGCCGTCTGCAGCGAGCCCTGCGCGGTGTGCGGGAACGCTACGACCTGATCCTGCTGGACTGCCCGCCATCGCTGGGTGAACTCACGCGCAACGCCCTGTTCGCCGCCACGCAGGCCGTCGTGGTCACGGAGCCGACGTACTTCGCGGTCCAGGGCGCCCAGCAGGCGGTGGAGGCCGTCTCGGTGGCCCGGCAGGAGGGGAACCGGGACCTGTCGGTGATCGCGATCGTCCCCAACCGGACTCGCGCCACCCAGTCCGAGCACCGGTACCGGCTACAGGAGTTGCACGATGTGTTCGGCGATGTCGTGGCCGAACCGATCTCGGAACGCACCGCCATTCAGCAGGCGCAGGGTGCGGGCGTCCCCATCCATGCCTGGAAGAGCCGGGGAGCTGGTTCTGCGGCACGAACGTTCGACGACCTGCTGGGGCGCGTGGCCGATGTCACCGGCCGTGCCATGGTCACCGACCAAGCGAAATCGGAGAGCTGATGATCAATCCACCGCCTCGACCTGCATTGCGCAAGGCCCCGGACTCGGACGTCCATCCGGTAGCTGCGGCCCCTCCGGTCGTGCCCGCGCCACGCCCGGCCGAGTTGCGGCCCGTCATGGGGATCGGGGGGCACACCTCTGACACCCTCGTGCGGCGCGGGGCCAAGAAGGAGAAGAAGTCGACGCTTGAGGTCAAGGTCAGCAAGTCGGTGCTCAAGGCCGCCAGGCAGTCGGCAAAGGCCAAGGGCGACAGCCTCGATGACGTGGTCACGGCGGCGCTGCGCGGGTACATCGCTCGGGCTTGAGGTCGCGACCCAGGCTCTTGCACCCCATGCGTTCGTCGGCGGTTGGTCGGTCATGGCCGCGACGTGCGGTGGCAAAGGACAACAACATCGGAAGCAGGTGCCTGGAGGTCGCTCAAGGGGTGCGGGGCGCGAGACGACCGGATGTGGTGGTCACCCTAGTGCAAACGGGCGTCTGAGCTGGCGTCACGGCGCCAGCCGCTGCACCCTCCAGGCGCTCACATCGTCGAGATCAGCCGTCCCTGTGGAAGCGGTGCAGCGCAACCGGTCGTGCAGACGACTCGGTTGACCCTGCCAGAACTCCAGCGAGCGCGCGCGGACCAGGTAGCCGCCCCACTGGTCGGGGCGCGGCACATCGCCGGGAAATCGCGCGGCCGCCTCGTCGAGGCGCTGCCGCAGATACTGCTTGTCCGGGATCACCGCCGACTGCGACGAGGCCCAGGCGCCGAGCCGGGCCTCGCGGGGGCGGCTGGTGAAGTACGCATCCGACTCGGCGCCGGGCAGACGTTCGGCGACGCCGGTCACTCGGACCTGCCGGTGCTGCGGCTGCCAGTGGAAACACAGCCCGATCTGGGGGTTCCCGGCGAGGTGCCGGCCCTTGTCGCTGTCGTAGTTGGTGAAGAAGACGAACCCGGTGGGGATCACTTCTTTGCACAGCAGGATCCGGACGTGGGGTTGCCCCGACTCATCGACGGTGGCCGCGGCCATCGCGTTGGGTTCCTCGATGTTCGCGGCGACCGCCTCGTCGAGCCATTTGCGGAACTGTGCCAGCGGGGTGGCCGCGAGATCCTGCTCACCAAGGGGCTCGGACTGATAGTCGACTCTGCGAATCTCGTTCATTTCCGCCTCGGGGCCACGTGGTTGAACCTGTGGCACTAGGTTATTGACCTGAAGGTGTCTTCACGAACGCTGGAGTGTGCAGATGAGTGATTTTGTGCAGGGTCTCGAGGGTGTCATTGCCTTCGAGACTGAGATCGCGGAGCCGGACAAGGAAGGTAGCTCACTGCGCTACCGCGGAGTGGACATCGAGGACCTGGTGGGTCGGGTGTCCTTCGGCAACGTCTGGGGTCTGCTCGTGGACAACGAGTTCAACCCCGGGCTGCCACCGGCAGAGCAGTTCCCGATCCCTGTGCACTCCGGGGATGTCCGAGTCGATGTCCAGTCCGCGATCGCGATGCTGGCGCCCGCATGGGGTCTGCAGCCCCTGCTGGACGTGGATGACGACACCGCCCGCGAGGACCTCGCCCACGTCTCCGTCATGGCGATGTCGTTCGTCGCCCAGTCCGCGCGCGGCCTCGGGCAGCCGATGGTGCCGCAGGCGCAGATCGACAAGGCCAAGACGATCGTCGAGCGCTTCATGGTGCGCTGGCGCGGCGAGCCGGACCCGCGCCACGTGCAGGCAGTCGATGCCTACTTCGTCTCCGCAGCCGAGCACGGAATGAACGCCTCGACCTTCACCTCACGGGTCATCGCCTCCACGGGAGCCGACGTCGCGGCAGCCATCTCGGGGGCGGTCGGAGCGATGAGCGGACCGTTGCACGGTGGTGCGCCCAGCCGGGTGCTCGGCATGATCGAGGAGATCGAACGCTCGGGGGATGCCGAAGCCTACGTCAAGGGGGTGCTGGACCGCGGCGAACGCCTGATGGGTTTCGGACACCGCGTCTACCGGGCCGAGGACCCGCGGGCACGTGTCCTGCGGCGCACCGCCCGCGAACTCGACGCCCCCCGCTTCGAGGCTGCCGAGGCCCTCGAGAAGGCGGCCCTCAGCGAGTTGCGGGCACGCCGCCCGGATCGCGTCCTGGAGACCAACGTGGAGTTCTGGGCAGCTATCGTGCTGGACTTCGCGGAGGTCCCGGCGCACATGTTCACCTCCATGTTCACGTGTGCTCGGCTGGCGGGCTGGAGTGCCCACATCCTGGAGCAGAAGCGGACGGGTCGCCTGATCCGGCCGTCGGCACGGTACGTGGGTCCGGCGCCGCGCCGGCCGGAGGACGTCCCGGGCTGGGATCCGGTCATGGTCGCCCCGAGTGGTTACCAGCCGGAGGTGGGTTTCCGCGTCGAGTGAGCTGTGCGGCGCTGACGTCGGTGGGGTGAGCCGGGAGCAACGGGGGCCGACGATCTAGCCTAGAGGGGTGACTGAATTGCAGATCCCCGCTGACCTCAAACCCGCTGACGGCCGTTTCGGCAGCGGACCATCCAAGGTGCGACAGGCGCAGGTCGACGCTTTGGCATCCGCCGCACCTACGTTCTTGGGCACCTCGCATCGAAAGCCAGGAGTGAAGAACGAGGTGAAGCGCCTACGGGCGGGACTGCGGGAGTTGTTCGCCCTGCCGGACGGCTACGAGGTCGTGCTCGGCAACGGGGGATCCACCGCGTTCTGGGACATCGCCACGTTCGGTCTGATCAAGGACCGCGGACAGTTCCTCTCGTTCGGAGAGTTCGGCAGCAAGTTCGCCAAGGCCGCCCAGACGGCGCCGCATCTGGGCGAACAGGACATCCGCACCTTCGAGCCGGGTACCGCCGGTCCCTTCGCGCCCAGCGCTGAGTACGACGTGTACGCAAGCCCCCACAACGAGACCAGTACCGGGGTGGCGATCCCCGCGGTGCGCCCAGCGGGATCGGCGCAGGCGCTGGTGATGTTCGACGCGACCTCCGCCGCGGGTGGTCTGCTCGTGGACCCCCACGACTTCGACGTCTACTACTTCGCGCCGCAGAAGAGTTTCGGCTCCGACGGCGGCCTGTGGTTCGCGCTCATGTCACCAGCCGCGCTCGAGCGTGCCGCCCAGATCAAAGCGACCCACCGCTGGATGCCGGCCTTCCTGGACATCAACATCGCCATCGACAACTCGGTGCAGGAGCAGACGTACAACACGCCCGCACTGGCCACGATCTTCCTGATGGCCGAGCAGGTGGACTGGTTCAACGGCAACGGCGGCTTGTCGTGGTCGGCTGGGCGCAGCGCGCAGAGTGCCGCGAACCTGTACGGCTGGGCGGAGTCACGCGATTTCGCCAGCCCCTACGTGACCGACGAGGCGCTGCGGTCGAACGTGGTCGGCACCATCGACTTCGCCGATGGTATCGACGCCGCGGCGGTGGCCAAGGTGCTGCGCGCCAACGGCATCGTGGATGTGGAGCCCTACCGCAAGTTGGGGCGCAATCAGCTTCGCGTGGCGATGTTCCCCGCGGTGGATCCCGATGATGTGACCGCGCTCACGGCCAGCATCGACTGGGTTGTGCAGAACCTGACATAGCCTGGGAGCACCATGAGTGACTATCCCACGATGCAGATCCCGCCCTCCGGCCCTCCGGAGGAGCCCGAACCTGAGCAGAAGACGTCCAAACTGCCGATCATCGTGGCAGTGCTGCTGGCGATCCTGTTGGGTCTGGGCGCCGGAGCACTGTGGGCGTCCCGTAGCAACTCCAGTGACCCGGATCCGACGGCCACGCCGACGGTGACGCGGTCCGCGTCGCCCACCCGAACGACAGCGGCGCCCACCACGGCGGCGCCCACGACCGTGGCCCCCACCTCGGCGGCACCGACCACCGCTACCGCGACGCCCACCCCCGCGAGCCCGACGCCCACGCCAACTCGCACGAAGACGCCTAAGCCCACGGTGACGACCAGCAGCCCGCCGCTGGAGGAGGAGGTCGAACCGACCCAAGCGCCCCCGTCGGCGGTCTCCGGTGAGGGTGACTTCGAGACGTCCGGGGCTCCGTGAGGTGGATCCGCGGACTCGGCGGCTGGTCACCCTCGGTGTGCTCATCGGCCTCATCGTGTTGATCGTGGTCTTGGCTGCCATCCGCTGAGCCGTGCGAAATCACCGGTAGTACGGTCGGAGAGTGGACGTGGAGCCCTTGGACGAGGACGGTGTTGTTGCCGTCGCTAGTGGGACGGTCGCCTGGCTCGTGGCCTTCGCCGTCATGGCGTTGTTCTTCCGCGATGATCTCGCAGCGCACAACACCAGTTGGTGGCTCGGCGTCTGCTTGGTCGGGGTGGTTCTGGGTGCGCTGGGTCTGGCGTACACCATCCGTCGGCGCACCGTGTACCGGAAGGCTCGTCAGTGAGTGATGACATAGAACTGCCAACGCTCGTCGTTGGGCGTGAGCGAGCGGCGGCCGTCACTGATGAGGTGGACTGGTCAGCCGATGAGTTATGTGCCGGTGCGGTCGAGGTGGCCCGGCAGGCCCTGCTCGAAGAGGTTGATGCCAGTCAGATCGGCGATCCGGTCGGGTTGGTGGCGGAAGGGCCCTTGGTGGTCACCCACTACTTCGACGGGTATGTGCCCGGATATGTGGGATGGCGCTGGGCGGTGACGCTCACCCGCGCGCCGGACTCCGAGGTGGTCACCGTTGACGAGACGGCGCTGGTTCCTGACGCACACGCATTGCTGGCACCGATCTGGCTGCCATGGAAGAACCGCATCCGGTCCGGGGACCTGGGTGCCGGTGACGTCATGGTCACCGAGGTCGATGACCCCCGCCTGGTCGCTGGTCTGACCGACAACGATGCGCCCGATCCGCAGGACCCCGTGCTGCTCCCGCCGCAGTGGGAGCTCGGGTTGGGCCGCGAACGGATGCTCAGTCCGCAGGGCCGCAGCGAGGCGGCCCACCGCTGGTACCGCGAGGTCGGGCCCCGGTCCCAGATCGCGCGCGCAGCCGATCTGGACTGCGCCACCTGCGGATTCCTGCTGCTCATCGGCGGACCGATGGGGCAGGCCTTCGGTATCTGCGCCAATGGCTTCTCGCCGGTCGACGGCCGCATCGTGGCGATGGACTTCGGATGTGGTGCGCACAGCGAAACCGTGGAGCGCCCCATGGTCCCGGTCGCCGAGATCGTGGTTGATGAGGTGGGTTACGACCAGGTGAGCGCGGACGAGCCGGCTGAACCGGACGAGACCATGAGGCAGGACGACGAGCACGACGCCGAGGTCAGTGAGCCAGCCGACGAGTCGGTGTCCCAAGAGGCCACCGGTGATGACCTCGACGTCGCTGCCAGCGAGACCGAGGAGCCTGCCGAAACGCCGCAGGTGCACAACGGCGCCGACCAGGATCATGAAACGATGGTGGGGATCGATCCCGAGGAGGGCTCATGAAGAAGGTGGCCGGTGTGGTCATGGCAGTTGCCGCGACAGCCGCGTTGGCGTCGTGCGAGAAGCCGCCGCCGCGGGTGACCTTCGTGACCGGGACCACTTCGGAATGGGTCGCCCCGACCTGCTTCTCCTGGGGTGGTCAGGTCGACGCGCAGCAGTGCCTCACCGATGCTGCCCAGAAGGCTGCCAGCGGTCAGACAGTGCGCTTGAACGTCGTGCCCGATAACACCGTCGGCATCAGCGTTGATCCTTCGGTGGCTGAGAGCGGGTGGACACCGGTCCTGGCGGGTACGCCCCTTACCGAGCAACCGCTGACGGACACCTACTTCCGGTTCACCTTCCCACGGGTGCAGCCAAACGACCAGGGTTATCCGTTGGCCGTGGTCGTGCAGGGCGACACCGATCCCGGCGTCTGGGCCGTGCGGATCGACGTGCAGAAGACCGGCTGAGCCGACCTTTCAGACGTCCAGCTGATCGGCGACGGCCCGCAGCAGCCGTGCGGTCTTCTGCGCTTTGGCGTCCTCGGGGTAACGGCCCGAGCGCAGTTGATTACCGATGCCGTCGAGCAGTTTGATCAGATCTTCAACCACCGGGCTCATCTCTTCAGCGGGACGCCGGCGGGCCTTGACGACGCTGACCTGCTCGAGCAGCGTCACGGACAGCGCCTGCTTACCCTTGCGGCCGTCGACCACGCCGAACTGCACCTTGGAGCCTGGCTTGAGTGCCACCCCAGGCTCGACGGCGCTGGCATGCACGAACACCTCGCCGCCATCATCGTCGGCAAGGAAACCGAAACCCTTGTCGGTGTCGAACCATTTGACTGTGCCGGAAGGCATGCGAATAACTCCTAGAACTGGGATAAACCACCAGTCTACCCGTTGCGCGGCAGGTCAGTACCCGCCCTCGTCGCTGCCTCCGGCCAGCACCGCGGCGGTTCCGGACAGACCCAACCGGGACGCACCGGCGTCCACCATGGCCACTGCTGTGGCCCAGTCCCGGATGGCTCCGCTGGCCTTCACCCCGAGGGCGTCGCCCACGGTGGCGCGCATCAAGGAGACCGCATGGGCCGAAGCGCCACCTGCAGGATGGAACCCAGTCGACGTCTTGACGAAGTCGGCCCCCACGTCCACACACACCCGGCACACCTCGACAATCTGCTGATCCGTCAGCGCTGCCGATTCGATGATCACTTTGAGCAGCGCCTGGGGGATGGCTTCGCGCACCGCGGTCACGTCGGCGTGGACCGCAGCCCAGTCCCCGGCGATCGCGTTGCCGATGTCGATGACCATGTCGACCTCATCGGCGCCCTCGGTGACCGAACGGGCGGCCTCCATGGCCTTCACGGACGGCTTGTGCTTGCCGCTGGGGAACCCACACACGGTCGCGACGGCCACGCCATCGAGCCAGCCTGGACCCAACGGCAGGAAGGAGGGGGATACACAGACGCTGAAGACGCGCAGCTCTTGGGCTTGCGCGCACAACGCCTCGACCTCGGCGGCTGTGGCCTCAGGCTTGAGCAGCGTGTGGTCGACCATGGCTGCCATTTCGGAGGAAGTGATCATGGGTTCTCCTAGTAGGGGATGAAGGTGATGAGCGTGCCATGCGGGTCGAACACGTCGATGCTGGTCTCGTTCTGGACGAAGCCGTGGTCAGCGGCGAGCAGACGGCGCACTAGCCCCGCCAACGATGCCACCGCCATGACCGGCCCGATGCCCGGGTGGAACGTGTCGACCTCGACGAGTTCGATGAGGACGGCGTCGCCTTCGCAGCGGTGACCGGCGACCTGCAAGCCGATCGTGCGCCAGAACTCCTGCGCCGCTGGAAGACCTCCGATCGGGATCGCCACCCGATCCTGGGCCACTGCGAAGTCCGGTTGGGGCTCATCCTGGACGGCATCCACGATCACCACGTCGGCCCCGTCCTGGAAGCTGGCATCCAGAATCTCGACGGCCGTGTCCCGGACGTCGGCGGGCAGTCCCGCAGCGCCGGTCCATACGACCAGCACCGGTCGGCGCTGGTCGGCGAAGTCTCGGGCACACTCCTCGAAGGCGTCCCAGTTGTGCCCGAAGTACGCGGGAAAACCCAGGTCGCGGGCCACGGCGACCAGGAACGAGGCCTTGTCGGTGGCGTCGCGGGTATCCAGGACCACGATTTGCGGGCTGCTCACACGATCACCTCGGAGAAGGACGCGTAGTGGTCGTCGGTGTAGAAGAACGTCTCGTCCTCGCCCACCACGAAGCGAGCGGCCCCCCGGTCGGGGCTCCCCGGGGTGGGGATGGTGTACTCCCGGTACCAGCCGTACTCCTGCGGGGGAAGCAGGCGCTCGCGGTTGCCGAACACCTGCCCATCCTGGCGGTAGGCGAAGGGGCCCCCGGCTTCGACGAGTTCGTAGGTTTGTTGGGCCTGCGGCGGCAGATCCGTGAGGGCCACCGTGGGCAGGCCACTGCTACCAACAGTGGACTGGGCGTTCGAGGTGGTGGAGGTAGCCCCGGAACAGCCCGCCAGCAGCAGTATGGCGCCCAGAACCGCGACGAGGATGCGCCTCACACTGCCCCCAGGAACCGTTCCAGACCGCTGCGCAGGGTGGTCATCCGCTGCGCAGCCCGAACCGCATCGGCGGTCGCATCCCCGGTGTTCTCGACGACCTCGAGGTACACCTTCAGCTTGGCCTCCGTGCCGCTGGGCCGCGCCACGACGCGCCCACCGCCTCGCAGGGTGAGCCGCAGCCCCTCGGTGGGGGGCAGGCCGGTCAACGTGGAGTCCATCAGGTCAGTGACGGCGTCGAGGTCCGCGATCGCTGCGCCCGGATCGGCAGCCAGGGCAGCCAGGGCGCGGTCCCGGTCGGACAGGTCCTGCACCCGGATGCTGATCTGATCGGTCAGGTACACGCCGTGCTCGGCGGCCAGATCGGCCAGGAGGCTGCCGATGGTGCGGCCCTGACGTTGCAGCCATGCGGCGAGTTCCAGCATCCGCACTGAAGCGCTGATGCCGTCCTTGTCGCGTACCGCTGCCGGGTCGACGCAGTAGCCGAGGGCCTCCTCGTAACCGAAGACGATGTCATCGGGACGGGTGATCCATTTGAAGCCGGTGAGTGTCTGCCGGAAGCGCAGACCGGCGGCCGCCGCGATGGCGCCCAGCATGTCGCTGGACACGATGGTGGTGACCAGGCTGCCCTCGACCGGGCCCCGGGTGGCGGTCCACCAGCCCAGCAGGGCGCCGACCTCATCGCCGCGTAACATCCTGAAAGAGGTACCGTCGGCAATGCCCACTGCGCACCGATCCGCATCGGGGTCGTTGGCGATGATCAGGTCGGCTGCGATCCCGGTCGCGGCCGCCAAGGACAAGTCCATCGCCCCCGGCTCCTCGGGATTGGGGAAGGCGACGGTGGGGAAGGCAGGATCGGGCTCGAACTGCTCTGCGACCGGGTGCAGATCCACGAAACCCAGCCGCTGGCACACCGTCTCGAACAAACCGCCGCCGACCCCGTGCATCGCCGAGTAGACGACCCGCAGCCGGGCGCCCTCGGTGTGTGCCGGGGCGGCCAGGCTGACCACCCGCGCCAAGTACTCCTCGACGACGCTCTCGTCCAGGACGGTCCAGGAGTCGGACTGCGGGATCTGATCGTAGGAGGGTTGCGCCGCGATGCGGGCTGCGATCTGCGCGTCTGCCGGTGACACGATCTGCATCCCGTCACCGAGGTACACCTTGTAGCCGTTGTCTTGCGGCGGGTTGTGGCTGGCGGTCACGACTACACCGGCATCCGCGCCGCGGGCCTTGATCGCGTAGGCAAGCACTGGAGTCGGGAGTCTGCGGGGCAGCACTTCGGCCGTGAGTCCGGCCGCCGCGGCGATGGCTGCGGTGAGTTCGGCGAAGGCCTGCGAGTTGCGGCGGGCGTCGTAGCCGATGACGATGCGCGAGCCGCCGGTGTCCTTGACGTACTGGGCCAGTCCGGCCGCGGCCTTGGCCACGACGATGTGGTTCATCGACGCAGGTCCTGGCCCCAGCGGTCCCCGCAGCCCGGCTGTGCCGAATGTCAGGGGTCCGGCGAAGGCGACGGCAAGGCGCGCTGTGTCGTTGGCATCGATCCAGGCCTGCAATTCGGCGCGGGTCTGTGGGTCCGGGTCCTCGGCCAGCCACGCGGCAGCCGCGGTCAGCAGGTCGCTCATAGTCGCTCCAGGATGCTGGCGAGCAAGTCGGACAGTCGCGCGGCGGCGTCCTGGCCGGCCTGCAACACCTCGGCGTGGTGCAGTGCTTCTCCGGTCAGCCCGGCCGCGGCATTGGTCACCAGCGACAGTCCCAGCACCTCCAGCCCTGCGGATTTGGCGGCGATGGCTTCCAGCGCGGTTGACATGCCGACCAGGTCCGCGCCCAGGATGCCGGCCATCCGGACCTCCGCGGGGGTCTCATACTGAGGCCCCGTGAACTGCGCGTAGACCCCCTCGTCGAGGGACGGATCGACGGATTTCGCGATGTCGCGAAGGCGCCAGGAGTAGGTGTCGGTCAGGTCCACGAAGTGGGCTCCGGTCAGAGGGGTGCGGGCCGTGAGATTGAGATGATCGCTGATGAGTACCGGTGTCCCCGGCGGCCAGTTCGGGTTCAAGCCCCCGCAGCCGTTGGTGAGTACCAGCGTCGAGCACCCGCTGGCTGCCGCGGTTCGCACCCCGTGGACCACCGCATCCACACCCCGGCCCTCGTAGAAGTGGGTGCGTCCAGCGAAGAAGAGCACCTGCTTGTCATTGACAGTGCTGCTGACCAGATGACCCGAGTGCCCCACCACCGCTGAGGCGGTGAATCCGGGGATCTCGGCGTACGAAATCTGCGCCGTGACGGGGAAACGGTCGATGGCGCCACCCCAGCCGCTGCCGAGCACCACCGCGATGTCGTGCTGCGGCTTTCCGGTGGTCTCGGCAATGACGTGGGCAGCTTGGGAGGCGAGTTCCTGGGGGCTGGTCACACGAGCCAGCCTATTGAACGAGGCTGCGTTTCGGGTAGCCGTTGGCTTCTTGGCTGTGATGGCCAGATCGCGGCACGCGGCAACGAATGAGGTGCGACCGGCTTCAGGGGCCGACGGAGGCGCACGGCCGCGTGCGCAGGTCCCGGACATAGTCCTCCGGCGCCCCGGCCTTCTCCGCAGCCTCGGCGATCAGGCCCAGATACCGGGCCGACGGCAGGCCGCCCTCGTAGCCGTTGAGCACGTACAGCCACGCGACCTGTTCTCCGTCGAGGGTCTGCACCCGCACCCGGATCTTGGTGTAGATGCCGAGTTCGGTGCCTTCCCACTGATCCATGAGGTGTTCGTCGAGACGGTTGACGTCGTAGAGCATGACGAAGACCTGATGGTCCGGGTCCTCGACCACGGTAGCCAGCGCACCCTCCCAGCTCAGGTCCTCGCCCCCGAACGTGAGCCGCCACCCTGACAACCAGCCCGCCCCGGCCGCGGGGGAATGGGGGGCGATCTCCAGCATGCGATCAGGGTCGAGGCTGGATGCGTAGGCCGCATACAAGGTCACAACGGTCAGGGTAGCGTCCGCGCGCGTCCAGGTGAACCCGCGCCGACCCCGCCGCGTCAGCAGGGAACAACCTGGCTCCCCGCTGTGTTGGGGACGGCATGGAGCCACCGCTGCCCACCCTGCTGGAACCGCGCGACGTGCCGTTGGGTGGGCCGCGGGCCATGACCGTGCGCCGGACGCTGCCGCACAAGCGCATCCGGACGGTCGGTGCCTGGTGTTTCGTGGACCACTACGGCCCGGACAGCACCCCTATGGTGGTCCCGCCCCATCCGCACATCGGGTTGCAGACGGTCTCCTGGCTGCTGGCCGGCGAGGTGGAGCACCGCGACAGCGTCGGCTCGTTGGCGCGGGTGCGGCCCGGCGAGTTGAACATCATGACCGCTGGTCACGGCATCACCCACTCCGAGTACAGCGTCTGCGATGGGCCGCTGCACGGGGTCCAGCTGTGGGTGGCGCTGCCGGGCACCGAGCGGCACCGGCAACCGGCCTTCGCCCACCACCCCGAACTGCCCGGCCACGAGCAGGTGCGCGTGCTGGTGGGGCAGTTCGACGGGCTGACATCGCCTGCCCAGGTGTACTCCCCGCTGGTCGGCGCCCAGGTGTCCGGGCGGATGGAGGTGGCGATCGAACCCGATTTTGAGTACGCGGTGCTGGCGGTGACCGGTGACGCCCTGGTCAACGGCTACCCGGTGCCACACGGCGCCCTGCAGTACCTGGGGTGGGGTCAGGATCGGCTCATGCTGGACACCGGAGTCGCTCTGGTGCTGGGCGGTCAGCCACTGGCCGAGGACCTGCTGATGTGGTGGAACTTCGTGGGCCGCACGCACGATGAGATCGTTGAGGCCCGCGAGCAATACGCGCGGCACGACCGGCGCTTCGGCCCCGTCGCGGGCGACGACCGGCCGTTCCTGCCGGCGCCAGCGATGCCGAATGTCCGCCTGCGCCCGCGCCCCGGCCGCTGAGGGCTCAATCCGACAAGAGGTCCCCGTACTCCTGCAGGCGGGCCATGGTCTCGGTGAACAGGAACTGCTCGGTCAGCCCGCTTCGCACCTCGTCCCAGGTCACCGGGGTGGCCGCGAACGGCAGATCCTTGCCGCGCAGTGAGTAGGGGGTGATGGTCGTCTTCGCGGCGTTGTTCTGACTCCAGTCGATGAATACCCGGTGGGTGCGGCGGGCCTTGGTCATGGTGGCGACGATCCGATCGCCGTGTTTGTTGGACAGCTCCATAGCCATGGCCCGGGCGTAGCCCATGACGGCCTCGGAGTCCATGGGTTCCGGGAAGGGTACGTACAACTGCATGCCCTTGGACCCGCTGGTGACCGCGTACGCCGTCAGCCCGTCCGTGCGTAGGTACTCGTCGACGAGAAGGGCCACGCTGCAGCACTCGGGCAACCCCGTACCGACCCCAGGATCGAGGTCGACCACCATGCGGTCGGCCTTGCCCAGGTCACGCCATTGCGGTGTGTGCAGTTCCAGGCCGTTGTTCTGCGCCGACCAGACCAGGGCGGGCACCTCGTTGTACACCGGGTACTTGATGGAGTTGACCAGCATCGTCGGCACCCAGTCCGGCATCCCCTCCGGAGCGTTCTTCTCGAAGAACGACTGCTGGCCCACACCATGCGGGAACCGGATCCGTGTGACCGGTCTGCCCTGGGTCTGCCGGATCAGGGCCGGCCCGACAGTGGCGTAGTAGTCGATGACCTGGCTCTTGGTGATACCGAGGCGGGGGTACATCACCTTCGTCAGGTTGGTCAGCCGGATCTGCCGGCCAGCCACCTGCGCGATGATCGCCGACATACCTCCACGGTAGTAACCGGTGCGGAAATGGGGAAGCCCAACCGTGCGGCACTGGCATGAACACTGCGTTACAGAGCATGCTTAGGTCGTGCGTGCGATATGGAAGGGTGCCATCTCCTTCGGGCTGGTGACCGTACCCGTGAAGGCCTACACGGCGACCGAGGACCACGATGTGCGGTTCCATCAGGTTCATGCCCTGGACAACGGCCGGGTGAAGTACAACCGCGTGTGCCGCGAGTGTGGCAACACCCTGGAACTGTCCGAGATCTCCAAGGCCTACCAAGTCCCCAACGGCCCAGTGGTGGTGCTCGATGAGCAGGACTTCGCGAACCTGCCGGTCACGGCCTCCAAGGAGATCGACGTCGTGGAGTTCGTTCCCAGCGCGCAGGTCGACCCCGTCCGTTTCGACAAGTCCTACCTGCTGGAACCCGACCGGCAGTCGCTGAAGCCGTACGTGCTGCTCCGGCAGACCCTGGCAGACACCGAGTTGACCGCGGTCGTGAAAGTGAGCCTGCGGTCCAAGCAGCAACTCGGCGTCCTGCGGGTTCGCGAAGATGTCCTCATGCTGCAGACGATGCTGTGGCCCGACGAGGTGCGCCCTGCCCACTTCGACATCCTCGACCAGCAGGTCGATGTCCGGCCGCAGGAGCTGCAGATGGCAGCGTCGCTGGTGGAGTCGCTGTCCGGGGATTTCGACCCCAGCCAGTACCACGACGAGTACCGCGAGCAGCTCCTGTCGATGATCGATGCGAAGGTGAGCGGCGGCGATGGTGTGGTCGCCACGCCGGCCGTCGCCGACGACGGCGGGGAGGTCGTGGACCTGCTCACCGCCTTGCGCGAGTCGCTGGCCCGGGCGGGCGCCAAGGAGCCCGACGCGGCAAAGGCGCCGGCTCGTAAGACCGCCACGAAGAAGGCTGCGACCAAGACGACGCCGGCGAAGAAGGCGCCGGCGAAGAAGGCGCCGGCGAAGAAGGCCGCTGCCAAGAAGGCGCCCGCTGCGAAGACGACAGCGGCCAAGAAGGCCCCCGCGAAGCGCACGCGGAAGACCGCCTGATGGCCAAACGGATCGTGATCCTGGGTGGCGGCCCGGGTGGTTACGAAGCAGCTCTGGTGGCAGCCCAGTTCGGTGCCGAGGTGACGGTCATCGAGTCCGGCGGGATCGGCGGCGCGGCGGTACTCACCGACTGTGTGCCCAGCAAGACCCTGATCGCGACCGCCGACCGGGTGGGCCGGACGAACGTCTCGGGTCAGCTCGGTGTGCGCGTCGCGGGGGAGATCCCGCACCGGGGCACTGTCAGTGTGGACTTCGCAATGCTCAACCGCCGGGTGCTCGACCTGGCCCGGGCGCAGAGCGAGGACATCGCCGGGCGGTTGCGCGACGCCGGCGTGACGATCGTCGAGGGCCATGGCCGACTGGTCGCTGCCGACAAGGTCGCGGTGGGTGATGAGGTGTTCGCGGCCGACGTGATTCTTCTGGCCACCGGCGCACGGCCCCGCGAGTTGCCGGGCGCGCTTCCCGACGGGGAGCGCATCCTGACCTGGCAGCAGTTGTACGACCTCGCGGAGTTGCCCCAGCGGCTGATCGTGGTCGGATCCGGTGTGACGGGAGCCGAGTTCGCCAACGCCTACACCGGCCTGGGCAGTTCCGTCGCGCTGGTGTCCTCGCGGGAGCGGGTGCTGCCCACGCAAGACCCGGACGCCGCCGAGGTCCTCGAAGAGGTCTTGCAGGACCGGGGCATGGAACTGGTGCCGCGCAGCCGTGCCGAGGCTGTTCAGCGCACTGCAGACGGCGTGGTGGTGCGGCTGTCTGACGGCCGGGAGTTGACGGGCACGCATTGTCTGATGGCGGTGGGCGCGGTGCCCAACACTGAGGATCTGGGACTGTCCCAGGTCGGCGTGGCTGTCGACAACGGCTACATCGTGGTCGACCGGGTCTCGCGGACCACCGTCAATGGCATCTACGCCGCGGGGGACTGTACGGGCGTGCTGCCGCTGGCCAATGTCGCCGCAATGCAGGGACGCATCGCCATGTGGCACGCCTTGGGAGAGGCGGTGTCGCCGTTGAATCTGAGGGTGGTCTCCTCGAATGTGTTCACCGACCCGCAGATCGCCGCGGTCGGGGTGACCCAGGCGGAGGTGGATTCGGGCGTGGCGCGCGCGCACGGCATCAAGTTGCCGCTGGCCACCAACGCCCGGGCCAAGATGCAGGGCGTGGACGAGGGGTTCGTCAAGATCTTCTGCCGGGTCTCCGGTACGGTCGTGGGCGCTGTGGTCGTCGCGCCCAACGCCAGTGAACTCATCTACTCGCTGGCATTGGCCGTCGATCTGGGGCTGAACGTGGACGACCTCGCGACCACGTTCACCGTTTACCCGTCGCTCTCGGGATCCATCGCAGAGGCCGCCCGGCGGCTACACACCGTCGACTGATTACCAGCCGCCGAAGTCGCCGCCCCCACCGAAGTCTCCGCCGCCGCCGAAGTCACCACCGCCGAAACCGCCGCCGCCGAAGTCTCCGCCGCCGTAGTCACCACCCCCGCCGGAGTAGTCTCCTCCGCCGTACATGCCCATGCCCATGCCGCCGAACATCATGTTGCCCAGCATCGTGCCTACGAGGACGGTGCTGAACAGGTCCATGCCGCTGTTGTTGTAATACCCGCTGGCGTAGCCGCCGTACTGCGGTCCCGCCTGCCAGTACGGCGCCTGGCCGCCGTTGGCTGCCGGTACCATCCGCACATCCGGGTCGTAGCCGTCCTCGATGGTGGCCGCGCAGGCCGCGCAGACCGGAACATCGCGCGGTGCCGCGGTGCCCATCGGGGTGTACGACACGTCCTTGACGCTCAGCCCGTGGCGGGGGTCGATGAAACAGGGCGGGCGGCGTTCCGGCAGGGCTTCACCGGCAAGGCGCGCCTTCACGCAGGCCACCCGGAACCGGCCCTCATCGAGGGCCTGGGTAACTGAGGCCGCTTCGGCCGGGTTCCGCATGCCCTCGGACGCCTTCTTCGCCACGTCGTACTGATCGAGGGCAGCCATCCAGTCGGCGCGGTTCTCCTCGGTGGTGATCGCATTGGAGTCGACCGAGTTCAGGCTCTCCCCGAAGGCGGTGATGTCCTCATCGAGGGTCTGGCGTACCTGGGCGACTTGCAGCGCGTTGGTCTTGGCCTTGCGCCGCTTGCTCATCAGGACCAGACCACCTGCGCCGGCGGCCAAGGCGCCGAGCACCAGGACGGGGGCCAGCAGTGAGCCGCCCGATGACTCCGACGAGGAGGAGGACGTCGTGTCGCTGCCCACCCCGGTCTGCACATTCGTGACGTACTGGCTCAGCACCGCGGAGACACCATTGCTGCGCTGCTCCCGGAAGGCGGCGTTGGCCGCTCCCGAGTCGGTGGCCCGGAACTCGTTGCCGACCACGGCCGCATAGGTGCCGGGATTGCCGTTCTCCTGCAGGAACAGCACGAGGTCTTCGCTGGTCCGGCTGCCCTTCGCGGCGGCGGGCAGGATGGCGATATAGATCGATTCGTTGCCGATCTGGTCGCGCAGTTGCTGGGCCTCGGCGTCGGTCAAGGCGTTCTCGGCCTCCGGGTCGTTGTAGACCGGGTCGGTCTGCAACGAGGTCACGACGTCATCGACGGTGGTGGCCGACGCCGGTGCCGCCACCCACCCGACGAGTAAGAGCGCAAATAGTGCCAGTAGTACCCGTCGCATGGCCCGCCTCCAGGTGGTTAGTCCTTGATCTCGCAGAGAACTGTTCCTGTAGGAACTGTACTTCCGATTTCGGCATTCAGCCCAGTCACCGTGCCGGATTTGTGCGCGTTGAGGGGCTGTTCCATCTTCATGGCCTCGAGAACGATGATCAGTTCGCCGGCTTCGACGCTCTGTCCCTCCTCGACGGCCACCTTCACGATGGTGCCCTGCATGGGCGCGGTCAGGGAATCGCCGGACGCGCCACCGCCGGAGGCCTTCTTGCCGCGTTTGGTCGGCCGCTTGCCGCCAGCCGCCGGAGCCGCAGCACCCACGCTCAGCGCTGCGGGCAGAGTCACCTCGATGCGCTTGCCGCCGACCTCGACCGTGACGGCCTGCCGCTCGGCGTCGCCTTCCTCGGCGTTCTCGGTGCCGGTGTAAGCCGGGATCTGATTGTCGAAGGACGTCTCGATCCAGCGGGTGTGCACTGTGAACGGCGACTTCGGGTCCAGCGGGGCGAAGGCGGGATCGCTGACGACCACCCGGTGGAACGTCAGCGCCGTGGCGATGCCCTCCACCTCGAACTCCGCCAACGCCCGGCGGGATCGCTCGAGGGCCTGCTGGCGATCGGCGCCGGTAATGATGAGTTTGGCCAGCAGCGAGTCGAAGTTGCCGCCGATGACGTCGCCGGTCGTGAACCCGGCGTCGAGCCGGACACCCGGACCGGACGGTGGCTTCCAGACGGTCAGCACGCCGGGGGCCGGCAGGAAGTTGCGGCCCGGGTCCTCGCCGTTGATCCGGAACTCGATGCTGTGCCCGCGCAATTCGGGGTCGTCGAACCCCAGCTCCTCACCGTCGGCGATCCGGAACTGCTCGCGCACCAGGTCGATCCCCGACACCTCTTCGGTGACCGGGTGCTCCACCTGCAAACGGGTGTTCACCTCGAGGAAGGAGATGGTGCCGTCCTCACCGACGAGGAACTCGCAGGTGCCGGCACCGACGTAACCGGCCTCCTTCACGATGGCTTTGGAGGCGCGGTACAGCTCGGCCACCTGCGCCTCGCTGAGGAAAGGCGCGGGGGCCTCCTCCACGAGTTTCTGATGGCGGCGCTGCAGCGAGCAGTCGCGGGTGCTGACGACCACCACATTGCCGTGGATGTCGGCCAGGACCTGGGTCTCCACGTGCCGGGGGTTGTCGAGGTAACGCTCCACGAAGCACTCCCCGCGACCGAACGCAGCCACAGCCTCGCGGACGGCGGAGTCGTACAGTTCGGGGATCTCCTCGAGCGTGCGGGCGACCTTCAGGCCTCGTCCACCGCCACCGAAGGCAGCTTTGATGGCGACCGGCAGGCCGTTGGACTCGGCGAACTCGACGACCTCGGCCGAGCCGGAGACCGGGTCGGAGGTCCCTGCGACCAGCGGGGCGCCGGCCCGCTCGGCGATGTGGCGGGCGGACACCTTGTCACCCAGCGACCGGATCGCCGACGGGGGCGGGCCGATCCAGATCAGGCCGGCGTCGATGACCGCTTGGGCGAAGTCGGCGTTCTCGCTCAGGAAGCCGTAGCCGGGGTGCACGGCGTCGGCACCACTGCGCTTGGCGACGTCGAGCAGCTTGTCGATGACCAGGTAGGTCTCCGCGGCGGTGTCACCCTCCAGCGAGTAGGCCTCATCGGCGGCCTTGACATGCTGGGCGTCGCGGTCGGAGTTGGCGTAGACCGCCACACTGGCAAGCCCGGCGTCGCGGCAGGCCCGCGCAACTCGGATGGCGATTTCTCCACGGTTGGCAATCAGGACTTTACGCACCCTTCGAGTCTAGGGGCCTGCGGTTTGCCGGTGCCCACGGGTCGGTGAGGAGTGTTCGACGGGCATGCTGCGGGCGTTGCCTACCCTGACACCATGCGCCTGATCCTCGCCTCCGC
>JAKOZM010000177.1 GCA_029779995.1 Actinomycetes bacterium
TCTGGTTCGTGAAGTCAAGCAGCGTGTCACGCCTGGATAGGTCCACTTGGCGAATCTCGACTCCGTGTGTGCGCTTGAGGTGGTTCGCCTCCTCAATGCCGGTGTTGTAGGTCGCGACGACCTTCCACCCCGAGTCCGCCAGGTGCTCCGCGATGGCTCTGCCGATGCCGCGTGATCCGCCTGTGACAAGCGCGGTCTTCGGGTTGCTCATGGTGCTGTCTCCTTGGTCGTTGGGATTTGCATGGTCATGCAGTGGGGTCCACCGCCCCCGTATGCGATGGCGTCTGCTGGTGTGAACGAAATTGTTCTGGTGGGGAAGAGGGAGGTGAGAAGGCTGCCCACCTCGTCGTCATCCTTGACGTCGCCGACCGTTGGGACAAGAACCTGGCCGGTGCACGGGTAGATGTTTATGTAGGAGCTGGGCCTGGCCGGGTCGAGCCGGCTTGCCGGAAGTGGTCTGACGGTGGCGACGGTTAACTGCCGTCCGTCGGCCGTTCTCGCTTGCTCCAGGATGGCTAGGTTGGCGCGTAGACGTGCTGCATCAGGGTGATGTCGCGATGGGGGTGCTTGGGCGAGGACTGTGGTGGGGTCGACGAACACGGCGACGTTGTCCACGTGTCCGTCGGTATCTGTGTCATCGAGCAGGCCGTAGGGCAGCCAGATGACGTGGGTAAGGCCCAGTGTGTCTCGAAGAGCTTCCTCCACCTCGCTTCTTGAGAGGCCTGGGTTGCGGTTGGGATTGACGACGGTTGGTTCGACGATGATGGCCGTGCCCGCGCCGTCGGTGGTGATGCTGCCGCCTTCAAGGACCAGATCGGCGTGTTCATAGTTCATCTCCAGCGCGTGGGTAAGCCTCGCGCCGAGGGCGTTGTCGTTGTCGTATGGCGAGAACTTTCCTCCCCACGCGTTGAACCCGAAATCAACCGCGATCGGTTGAGGATCGAGCACGAACATGGGGGCGATGTCGCGGGCCCAGCAGTCGTCGAGGGGTAGGTGTAAGGGCAGGACTCGTGGATGGCTACGCAGATCCGCTGGGAGGGTGTCGGTGTGCCACGGGTCCACAGCTATTAGGACGTCTTCGGTCCTAGCGATGGAGCGGATCAGGTGAGCGGTCTCGTCTCTTCCCTGGGCAAGGTTTGGACCCCACACGGAGGGGCGTCCGGGCCATGCGACCACGGTGGCGCGATGCTGCTCCCAGTCTCCGGGCAGCCTGCGACTAGGTGTAGAGGTAGCCATCGAGGTCCTCGGGACGGTGTTGCCTGCCCTGCAGGTAGTAGTTCATTGGGACGCTCAAGCGCAGGTCGGCCTCGAGCCGAGTGACGACGTGGGCCGCTTCGCGGGCGTCGAAGAGGAGCAGGGTGCCGGCCTTGGGGCTCACCTGGAGAGTCCAGGTCTCGTCCGGTCGCGTCTGAGGATCGGGACGGAAGATCAGTTGGCCGCCTTCGTCAGGTAGATGGGACGTGGCGAACAGCAGCCCGGTGAGTGGGTTGCTGTCCACATGCCACTCGTATCGGGCGCCGCGCGGAGTGGCGTTGATGTTGGTGGCGGCCCGCAACTCCGTGCAGGGCTCGAACGCCCCCACGCCGAGGGAGTTGGCCATTTCTAGGAAGCGTCCGCGGTAGAGAGCGTCCAACCAGGGGAGCGTATCGGCGATCACGTCGCCGGTCACGACCCCGACCTTGGGGGATGACTCGTCACGGAAGTGTGTCTCGCGGGAGGTGACCGATGCTCCATCCAAGACCTGCCAGCGGCTGTGAGCGCGCGAGCACTCAAGGATCTGGGCTGCCCAATCGTCCGGCATCAAGGTCGTCACGTCAGCCGAGTAGGCGGTGACGTCATCAGTGAGGCGAGTGAGTGGTGGAAGGGACATGACTACTCCTGGCGGTTCGCGGGACTGGGTGCAGCGCATGTGAGTTCTAGGAGGTGGCTTGAGCTTGGCCATCGCGCGGCGATGGCGGCGCCCACCCACCACAGTCGAGGAGCCTCGAGCACTCCTGCGAGACTGTTCATTCCCGTGACTTGGACATCAACCAGACCGACGGCGTGAGCTGCCTCCGAAAGGTGATGTGGACGGAAGCGATGGGCCGGCACACAGGCACGGTGGCTGCGCCACCCTCTGGTCTTGAACGATGTCTCCGCTGGCTGGGCAGCGAAGTCTCGACCGAGCGCGGAGAGGTACGCCCGACCGCCTGGGCGCAGGACCCGCGCGACTTCGGCAAGCAGAGTCGTCACCGATGCGGCGAAGGAGATGCTAGAGAACAGGGCGATGACGGCATCAACGCTCTCATCGGGCACCCACTGCAGGTCGTCCATCGAACCCACTCGGGTGTCGACCCGGTACCGGGCAGTTGTGAGGGCCGTCATCGTGGGTGAGATGTCGACGCCTGTGTAGCCTTCGAGGTCCGTCCAGCGTCGAGCGAGTTCTGCCCCGAGCCCAGTGCCGCACCCAAGGTCGAGGATGCGTGGTGAGCGCCGCCCACGGAGAAAGGCGAGTCGTTCGGCCACCCAGTCGTTCTCGGCCTGGCTCCAGGCGGACTCGTACAGACTGTCGTAGTTGCTCGCAAGCGAGGACCAGTACCGGCGCTGGCTGGCGTCCCAAGATCGTTGTGAGGGTGTCACCGCAAGCTCAACCATTGCTGCCTCGTCGCTCCAGCAGTCCGACCCATTGCTGCTTGAAGGCAGCGATCGCAGCACTGGCGTCTGTCGGTTCCGTGATGCCCTGCAGAGCGGACTTGGCTTCCTCGATGGACCGTTCAGCGTTCTCCATCTCCTCGATAACTGAACTCAGGTCCTCGGCAGACGCCTCGCCTCGCCGCATGTGCTGCCGCACGCTTACTGCTCTTCGCTGGAGTGTCTGCATGACGCTTGAAGAGAGCGTGTCGAGGGTGGCTCGTGCGCGGAGCAGGTTGCTCTCTGCGCTGTCAGACATCATCTTGTCGACAGTGCGTCGAGTCCTGGTGGGGGCGTCGTTGCCGTTCTTGACCAAGATTTCGTACAGCCCGTACTGAGTGGTGACGTAGGACATCCCGTCTGCCATCGGGCTGCTGGTCAGAAGGACACGCGGCACCTCGGGTCGGTGCTCACGAAGTGCGTCCAAGACCTGCAGTCCCTGGCTGTCTAGATGCTTCGTCAGGTGCAGGTCAACAAGGGCTCCCGCCAAGGTGACCGAGGGATCGGTCACGAGGTCCATAGCCTCACCCAGGTTATGAGCTGGTACGCATTGGTATCCGCGTAGGAGCTCAGCCAGCATGTCGGTCAGTGCTGGATCGTCGTCGACGACAAGGAGACGCTTCGCACGGGGGCGTTCCCCAAGCGGCAGGCTCCTGCAGTCATCCTCGAACAGCATCCGGAACGCCTCGAGGTTCGTGAGCTTCCCCAGTTCGGTCCTGCTCCACGTCGAGAGTTGTGCGATGAGTTCAGCCCGCGCTCGAGCCAGAGGATTGAACTCAGAGGGATCTAGGAAGTCAAAGAGAGAAGCTGGGTCTCCCCGCCACAAGCCCAGCAGCTCATCAGCCTCCCCGACGGGGATTGGTGACCCGGCGGCGGCGACTCGATCGATGAAGTCTGATGCGTCGACGTCAGACCGCTGCAGGAGAGTCTTGTAGGTCCTTGTGCCAGGGGTCTGCTTGGAGAGGGGGATCCAAGCACGGACCTTGGAGATGATCGGGGGGAGCGGAGGGTTGTAGTCGTCCCGGCCCCAGAGCATGTTCTGGAGGAACACGTCGGATCGTTCGTTCCCGGGCCTCATCGCCAGCGAAACGAGAGTGCGAAGCTGCTGCCCTGTCGGCGGTGCGAGGCGAGTGCCATCTTCGGCGAACGTCTCTAGCGGGCCTAGCAGGCGTACTCGGTATGACACGTCGATCCCTCTCTCGGAAGTTCCACCGACGTTTCTACCGTGGGCTGGCAGGTCCTGCCTTGCTGTTGGGTTGCATCCGCCTTGTGATCTTGGCGTGCTGGGAGTCGCCGCATGGGCCAGCGATCGAAGTTGAACGTCGCGAAATGGCGCTGGATTGCACTGCGATTGCACGTCGTGGTGTCCGTGCCCCCTACGCGAGCAGGTCTAGAAGCCGCCAAGCGATGAAGGCGGTTGGTCGTTGAGGCGTAACTCGCATAGCTTGAACGCCGATAACTTAGATTATGTCAGTTATCCGCCCTCCTAGGTAACCTGATAGAGATGATAGAGTGTACGGCATGGCCACCACCAAGTACGGCGCCATCGCCGACACGCTCCGCACCCGCATCGCCGACGGCACCTACCCGGTCGGCTCCAAACTGCCCAGCATCAACGATCTGATGCGCGAGTTCGACGTCCCGGGCCTGAACACCGTGCGCGATGCGCAACAGGTGCTGGTCCGTGAAGGTCTCCTGCGCACCGAACAAGGCGTAGGAGCATTCGTCACCGCTCGCCAGAGCCCGACGGCCGGCCACGCCCAACTTCTGGAGGGTCTGCGCTCGGCACGTGCCGAGCTCGACCGGGCCATCGCGTACCTCGAGGCTCAGGGGCCAGCGTGAGCGAGTCCGAGAACCCACGCGATCACCCCAGCCTGGCGAAGTACCCGGGGAACCCGACGGCGCTGTACCGCGGTGACGACGGGATCCTCTGGCGCGTCCCGCTGCAGCGCGACCGGGACGAGGCTGTGCCGATACCTGTGGAGGACCTGGTGCAGGCTCGCGGCGCCGTACACCAGCTCAAGTTGATGCTCGAGCGCGGTGCCGGCGATG
>JAKOZM010000439.1 GCA_029779995.1 Actinomycetes bacterium
TCTGCAGTACCGCAACTTCGGTGACCATCAGGCGATGGTCACCAACCAGACGGTCAACTCCGGTAACAACACGGCTGCGCTGCGCTGGTACGAGTTGCGCGCCACGGGCACATCGTGGGCGATCCACCAGCAGAACACGTTCGCGCCCGCCGGCAGTGACTACCGCTGGATGGGAAGCGCCGCGATGGACGGCAGCGGCAACATCGCCCTGGGCTACAGCATCAGCAACGCCACGGACCTGTTCCCGTCCATCAGTTACACCGGGCAGCGGGTGGGCTCAGCTCTGAACACGATGTCGGAATCCGAGACGAGAATGTTCACGGGCGCCTCTTCGCAGACGGACAGCAGCAGGTGGGGGGATTACAGCGCCATGTCCGTCGACCCCGTCGACGAGTGCACCTTCTGGTACACCCAGATGCACGGCGGGTCGCGGGAGACCCGCATCGGCACAGCCCACTTCATCTCGTGTGCACAGCCGACGGCACAGCTCAAACTGGTCAAGAAGACCAACCCGGGCACCGTCAATGCCGACCTCTGGACTCTCAAGGCCGACGCGGCCGCACCTCTCGAGGCAAAGAACTACTCCCAGCTCGGTGGGTCAGGAGCGTTGACCACTGTGTACGCGAACACTGCCTACACCCTCAGTGAGGCCGGCGGCCCGCCCGGTTACGTCCCCTCGGCGTGGCTGTGCACCAAGGACGGGGAGAACACCCCCTACCCCGGTCTGAGCGGCTCCATACTGACCTTGACGGCCGGGGACGCCGTCACCTGCGAGATTACCAACACCCACAAAACCGCTGAGCTGAAATTGCAGAAGGCCGTGACCGGGGACAACGGCGCGAAGGGGCCAGGTGACTGGAACCTGACCGCCACCGCCGGAGCCCCCTTGACGGACAAGAACTTCACCGTCGCCGGCACCAACGACAGTTACGCCAGCGTGTACACGGACACCGCTTACACGCTCACCGAGTCCGGGCCCGCGAACTACACCGGCACCTGGGTCTGCACCGGCTCCGGCGTCACCCAATCGGGCGCCACCGTGACGTTGGGCGCGGAGGGTCAAGGCACGTGTGTACTGACGAACGAGCGAAACACTGCACAACTGAGCCTGGAGAAGAAGGTCACCGGCGGGGACAAGACCCCGGCCGACTGGGTACTGCGAGCGGAGACCACAGAAGCCGGCGCACTGAAGAACAAGGACATCAGCAGGGCCGGTAACGTGACCACTCCTGCGGCCGTGTACTCGGGCATCGACTACGTCCTGTCCGAGGTCGGCGCGGCAGGCACGGACAAGTACACCCCAGGCGACTGGACGTGCAAGACCTCCCCCGACGGGGTGGCAGTACCAGTGCGTGCCGGCAACACGATCAGCTTGACGAAGGGCCAGGAGGTCGCCTGCACCATCGTCAACTCCCGCGATGTCGGGGCGCTGAAAATCGTCAAGGAACTCGACTCCCAGGACTCGGGTTTCAGCGGCACCTTCGACATCGAGTACAGCTGCGTCGATGGCGCGGCGGTGAAGCAGGGCAGCGTGAAACTGGCTGCGGGCACGTCGCAGACGATCCCGAACGTGCCGACCGGCAGCGTGTGCACGGTCACTGAACCCACCCTGCCCAAGGCCCCGACCGGGTGGGCTTTCGGCGCACCGCGGTTCGAACCGGCCAGCGGTCAGGTCAGCGTGACGAGCAAGAATGACATCCCCAGCGTCACGGTTGCCAACACCCTCACGCGGACGAGCCCTGCGGTCAGGCAGCCCTGTCCGATCCAGGTCGCGCTGCACACGCCGAAACCCACCAAGGTCGGCAATCGTGTCCTGACGGAGAGGATCGCCACTCGCAAGTCCACGTGTGCCGTGCTGAAGCCCATCGTGTTGTGCCGGCCGTTAGCCCCGAACAGCGCCGGTGAGAAGGTCTTCTGCGACACCACGGTGGCACGCAAGGGCCGGATCAGGGTGGATACA
>JAKOZM010000191.1 GCA_029779995.1 Actinomycetes bacterium
GTCAGCTGAGCCAGGGGCTGGGGTGGCTCTTCATCCGGCAATGCCACGGGCGGTGCGCCTAGGCTGACCGCGTGGTGACGGAATCCAAAGGCAGGCAAGAGCGGCGCAAGATCGGCAAAGAGATCCGCGAGAAGGTGCCGCGGGAGTCGCTGGCGGTGTGGAACCCGCCCGCCGACCGCCGGGACCCGACGCAGATCCTCATCGATCAGGGCGCCGATCGGGTGCCCGACCTCGTCCCGGTGCGATATGCGCGCATGTTGTCCAGCGAGTTCGCCTTCTACCGAGGTGCCGCGGCGATCATGGCCAGCGACCTGTCCTACAGCGCCAACACGCACATCACCGTGCAGATGTGCGGCGATGCCCATCTGGTGAACTTCGGCGGCTACGCGTCGCCGGACCGCACGTTCGTGTTCGACGTCAACGACTTCGATGAGACCCTGCCCGGGCCGTTCGAATTCGACCTGAAGCGGCTGGTGGCAAGTTTCGCCGTCGCGGCGCGCAGCAGCTCGTTCGACGAGGCGACCCGGGCGCCGATCATCTCCGATGTCGTCCGCGCCTACCGGGAGGCCATCCAGGCGTTCTCCCAGATGGACCGCATGGACGTCTGGTACTCCCGGCTCACCGCCGCCGACATCGAGGCGCAGTGGGGCAGCGACCTGAGCAAGAAGTACCGCAAGGCGTTCGAGAAGAACGTCGCGAAGGCACAGACCAAGACCAGCGAGCGCGCCTTGCAGAAGTTGACGACCACGGCGGCGGATGGTTCGACCTCGTTCATCAGCAATCCGCCATTCATGGTGCCTCTTGACGAGGTCGTCGATGAGGCGAGCAAGGATCGGTACGCCCACGCTGTGCAGTCGGCCCTGGTCGGGTATCGGCGCAGCCTGCAGTCCGACCGCCGGGTGCTCTTCTCGGGCTACCGGGTCGTCGATCTGGCGCGCAAGGTGGTGGGTGTGGGCAGTGTGGGCACGCGCTGCTGGGTGATGCTGCTGTCCGCGGATCATGACGAGAACGACGTGCTCATGCTGCAACTCAAACAGGCTGTCCCGTCGGTGTACGAGCAGTATGTGGGCAGGTCGCGAACCTCTTCGCACGGCCAACGGGTGGTAGAGGGCCAGCGCGTCATGCAGGCTGCCAGCGACATCCTGCTCGGGTGGACCCAGATCAACATCCGGGGCACGCAGGACGACTTCTACGTGCGCCAGATGTGGGACTGGAAGGAGTCCGCGGACGTCCCCGCGATGGACCCGACCCAGTTACGCGTGTACGCGCAGATGTGCGGCTGGACGTTGGCCCGTGCCCACGCCCGGTCGGGTGACCGGGTGGCGCTGGCCGGGTACTTGGGCGCCGACACCAAACTCGACACGGCGATGGTGGCATTCGCAGAGGCCTATGCCGACCAGAACGCCAAGGACTACAAAGCGATGCAGGATGCTGCGTCGGCGGGTCGCATCGAGGTGGCCGCCAAGGGCTGGTAGACAAAGACCCATGGCACAGATTGATCCGATGCAAGAAACTCGGGAAGAGCTCGCCGCGGTCAGCAAGTTGTGGTGGCTCAGTTTGGTGGCGGGGGTGCTGTGGTTCTTCATCGCCATCGTGATCCTGCAGATGGACTCCGCCAGCGTCACCACGGTCGGCGTCATCGTGGGGGCGATGTTCCTGTTCACGGGCCTGGAACAGTTCGTGCTCGCCAGTGCGGTCCAGGGCTGGAAATGGCTGTGGATCATCTTCGGGGTGTTCTTCGTGCTGGCCGGCCTGTGGGCCCTGTTCAACCCGGGGGTGACGACCGCAGCGCTGGCCGACTCGCTCGGGTTCCTGTTCCTGCTCGTGGCCATCTTCTGGATCATCGAGGCGTTCACCACCCGGCACAACAACGAGTTGTGGTGGCTCGGCCTGCTGTCCGGCATCGTGATGCTGGTCTTGGCGTTCTGGGTGTCCGGTCAGTTCTTCTTCGAGCGGGTCTACATCCTGCTGGTGTTCGCCGGGGTATGGGCGATGCTCACCGGCATCACCGACATCATCCGGGCGTTCCAACTGCGCAAGCTGGGCAAGCTGACGACGGGCTGAGGTCCGCTTCTCGAGGATCGCCCCTTTCGGTCAGGTTCGCCTGTCCGGGAGGGGCGATTCTGCACGTTCGGGGCGCGTTTGCCGCGCAAGCGCCAACCGGCCTAGCACTGAGCGCTCAGCCCAGCGCCCAGTGCGACATCCCTTCGATGTTCTGGCGCATGACCTCACCGGCCGTCGCGTCCGCACCCTTGGTCATGGCCATGTACTTGAGCGCGTTCATGTCACTCTTCAACGGGGCGCTGCTCAAGGCATATGCCACAGCGTCCTCGGCGAGCAGCCACGCCCCGAGGTTGTAGGCCGTCCGGGCGCCGTGCTTCTTGTCCAGCGCTGACGTGGCCTCGTCGTCCTGATCCCAGGCGACGATTCGCCACCCGTCGCGGATCCCGAAGTCGGACAGGTTGATCTGCACCTGCATCCGGCCCAGCACCGGCAGATGCATGCGCTGAACGTAGGTCACGTCGGTCTCGGACCGCCGCTCGACGACCTCGACATCCTCCACGTAGCGCACGTTCTCGGGGTACCCCTCGACGTCGCAGATGTGGGAAACCATCGCGTCGATATCCACGCCCTCGCGGGGCATGAGACCCAAGCCTTCAGACGTGGGCCGCTTCTCGAAGCGCCAGGTCACGCTGTTGTACTTCTCACGGCTGAGATCCGCGATGTGGGGAAGGACTCGATCCAGGAAGGCGTCTGCGCTCACCCGACGAAGTGTATGTGGTGGCCACGGCGGGGCCGAAACCCGATTGAGCACCGACCGGGCAACGAGACAGAATTGGATCGATGTCCATCCCCACGACCCGTCACACCCTGCGCCTCTTCTGGGACGCCGGGTCGGCCACCCCTGTTCGGCGGACGCTGGCCTTCGTCGGCCCGATCTTCGCGGTCGGGGTGGGGCAGTTCTTCGGCCCGTGGGTGATTGCCCAACTGCTCAACCAGATCCAGCAGGGGTCCGTCTCCTGGGACACCTCCTGGCCCTTGGTGTTGGCCTACCTGCTCAGCCAGATCATCGGGACCGTCATCGCGTGGCGGGTGGTCCTGTGGGCGATGTGGACCATGGAGGTCCGCGGGATGCAGGTGTTGTTCCAGCGCATCTTCGACCACTTGACCGACCAGAGCGTGGCGTTCCACGCCAACCGGTTCAGCGGGGCCCTGGTCTCGCAGACGAACAAACTCCTGGGCGCCTTCGAGACCTTCTGGGACTCGATCACGTGGACCTTGATGCCGATCCTCACCTCCATCGTGGTGAGCACCGTGGTGCTTTGGTTCATGATGTGGCAGTACGCACTGTTCCTGTTCGTCAGCTCGCTGGCGTTCATCCTGCTGGTGTTCTTCGCGACCCGCCGCATGAAGCACCTGACTGTCGCTGAGGCCAACGCCGCGAACCGCATGACCGGATTCCTCGCCGACGTCATGACCAACATCGCCGCGGTGAAGGCGCAGGGGTCGGAGCCCGACGAGCGCCTGGCGGCCACCGAGGTCGCGGAGTACCGCACTGCCCGCGATCTGGACGTGATGCGCTCCTTCCTGAAGTTCAGCGCCGGCTATTCCACTGTGATCACGGTCATCAACACCGGCGCCGTCGTGGCTGCTGTCCTGGCCGCGCAGTACAACGTCGTGAACATCGGGGCGATCTACCTGGCCGTGACGTACACGCTGAACGTGACCAGCCAGTTGTGGAGTGTCAACGAGGTCATCCGGGACTACAACAAGGTCATCGGGGATGCCCACGAGATGGTCCTCATCCTCAACGATCCCCCGAGCGTGCGAGATCGATCGCGTGCCCCGCTGGTGGTGCGTGAGGGTCGGATCGACTTCGACCATGTCCACTTCGGTCACGACACCCAGTACGACAACCCGCTGTTCGACGACTTCAGTCTGCGGGTCGAGGCCGGGGAGAAGATCGGATTGGTCGGACCGTCCGGGGGTGGGAAGACCACGCTGACCCGCTTGCTTCTGCGCTTCTCCGACATCCAGCGCGGGGCCATCCGGATCGACGGTCAAGACATCGCTGACGTGACCCAGCGTTCGTTGCGCCAGCAGATCTCCTACGTGCCGCAGGAACCCTTGCTCTTTCACCGGTCACTGTTCGAGAACATCGCCTACGGCCTGCCCGGGGCCACCGGTGAGCAAGTCGCTGACGCGGCCCGGCGAGCCTATGCCCTGGACTTCATTGAGTCCTTGCCCGAGGGGTTCGAGACGCTGGTCGGGGAGCGTGGCATCAAGTTGTCGGGCGGTCAGCGGCAGCGGATTGCGATCGCGCGTGCCATCTTGAAGAACGCGCGGATTCTCGTGCTCGACGAGGCGACCAGCGCATTGGACTCCGAGAGCGAAGTGCACATCCAGCAGGCCCTCGCGCAGGCCATGTCCGGGCGCACCACCATCGTGATCGCCCACCGGCTGAGCACGATCCAGGCGATGGACCGCATCCTGGTCATGGATCAGGGACGCATCATCGAACAGGGGAGCCACCGCGAACTGCTCGCCCACGGCGGCTCCTACGCGACGCTGTGGGCACATCAGTCCGGAGGATTCCTGGCCGGGGTCTGATCCGTCCAACCGAACGGATGACCCCATCCGACACGGGCTGCCGCTCCAGCGGACGTACGGTGGGGGCGTGCTGGAGATGGCACTGCTGCTGACCTTGTCCGGGCCACCAGCGCCGGCCGTGCAGGTGCGCGACGGCACCGCGATCGTGACGGTGACGGGCCATGCCCGCCGCTACCGGGTGTTGATCCGGGCCGCGGGCGCCTCCTGGCAGGTGGCAGCGACCTCGCAGAATCCCCGCATGCGCATCCGGCTGACTCCCGGGCGGTACAAAGCGCGGGCGCAGCGCAAGCGCCGGCGCTGGGGGCCGGTCGGGGCTGCCTCGGGATGGTTCCGGATGGGGACTCCGCAGGCGACACCCGTGCAGTATCCAGGCGATCAGATCTGGGTCGATCCGGTGGCAGGTGATGATGCCGCGGCGGGCGGGCCCACCACACCGGTCCGCACCGTGACCGAGGCGTGGCGGCGGGTCCCGGAGGTCGTGCCCGCACCGGTCGTGATCATGTTGCGCCCCGGTGAGCACACTGCCGCGCCGAACTACTGGGAGAACCGCCGGGGTGGGACCATCGCCCTGGTCGCCGCAGATGGGCCGGGAACCGCCAGCCTGCGTGAGGACATCAACATGTTCCGGGTGGCCAACCTGACCATCGATGGGGTCCGGATCCATCGGCGCGGTGATGTCTTCCACTGCGAGCTGTGCACGAACATCACGCTACGACGAGTCGACTTCGACGGGCTCGGGGCTGCCCACGAGACCATCAAGGTCAACCAGAGTGATGGCATCGCCATCCTCGACAGCCGCATCAGCGGGTCCTATGAGAACGCGATCGATTTTGTCGCTGTGCACGGGGGAGTCATCAAGGGCAACGACATCTCGCAGGCGCAGGACTGGTGTGCCTACGTCAAGGGTGGCAGCGCCTCCATCGAGGTTCGCGGCAACACGATCCATCACTGTGGCACGGGCGGGTTCACCGCCGGTCAAGGCAGCGGCCTGGAGTACATGGTGGCGCCGTGGCTGACGTTTGAGGCGATGGACATCGGGGTGTACGACAATCTCATTCACGACACCGAGGGCGCCGGATTGGGGGTGAACGGTGGCTTCCACATCCGGATGAGCGACAACGTGCTGGTGCGCGTGGGATCGCGCAGCCACACGGTCGAGTTCGTGCACGGTGCGCGCAGCTGCGACGGCGATGTGACCGCCTGTCAGGTGCGCAGCGCGGCTGGTGGCTGGGGAGCAGTGGGCATGGATGGGCAGTACATCCCCAACCGGGACGTGTGGTTCGGCAACAACGTGATCGCCAATCCAGCGGGCCAACCGAGCCGCTGGCAGCAGGTGACCGTGGCCGAGGACGTGACGCCGCCGCCCGGTTCGAATGTGCCCAACCCCGCGCGCGCCGATGACGGGCTGGTCATCACGAACAACATCTTCTGGAACCAGGCGCCCGACAGCGGATACCCGCTGGCGGCCAGCAATCGTGTGAACACCGTGGATCCCCGCATCGATCCCCAGACGCTGCGGCCGTCGGTCACCCTGGCGCCGGTCCCGGTTCCACCGTGACGTGTTCGCTGACGATCCGTGTCAGGTGACGACTGGAGACCACGAGCCGTTCGTCTCGTGCCCAGCGGTTAGTGCTGTGTACATCGGTTCGGCGTGTCGCGGCCAAATCAGACGAACTCCTGTACCGCGGACGAACGCCTGGACCGCGGACGAACGCTGGCGACCACCCCTGGCGGTCCGCGGAACGGCCCACTGCTCTGAAGGCCACCGGTGAGTTAACACCGATTTCACCAAAGCCCCTAACGGATGACACACCCTGCGGTTACGTTGGCAGCAAGCGTGAGGGGCGACGATGACTACGATGCCGGAACCGATCAGTGGCGAGGATCTTCTCGGCTACATGTCGGCGATGAGCGCCGATCTGCCGCTGGGTGACCCGCTGACTGTGATCGAATAACCAGACGCGTGGACGCGCAAGGGGACCTGCGAACCTGACAGTCTGCCAAGCACCAAGGTATGGAGGGTGTACATGGCAGGTCTGTCCCGACGAGCATTTCTTGCGGCAAGTGCCGGGTTGGGTGCAGCGCTGGGGGTACCTCAGCAGGCACTGGCCCAACGGCTGGCAGACCCGCTGACCCCCTCGGCCATCCCCACGACACTGGACCAGACAATCCTGCTCACCACGCCGAAGAACCGGCAGTACCGATATCTGGCGACGGGCCCCGGAGAGCCGTACATCCCGCGCTACGACGTGCTGGGAAAGGCGGCGGACGCGGGCCGGGTCAACCGTCGGCGCAGCCTCGCCTACTTGGGGCACCTCTCCGACATGCACATCATGGATGCCCAGTCGCCTGCTCGGCTGGACATCATGGTCGGCCAGAGCGAATCGCTGTGGGCCGGTAGTTTCCGCCCGCAGGACACCCTGACGGTCAACGTTGCGGCGGCCATGGCCGATGCCATGCGCACCGTCCAGTTCAGCCCGCTAACCGGAGCTCCGATGGCCGCGGCCTTCAACACCGGCGACAGCGCCGACATGATGTCCTCGCTCGAACTGCGCTGGTACATCGACGTGCTCGACGGGGTCCCGATCACCCCCAACTCGGGCAAGGCCGGGGTGTACGAGGGGGTGCAGGTGTGGGCGGAATCGACGTTCGCCTACCATCCGGAGGACCCGGCCAACGACCCTTATGGCGTTTACGGCTTTCCGACGCTTCCCGGGATGTTGCAGTCTGCGGTGAGCCAGACCGTCGAGAGTGTGGGCCTGTCGATGCCGTGGTATGCCGTCTACGGCAATCACGACACCGACTTCCTGGGCGCGATCGCCGTGAGTGACGGCCTGCGGCGCTTCGCGCTCGGCGATCGGAAGGCCTCGACCTGGCAGCCTTTCGCCGCGAACTTCCTCGGTG
>JAKOZM010000216.1 GCA_029779995.1 Actinomycetes bacterium
GGTGACGCTCACGTTGTAGAAGTACTGGTCAGGCACGATGTGGCTCATGACCTTGGCGTCCAGCGCGGACAGGCCCAGCCATGTGCCATAGGCGAAGTACGCCCACTTCTTACCCAGCGAGCCCGGCTTGACCGCCGCCTCGACCGTGCGGATCGGCCAGCCGAACCACGACGCGGTGAGCTCCTCGGTCACGGTCGTGACGTCGATGGCACCAGCGCGTACACACAGGTGCCGCAGTTCGGCAGGGTCGAAAGTATGGATGTCCACGACCGCCTCGAGCAGGGCCGCACGCGATGACTCGTCGAGCACGGCGTCGGCCAAGGCGTACCGGTCGCGCAGGCCCGGCAGGTGGGAGATGCGCCGGGCCGCTGCCCAGGTCCACTGGGACAGCTTGCGCGCGACGAAGTCCCCCTTGGCCGTGGGCTCGCCGGCGAACACGAAACGGCCGCCGGGCTTGAGTACCCGCAGCACTTCGCGCATCGCCTGGTCCAGATCGGGGATGTGATGCAACACGGCATGGCCGATCACGAGGTCGAACGTGTTGTCGTCGTAGGGCAGGGTCTCGGCGTCGGCCACCCGGCCCTCGAGTTCGAAGCCCAGCGAACGCCCGTTGTTCTTTGCGACCTCGACCATGCCTGGCGACAGGTCGGTGACATGACCGTCGTCGAGGACGCCGGCCAGTTTCAGGTTGAGCAGGAAGAATCCGGTGCCGCAGCCCAGTTCCAAGGCACTGTCGTAGGGCAAGCCCTGATCGCCGGCCACGTTGACGAAGCGGTCCCGGGCGTAGGTGATGCAGCGCTCGTCGAACGAGATCGACCATTTGTCGTCGTAGGTCTGGGCCTCCCAGTCGTGGTAAAGGACGTTGGCCAGTTTCGGGTCGGTCCAGGCCTGCTGGATCTGTTCTGCGCTTGGTGGGTTCATCGCTGTCATCGCCCCTCGAACTGCGCCTGGCCAGGACCCGACTGCAGGAATGTCATCATTCCGGTCTCCCGGTCCTGGGTAGCGAACAGACCGGCGAACTGCCCGCGCTCGATCTCCAGGCCCGTGCGCAGATCTGTCTCAAGCCCCCGGTCCACCGCGATCTTGGCCGCCCGCAACGCCAACGCCGGACCTCCCACATAGCTGCTGGCCCATTGCATCGCCGCGCCCAGTACCTCGTCGGCTGGCACGACCCGGTCCACCAGCCCGATGCGTTCTGCCTCGTCACTGCGCACGTGGCGTCCGGAGAAGATCAGCTCCTTGGCGCGCGCCTGGCCGATCAGGCGGGGCAGCCGCTGGGTTCCGCCCGCGCCGGGGATGATGCCCAATTGGATCTCCGGCAGGCCTAGTTTGGCGTTGTCGGCGCAGACGCGGAAATCGCACGCCAGTGCCAGTTCCAGGCCACCACCGAGGGCGTAGCCCGTGATGGCCGCGATGGTGGGTTTGCCGATCTCGGTGACAGCGGTGAACGCGGCCTGCAGCGCGGCGGACCGTTCGATCATCGTGCGGTAGTCCCAGGCAGACATCTCCTTGACATCCGCCCCCGCGGCGAACACCTTCGGCCCGCCGTGGATGACCACCGCGCTGACGTCTCGGCGTTGGTCGGCCTCCCGCGCGAATGCGGCGAATCCGGCCTGGACAGCCGCGTCCAGAGCATTCATCGGCGGCCTGCGCAGGGTGATCACACCCACGCCGTTATCGACCTCGAGTGTGACGACGCTCTCGGCGGAATCCGACACTTGTGCCTCCTTCGGGTATGTACGGCAGGCTAACCTCCCAGAGGGACCTCCCCGCCACGGAGGGGTTGCCGCACGACAGGAGGACAATGCGCACACCTGAGGGTCTGCCTCCCATGGGACTGCGTCCGGATCCTGACAACCCGGGCAAAGCCACGGTCAACTACTTCGCCCCGGCCGCCGAACACGTCATGCTGGAACTGCTGGAATCCGGTGATCGGATCGACCTGCGGCCGGGGCCCTACGGCCACTGGACCGCCGAACTCGACGAGCCGTCATCGGGTACCACCTACGGCTTCCGCGTGACCGGTCCGTGGGAGCCGCAGTTCGGCTTGCGCCTCAACCCCGCCAAACTACTGCTCGACCCCTACGCCCTGGCCATGACCGGCGAACTGCAGGTCAACGACGCCATTCACTCCTACATCATGGACGATCCCGACCAGATGGATGATGTGGACAGCGCCCCGTTCGTTCCGCACAGCGTCTACGTACCGCCGCTGGCACCGACCTCGAACAACCCCCCGCGGATTCCCTGGGACCGCACCGTCATCTACGAGACGCATGTCAAGGGATTCACGAAACTGCACCCCGAGGTTCCTGAGGAGCTGCGCGGTACGTACGCCGGCTTTGCCCATCCCGCAGTGGTGGGATATTTGAAGGATCTGGGCATCACCAGCGTGGAGTTGCTGCCCGTGCAGCACTTCGTGCCCGAACCGATGCTGCTCGGCCGCGGGCTGACCAACTATTGGGGCTACAACCCGATCGGATACTTCGCGCCGCATGCGGGCTACGCCGCCCACGGGGAGCGCGGTGAGCAGATCGCCGAGTTCCGCGACATGGTCGACGCCCTGCACGAGGCGGGCCTGGAGGTCCTCGTGGATGTGGTCTACAACCACACCGCAGAAGGCGATCACCTGGGCCCGACGCTGGCCTGGAAGGGCGCGGCCAACGCCGACACCTACTGGATGCTCGAGGGTGGGCTCTACGACAACCCGACCGGCTGCGGCAACGCGATCCGGGCCGAGTCCCCGCGCATGGTCGAACTGATCCTGTCGTCATTGCGCTACTGGGTCACCGACCTGCACGTGGACGGCTTCCGGTTCGACCTCGCCTCCACCCTGGCCCGCACCTCAGCGATGGTCACGACCTGGGCGCCGGTGCTCTCGGCGATGGCTGCAGACCCCGTGTTGTCGCAAGTGAAACTGATCGCAGAGCCCTGGGACATTGGGATCGGCGGCTACCAGGCGGGCAATTTCCCCGGCCCGTGGGCCGAGTGGAACGACGTCTTCCGTGGCACCGTGCGGGACACGTGGCGATCGATCGGGTCACTGTCCGAACTCGGCGCCCGGCTCACCGGTTCCGCCGATCGCTTCGCGCACAATGGCCGGCGGCCGTATGCCTCGATCAACTTCATCACCGCTCACGACGGCTTCACTTTGCACGACCTCGTGTCGTACAACGACAAGCACAACGAAGCCAACGGTGAGGACAACAACGACGGCAGCGACGACAACCGCAGTTGGAACGGCGGCGTCGAAGGGCCGACCGACGACACTGACGTGTTGGCCAATCGCCGTGCCCGGCAGCGATCCCTGCTGGCGACACTGATCCTCAGCGCGGGCACCCCCATGATCCTTTACGGTGACGAGGCCGGCCGGTCGCAGCAGGGCAACAACAACGTCTACTGCCAGGACAACGAACTCTCGTGGCAGGACTGGAGCAAGCCCGACAGCGGCCTGATCGAATGGACCAAACTATTGCTGAAGAATCGCGCGCACTACTCCGTGCTGCGACCGCTGACGCACCCGTCACCAGAGGATCTGCACTGGTTCAACGAGGACGGCACGGTCCTCACCTCCGAGCAGTGGAACGATCCCGGAGTGCGCGTGGTCCAGGCCATGTTCAAGGGCGAACCGTCGGTGCTGCTGTGCCTGAACACGGGGCCCGATCCCGTTGAGATGGACTTCCCGATGCCGGCCCGCGTGGTGCTGGCTAGCGAGGACGTCACCTTGGCAGGCGCCGATCCGTCGGCGGGCGTCAAAGTGCCCTGCTACTCCATCGTCGTCGCCGAGGTCCTGCCCGAAACCCCATGACTTCAGCTCCGCCTCATGGTGGCCTTCCTGGCTGTCGGCACCCACTACGAAGCGAAAACGTGTGCCGCGGCTTGACAAGCTCGATAGGGACACCCCCGATGCACCGCAAACACTCGTTTGTGGGACTCGGTCCGGAGGTTGCTTCTCTGGACGCTTACTGCGGCGCTTGGGCCGCTCTCTTCTACCCGCCGACGTCACAACCACGGCGTTGTGCGCGACGCTGAGGGCTTCTCGCGGTACTGGGTCAGGCCGCTTGACGACGGCAGCAACGCCACGCTCACCTCGCCAAGTCGGGATTTCTCACTGCGGCTCGACGAGCGCAGGGACGGGTGAATGACCTACGACCGTCGATGCCGCCCCATACTGAAGAGACCGAGCACGCATCCGAAGGCCATCAACAACAAGCCCGCAAGCGGCAGACTGAGTTCGCCGTTGGATACATTCATTTCCGGGAAGGCTCCAACGTCTACGAGGTTACCCACGGAGAGGTAGACGTACGCTGACAGCAAGAAGAGCCCTGCGCCGAAACCCCCCACAGACAGACCAGCCCATGGGATGCGCGCCCTTCTGAACGCTATGACCATGATGAGGCCTAGCGCACCCATCGTCAGACTCAGCCAAAGCACCCCATCAACGCCGCCCCAGCCCAAGGCCTTGATGCCCGACCCGCCTTCGATTATGAGGAGAAGGTACGCGGTCCAAGCGCCAATGGCCGCCGAGAGCAAACCTGCGCCCAACGCGGCCAAGGTGGAACTGCGGTCCTGGGCCACACCGCCAGGATCCGGATCGGTGGCACCGGCCATTGGCACAGGCTATGCGCACCTCATGGCGTTTACGAGCATGCCGCTAGGTCCAGGCCCGGCATTTGTTCTGTTTGAGGTGCCTCCGGTAGCCGTCGAGGGACTTGCCGGACGACCAGCGATTGATCCATTTCGAGGCAGTGGCCTGACATTGCCTCGAATGAAGATCAATCCGTCTCACAAACCTTCGTTTATGGGACGCCGTCCCCCGGTTCTGCGGAATACGCGAGGTGCTTCAGGAGCGGTCCTCTGCGGCGTTCGTGTCAGCTTGCGCGAGATTCGTAGTTGGAGACGAGAGCGGGAGCCCACTTGCGATGAATCTCTATTGTGAACGGTAAACGTCCGCCCGGTGCTGCACCGCGACCACGGTGATGCAGGCCCGATTGTCCTCGATCAGGTACACCACCCGGTAGTCTCCGCGACGGGCACTGTGCAGACCCTCGAGGTCGAATCGCAGCGCCTTGCCCACGCGCCAGGGGTTCTGTGTCAATCCGCCGTACACGAACTCGACGCAGGCGGTGGCCACCTTCTCGGGGAGGCGCTCCAAGGTCTTCTGTGCGGCCGCGGACCATCGGATCTCATAACTCAAGGCCGGATTCGGCCCATCATCTGCTCCTTTGACAGTGTCTGTGCCGTGGTGCCGCCGCTGAGTTCCTCGCGTGAGGCCCGAATCTGGTCCATAACCGCGGCGTCACTAAGCACCGCCAGCGTCTCCTCCAGGGACTGCAGGTCGTCGGCGCTGATGAGAACAGCCGCGGGGCGGCCGTGCTTGGTGATGGTCACGCGCGCATGTTCGGTTTCCACGTCCTCGACAACCTGCGATAGGCGGTCCTTCACCTCGGCAAGGGACATCTGCTCAGCGACACTCATGGCTATAAGTATGGCTAGTTGTCTGGACTCTGTCCATCCTCGACAAGTGCTCGCCGACAGCCGCGCAGTTGGCCCATTCGGGACGCGGACCCGGCCATCAACACCGATCCTGAACGCAACCGTTTCTGCAGGGGAGGACGTCGTGGTAAGCGGCGACGAGCACTTCCTCGGCCTGGCCCTCGAACGGCCGAACACTGTCACGGCCAGAGCGTTCTTGGACATCACGCCGACCGTGGACGCGGATGCCCCGGCCGGGGATTCATCTCAAGTGGACCGATCCCGTCCCGACAAGAGGGCCTTGAGCCACTGGCCGGTGTAGACACTGGCTGCGGTCTCGTCCCGCCACGAGAAGTAGCCAAGGCACGGGGTCGCGAGGCGCAGAATGAACCGACGTCAGCCTCGCCGTTCGCCTCGTGGAAGGGGCGGGAGGGCAACGACTTCGACACCGCCTTGCTCATCAGTGGCGACGGGACTTCGTACGGCCATCCAGTCAGCCAGGCGCCTGAAACAGGACCGTCGCATCGTGGTCGTCTTCCCGCCCAAGCGGACCAGGGATGCACTCCGAAAGGCCGCCGACGCGAGCTTCGTTCTGGGCCACGGCCGCATCTCCGGCAACCAGTTGCCCTCAACTGTCGTCGGCCCAAGAGCCGACCTTCGCCGACCGACACATTGGCATTGATCAATCCCTCTCAAATACCTTCGGTTTTTGGACGGACTGAGCTGCCATGAGGAGTACGAGTTGGTCCGACGACTCGCCCCGAGCCTTTGCGCGGACAGGTCACTCGTAATGGGTCCACATGCGCAGGACGTGAACGACGCGTTCTTCAGCGAGAACCTCGTGAACCAGACGGTGCTGGATGTTGATCCGCCGCGAGTAGCAGCCGGCGAGATCGCCAACCAGCTTCTCGTAACGCGGCGGGTTCGCGAACGGATCTTCCGCGAGGACATCCAGCAGTCGCTGCGCCTTGCCCTTCAGTCCGGCGGATGCAAGTTTGCGGGCATCTTTCTGAGCCGCCTCGGAATAGACCAGCCGCCACGGCATCACCATGCGAGGGTTTCGGAGCCCGCCTCGATGCCTTCGACGCGCGCATCTCGGATCGACTCGGTGAAACCCGGCAAGCCTGAGAGGAACAGAGTCTCCTGGATGGCCCGCCAATCATCCTCGCCGATCAGAACGGCGTTGCCACGCTGTCCGGTGATGGTCAGCGGCTCAGAGTCCTCGTTGACCTGGTCGATGAGCCGGTACAGGTTCGCCCTGGCCGACGTCGCGCTTACAGAAGTCATCTGCAACACCTCCACAGCAAACGTACGCTATTCCGTACGCACGATCCAGGGTTTGGATGACCTGCCCAATGCCGTTGGCGATCATGCACCGCAAACGCTCGTTTTCGGGACATGGAGCGATAGGGAGAACTTCAGGCGACGTCAGAAACGGGCGGTATAGCCACTTACGGCACATCGCCCTTCATCGCTGCCACGGCCAGCGCCCACCGGCTGCACGGGGAACACGTCGGCGCGCTCTGCGACGGCGTCGGGCACGGGCTCCTCAGCCGGTGGCCAGGTCCCAGTACCAGCGGTTGGTCACAGCCTCCGCAGGGCGATTGATGTCCCCGGACAACGAGGCGGACCACGTCTTCGTGTAGCGGCCGGCCTCCCCCGTCGCCGCGACGCTGAGCCCGTTCGTCAACAGGATGTTGCTCTCACCCGCGAACTGCAAGGTGGTGGGCCGGGTCTTGCTGACCCAGACATCGCCGAGGTCGGGATCGGGCTCGAGGTACTCGCAGGTCAACTGCACTGACGGTGAGGTTCCGGTCGGAACGGACAGATCCAGGTCGTAGCGGTAGGCCTTATACCTCGGGTCGAGCTCCTTCGACACAGTCATGTGCCCGTCCAGGGCGTCCATCGCGAACACGCCAGCGCTCGGCGTGGCCGAGCAGGCTCGCCGATTGGGGCCGTTGAGCACCGAGGGGTCGTACTGCCAGGAGACCGAGCCCTCGATCGGGGTGTAATGCACCTGGCCGTCATTCCACGGCTGATTCGTGACCGGATCCCGATCCTGGTAGAAGTACGTGATTTGACCACTCCAGCGGGTGCCCGAGGTGTGATCTCCTCCGAGTGATCCCGCGTACTGCTTGGCCACGATCGACAGCGGAACTGCCTTGGTCTTGATGTCCTTGTCCGCCCCCTCACCCACGACGACAAGGCGGATGGATGCCACCCCGGCAGTTCGGAACGTCCTGGAGACCGTCAACTTGCCGTTGCTCTTGGACCGGTACGTCTTCACCGTGCGGAACGGGCCGCCCTGCTTGACCTGCAGTTTCACCTCCCGCTTCCCACCCTGAACTCGCACAGAGCGTGACCACGTGTCACCGGCCACGATCGTCACTGGAGCCGTCAACCATCCCCGCACCGGGGAGGCTGCGGTCAACGTCGACCCGCCGGTCGCAGGGGCAGACATCGCGGGGGCGATGGATGTGAGTGCCAACGCCGCGACGGCAGCGGTGGACACCAGGGTTTTTGTGATCATCGTCGGCCTCCAGCGTCGGGTCCCTTGATCGTAATGCTGCGAAGGCGGTCATCAAAGCGAGGTGCGGCAATCGGGCGAGCGGCGCCGCATAACGGCGGCAGGTCCGCCCCGGCGGATCGCGCATGTCCGACGGGGACCGACTACCGTTTCAGGTGTGCCTGACATCTCCAGCCAGGGCTCCGGCGCCCCGAGCGTTGCAGCCGAGAAGTACTGGCAGACACTGCCGTCGAACAACCTCACACCCCCGCAGGTGCTGACCGGTAGATTCACCGTGCTGGATGTCTATCCGAGCGTGGAGGCCGGTCGACGTCCCGTGAAGGCCGCCGTGGGAGAACTCCTCATGGTGTACTGCGTGGCGTTCCGCGAGGGCCACGACAAACTCGGCGTCGACCTGGTGGCGACGGACGCCCAGGGCCGCAGTGTGCGCACTCCGATGGTCGCTCGGGACAACGGCACCGACGGTTGGGATGGCACCTTCCGGCCGAACACCGAAGGTGCGTGGACGTTCAGCATCCACGCCTACAGCGACATCCTGGGGACCTGGCGGCACCGCGCGGAACTGAAGATCCCCGCCGGCGTCGACGTCGACCTCGAACTTGAGGAGGGCGCGCGCATCCTCAGCCGCGCCGACGTGCCTGACCAGACCTTGATCAGCAAGGCGATCGCAGGGCTGCGCGATACCCGGGTGTCGCCGGCGGCCAGGCTGGCCGCCGGCCTGGACGACGAGTTGTGGGCCATGCTGGCCGCCCACCCGATCCGTGACCTCGAGACCCCGTGCGGCCCGTGGCCGGTGTACGTCGATCGCCGCCGGGCGCTATTCGGGTCCTGGTATGAACTCTTCCCCCGCAGTGAGGGATCGTCGCTGGACCCCCTGCGCTCGGGCACCTTCCAGGAAGCCGCCAAACGCCTGCCGGCCATCGCGGAGATGGGCTTCGACGTGGTGTATCTGCCGCCGATCCACCCGGTCGGCACGATCAACCGCAAGGGACCGAACAACACTCTGACTCCGGCCGCGGGCGACCCGGGCTCACCCTGGGCGATCGGCTCAGCCGACGGCGGCCATGACACGATCCATCCCGACCTGGGCACCATTGACGACTTCGACACCTTCGTCGGTTCGACCCGGGCTCTCGGGATGGAGGTCGCCATCGACCTCGCGCTGCAGGTCGCCCCCGACCATCCCTGGGCCACAGCGGGCAAACCGTGGTTCACCGTCCGTGCCGACGGCAGCATCGCCTATGCGGAGAACCCGCCCAAGAAGTACCAGGACATCTATCCGATGTGGTTCGACGGTGACCCGGAGGGCCTGACGGCCGAGGTCCTGCGGATCATCCGCTACTGGATGGATCACGATGTGCGGATCTTCCGTGTGGACAACCCGCACACCAAACCCGTGCGATTCTGGGACCACGTCATCAACGAGATCAAGCGCACGGATCCGGATGTGCTCTTCCTGGCTGAGGCGTTCACGCGGCCGCCCATGATGCGAGCACTGGCCGAAGTGGGATTCGACCAGTCCTACACGTACTTCACGTGGCGCAATGAGAAGTGGGAACTCGAGGCCTATCTGCGCGAGCTGTCCACGCAGTCCGCGCCGTACATGCGCCCGAACTTCTTCGTCAACACCCCCGACATCCTGCACGCCTATCTGCAGTACGGGGGTCCGGCCGCGTTCAGCATCCGGGCCACGCTGGCGGCGACCATGAGCCCTACTTGGGGTGTCTACAGCGGATACGAACTCTTCGAACACGTCGCGGTGAAGCCGGGCAGCGAGGAGTACCTCGACTCCGAGAAGTACCAGTACCGGCCACGTGATTGGGCGGCCGCCGAGGAGCGCGGAACGACGCTGACGCCGTACATCAGCCTGCTCAACACCATCCGCCGCGACCATCCCGCGCTGCAGCAGCTGCGCCACATCGTCTTCCACCAGATCGACTCTGACCGGATGATCGCGTTCAGCAAACGCGACGGGGAGGACACGATCATCGTCGTCGTCACCCTCGACCCCTTCGGTGCCCGCGAAGCCACCCTGCACCTGGACATGCCGGCGCTGGGAATGGACTGGCATGACCGATTCGTGGCTCAGGACCTGATCAGCGGGCAGAGTTTCTCCTGGGCGGCCTCGAACTTCGTCCGCCTCGATCCACATTTGCAAAGCGCCCACATCATGCACGTCCGGCCGGGAGTTATCTGATGATCACTGTTGACAGCGCTGAACTCGCCTCCCTGGTGGACGGCACCCACAGCCAGCCCCATGCGGTGCTGGGACCGCACACCGATGGCGACGCGGTGACCATCCGCGTGCTGCGGCCTGACGCGACCGAGGTCGACGTCGTCGTCGGGGGCACGAACCACCCGATGGATCATGAGCACTCCGGCGTGTGGGTCGTTGAGCTGCCCGGCACCGACATCCCGGACTACCGACTGGCCGTCGCCTACGGCGGGGACAAGTTGCCCGCCGACGACCCCTACCGGTTCCTGCCCACGCTCGGCGAGATGGATCAACACCTGATCAGCGAGGGCCGCCATGAGGAGTTGTGGAACGTCCTCGGTGCCCATGTGCATGTCTACGAGACCCTCAACGGCCCCGTCCGTGGGGTCGCCTTCGCGGTGTGGGCACCGAACGCTCAGGGGGTGCGGGTGGTCGGCGACTTCAATTTCTGGAACGGCACGGCCACCCCCATGCGTTCGCTGGGCTCGTGCGGGGTGTGGGAGGTGTTCGTCCCCGAGATCGGGGCCGGTACCCGCTACAAGTACGAGATCATCGGCCGCGACGGGGTGCGCCGGCTCAAGGCGGATCCCATGGCGCAGGCAACCGAGATCCCGCCCGCGACCGCGAGCGTGGTGTTCGACTCCACGTATGACTGGGCTGATACCGACTGGCTACAGACGCGCAAGCAGCGACCGGCCCACGCCAGCCCGATGAGCGTCTACGAAGTGCATCTGGGGTCGTGGCGGCAGGGACTGACCTACCGGCAACTGGCCGAGCAACTCACGGACTACGTCGTCGGCCATGGCTTCACCCACGTCGAGTTCCTGCCGGTCATGGAGCACCCGTTCGGCGGGTCCTGGGGGTACCAGGTGAGCGCCTATTACGCTCCGACTGCCCGCTTCGGCAACCCCGATGACTTCCGTCACCTGGTCGACCGCCTGCACCAGGCCGGGGTCGGCGTCATCGTCGACTGGGTGCCCGCCCACTTTCCCAAGGATGAGTTCGCACTCGCCCGCTTCGACGGGACGCCGTTGTATGAACACGCCGACCCCCGTCGCGGTGAACACCCGGACTGGGGCACTTACGTCTTCGACTTCGGGCGCCCGGAGGTCCGCAACTTCCTGGTCGCGAACGCGGTGTACTGGTGCGAACAGTTCCACATCGACGGCCTACGCGTGGATGCGGTCGCGTCGATGCTGTACCTGGACTACTCCCGCAATGAAGGAGAGTGGTCGCCCAACGCCTATGGCGGCCGGGAGAACCTCGACGCGGTGCAGTTCCTGCAGGAGATGAACGCCACGGTCTACAAACGCTGCGAGGGCGCCTTCACCGTCGCCGAGGAGAGCACCGCCTGGCCGGGTGTCACCCGGGCCACGCACCTGGGCGGCCTCGGCTTCGGCCTGAAGTGGAACATGGGCTGGATGCACGACTCCCTCGACTACGTCTCGCACGACCCGATCCACCGCCAGTACCACCACAACGAGATGACGTTTGCCCTGGTCTATGCCTGGAGTGAGAACTACGTGCTGCCGATCTCCCACGACGAGGTCGTGCACGGCAAGGGCTCCCTGATCGCGAAGATGCCCGGAGATCACTGGCAGCAGCGAGCCAACCTGCGGGCCTTCTTCGCGTACATGTGGGCGCACCCGGGCAAACAACTCCTCTTCATGGGCTCGGAGTTCGGGCAGTATGCGGAATGGTCCGAAGGCCGCAGCCTGGATTGGTGGCTCACCGAACAGCCCGATCATGACGGCCTGTCGCGCCTGGTCAGCGACCTCAACTCCGAGTACCGGGACAACCCTGCTCTG
>JAKOZM010000222.1 GCA_029779995.1 Actinomycetes bacterium
TTGCCCCAGGGCACAGGGGAAGGGGCATGCGGTGGCTGACGCACTCCGTCAGGTCGAGGGTGAGGTTCGTGAACTCATCCGCCGATCCGGCGTGGATCCCACTCGACACCCCGCGGTCATGGACCGGCTGGTGCGGGATGCCGTGCGCGACTACGACGAGAGGTCTATGGTCAGCGGCCTGCCAGCCTTGGCCAATGCCGAGGAGGCCGTGCGATCCATCCTTGACACGGTCGCGGGTTTCGGCCCGCTGCAACGCTATTTGGATGATCCGCAGATCGAGGAGATCTGGCTCAACGCTCCGGATCGCGTGTTCGTCGCCCGTGGCGGCGTCTCTGAACTCACCACGACGATCCTCACCGCCGACGAAGTGCGCGACTTGGTAGAGCGGATGCTGCGTTCGTCGGGTCGACGCGTCGATCTGAGCTCGCCCTTCGTCGATGCCGTGTTGCCAGACGGGTCACGCCTGCACGTCGTCATTCCCGACATCACCCGCGAGCACTGGCACATCAATATCCGCAAGTTCGTGGTCAAGGCCGACCACATCGACGACCTGGTCGCGCTCGGAACACTGAGTCGTCCTGCAGCGACCTTCCTCGAGGCAGCCGTCATAGCTGGACTCAATGTCCTGGTCGCTGGCGGCACCCAGGCCGGGTATGTCCCAGTGCCTTCAGAGTCTTGAGATGATCCAACCGACCACGGCTACGACGCCTGCGACAACCAAGCCCCCGCCGATTTGAACGGCCCACGGGCTGGAGCGAAACCTTTGCCAGCGTGATGGAAGGGGAGGCGTCGCCAAGCGCTGAGGGTTGGCCCCCCGCGCTAGCCACTTAGCAACTTCGTCTGCAGTGCCCTTTGCGTCGGCCGCGTCTTCGCTTTCAACCGAGACGGTGGCGGCGGGGGAAAACCACCTTCCGGGAGTCACTGGATGTTCAAGATTGCGGGCACTCACGCGCACGTTGGTGCCCTCACTGCCGCCATGGAAGAAGACGATCTGCTTGAGAGGTTCGCGCTCCCTGTTCCACGACATGAAGGCCGCGTCAACCGAATTTGAGTTTTCTTCACCGGCAGAGTCGGTTACCCAGAGCCGGGGCTCGCCCATGACCCGGGGGTGGTCATTCGTGTATGACTCGACTGCCCTCAGGCCACCCCAGATGTCAAACCCCCGCTGAAAGACAAGGGCACTGTCGCTCGACTTGTACCGCTTCGGCATAGCCGCAGCCTATCTTCCGTGGTCGAGCGTCCCCCGGACGCAGGCTCGGTCCCAACGCGTCGGTCCACGATGGCCGCGTCCGCCTGACCCTCGTGGACCCGACGCTCGTACATGGTGCCGCCCCATCGCCATTGCCGCCCTATAGCCCAATCGAGTCGAGTACGCTTGGGCTAGCCATAGCGCGAGTGCACGTGGGCGTGAGGCTTAGCGGTGCGGGGTACCCGCCCGCTGGACAGACCCCGTTGGCATTGATGGCATGACGAGGATCGCCCGTCCGACCCGGTCCCGGGTCGCAGTTCGGGGAGCCCCTCACAGGATCAACTGTGAGGAGAGGCCCCCATGGCCGATGAAGTCAGCAAGGCACGAGCCCGGCTCGGCGGACTGTTCGCGTTCGGTCGGACGCCTGAGCCGGAGGTGGAGGCCGCAGCGCGCCGGGAACTCACCTTGGCGAAGCTGGAGCGTTCCACGCGTGACGCGCTCGCCGCGGTCCCACCCCTAACCCTGGAGCAACGCGAGCGGGTGGCGCGCCTGCTGGTCGGGGGCGGTGAGGTGGCGTGACCCAGGAAGACGAAAGCCGCCCCGGTTGGCTCCCAGAGACGGCTTCCGCACTGCTCACCCTCAACGGTACTGCCGTCTGTTGCCCGAGTTGTCGCGGCAATCGATCCGAATACGGCTTCAACCACCGCGCCGAGTGTCGCGTGTGGGTGGCGATCAAGGCCGCCCTCAACGATGACGCAGCTTGGTTCCGGGCTCACCAGGGATTGCGCAAGCGCGTCAGGCCGGTAACTCAGGCCGAAGCCGACGACGTCCAGATGGCGTGGGGGTGGCGACCGGTTGGGCCGGTCATCGTCGTCGAGTGGCAGTACCGCGTGCGTACGCGCATGTTCAGTGACGGCGAGCGCGTAATGGGGGTGCACCCGTGAGCACATTCGCGGATGAACTGGACGTCGTCGGCGCACCGCTGTTCGTGTTGCGCGCCATGCCGCGCGGCTCGATCAAGGGGCGCTATGCCGCCCCCAACAACTGGCAGCGCGCCAGCGCAGACGGTAACCCGGACCTCGGGGCCCTCTCGGCTCGCGACGGGTTGGCGATGCGCTGCGGAGTTGCCTACGACGTGCTCGACGTCGATCCGCGCAACGGCGGATCGCTCGCAGCGATGCACGGCCAACTCCCGGAAGTGCACCAGGTCGTGACGACCCCGGGTGGCGGCTGGCACCTGTACGTGTCCCCCATGGGGGTCAGTGGGCGGCTGCCCTGGCCCGGCGTCGACATGCAGTCGGACGGCCGGTTCGTGATCGTGCCTCCCACCGACGGCTACCGCGTGCTTGACCGGACCGACTGGCCCGACCTTGGCCCGGCCGACCCGTACGCCGTAGTCAGGCTGCGTGCGCGTGCCGAGGGGCCATCCCTGGGGCCTGAGAACGGCGAGGTGGGCCCTGTCACCGAGCGGGAGCGTGAGAAGGCACAAGCAGTGCTGCTCAAGGCTGTCCGCGAGGTGGAGGCAGCGGAGGGTGCCCGCAACACCACCGTCAGTAGATGGCTGCTGCCGCTGTACAACTTCGTGCGCGCTGAGGCGCTAGACCGGTGTGAGGTCGAGGACGCGCTGTGGTCGGCTGCCGAGCGTGCCCCCGGGAACCACCCCTACACCAGGCGGGAGTTCGAGGCTTCCTGCGACTCCGCTTGGAGGAAGGCTCGTCCTGAGCGCCCGGAGGTTGACACTCCCGAGCAGGACTTCGCGACCGCTGCCGCGGGGACGGACCCTCCGGTCGCCGATGCGGGCGGTTGGGTGCCGGTAGCGCTGGGTGACTACTTCGACGGCAGCCGTCGGACCCCCGAGGCCCACTTGCTGCGGCGCACTGATGGTGTCGCGCTCCTTTACCCGGGCATGACCCACTCCATCCACGGGGAAAGCGAGTCCGGCAAGTCGATGATCGTCCAGGCCGAGGTCGCGGTTCAGCTCAGGCTCGGGAACCGGGTGCTGTACCTGGACTATGAGGCGGACCCGGCATCCGTGGCCGAGCGCCTTCGGTTGATGGGGGTTCGGTCCCAGGAGTTGAAGCGGCTGGCCTACGTCCAACCGGAGGTGGACTACGGCTTCTCAGAGGCGAGCGGGCAAGCGTTCGCCGGACTCATCGGCCAGCCGTACGCCCTGGCAGTGATCGATGGCGTGACGGAGGCGCTGGCCCAAGCTCCAGCCAAGGTCCGGTCGACCGGAGGGTTGGGCGGGAACGACGACATCACCGTCTGGCATGACCGGCTGCCCCGCCTCATCGCGCGGCGGACCGGGGCCGCGGTCGTACTCGTCGATCACGTGGCCAAGAGTTCGGAGGCGGGCCGATTCGCCATTGGAGGGCAAGCGAAGATGGCCACCATCAGCGGAGCTGCCTACTTGGTCAAGCCAACGTCGCCGCTCGGGCGCGACCTCGTCGGAGAGGTCGATGTTTACGTCGCAAAGGATCGGCATGGCTACGTGCGCAGCCGCGCCGCGGGTGTCTACGGCAAGGATCGCTTGCAGCTTGTCGCCAAGGTGACAGTGGACGGGACTGCAGGGGCGCTTCGGGTGCTACTTGACGCTCCGCCCCGGCACAGCACGCCCGACGAGCGGCGCGAGGAGATGCGGGGGCGCGTGATGGCCTTCCTGGCCGAATGGCCGGAGGGGGAGCCAGGTGCATCAACCAACACCGTCAAACGCGACGTGAAGGGCGACCCCACCGACATCATCGCGGCCTTGGATTCCCTGGTCCGCGACGGCTATGTGGGGCGCACCGCCAAAGGGCAGAGCCGCCTTCACAGGCTGGTCAAACCCTATGTGCCGGAGTTTGCGGAGGTGTCCGAATGAGGCGGCACCGGTTTACCAGTTTCAACCAGTTTCAAACCAGTTTGCAAACCGGTGCCTCCAACCAGTTTGCCAGTTTCAACTCCCTAAGGGTTGAAACTGGATACTGGCCAGCCGCCGACCCCACGCAACCTAAGAGCGCTGACAAACTGGTTCGCTGGACTCAGGGGCGGTCCCAGGTGCCCCCCTTGATCGGCCGCCGGGCCGCCGGGCCGCTCGGGCCTGAGTCGGTCGGCGCTCCGTCGTTGAGCGCGCAGCCGCTGGCCCCGAGGACGGCCCCACCTTCCACCGACCCCGAGGTCAGTCCCCGGGGCTACTCACTCCTCAGTCACGCCACCCGCTCGGGTGACGCGTGGCCCACTCACCGCGCCAAGGCGCGCATTCGACGCAGAAAGGCACACCGATGACCAGTTCCCCTCCGCTCCCTCTCCGTCCCGTTCCTGCTGTCGGGGACGAAGGCACCAGCCCCTCCTCTCCGGCAGCGAGAGAGGCCCTCTCGGCACCGAGAACGCCACCGAGGTTCGGTCCCGGCGACGAGGGTCGTTGCCAGGCATGGTCGCGCACCAGCGGGCAGCGCTGCGCCCAACGAGCGATGATCGGGCAGAAGGTGTGCGGCTGGCACGGAGGTCGCTCGCCCCAGGCGAAGGCAGCCGCTCAACGGCGACTGGCCCGGGCCGAGGCCGAAGCGCTCCTCGCGGACGTCAACGCGGACCCGATCACCAACCCAATCGAGGAACTGTCGCGGCTCGCGGGCGAGGTCAAGGGCATGAAGGAAGTCCTGGCGGCGCGGCTCAATCGGCTCGATGCTGACCCCGAAACGAGTCCGCTCCGGTATACGGCCGCGCTTGACGCCTACGAGCGAGTGCTTGACCGTTCCGCCCGGCTGCTTGACGTACTGGCGCGATCCGGCGTTGAGGAACGCTACGTGCGGATCAGCGAGCAGCAGGGGCAGATCTTCGCGGGGGCGCAGCGCGCGATCCTCGCCCGGATGTTCGACCAGGTGATGCGGGTCCTGCTTGACCATGGCGCACTGGACGACGCGCTGTCCCGTCGGCTCGACCGCGAGTGGGCCCGGTCAATGAGCGTTGTGGTGCCCGAGGAACTGCGAGCGATCGCCGCGAGGGCTGCGCGATGAGGGCCCGACGGCTTTGGTGCGCCCTACGGGGGCACCAGTGGGTACCCAGGCTGAGCACTCGCGGCGTGACGGTCGGACACTGTCGGCGGTGCCGTGAGATTGTCATCGCACCATTCGTAGGCGACGACCTCCCTGCCTACTTGGAACCGTCCGACCCAGAGGCGGGCCTGGACGGGCCACTCGGTGACCTCGCGGCGGGTAGGTCCGCCGTCGCCTACGTGTCCGCACTCGCTGTAAGGGATTGGCCTACGGCTCGCGCTCATCGTGCCGCCTTGGCCGCCCGGCCGTTGCCAGCCGTGACCGCCTTGGGCGCGCTTGCGGAGTCGCTGTTGGCCATGCTGACCGAACGCGAAGGCACCGTGTGGCGGAGCCTGTTCATGGCGGGCTACACCATGCATCACGACGTAGCCGCGGTCCTGCACGGGCTGGCATTCGACGCGGAGGGGGACCGATGAGCCCGAACGTCGAAGTGCTGTCGGGGGGTGAACTGCTCCTCCGTGGCACGGCTGCCGAGGGCGTAGGTCGACTGTGCCGCAGCGCTATTCGGCAAGCAGCGCGCACCGACGGCATCGCCGCGCCGCCCTGGTTGCTGGAGCTTGAAGCGGCAGCGGTACTGGCTGTCGAGCGGGCAGACGGTATGGCGGTATACCGCAGTTCGAGCCCCCAGCCAGGCTTGAGTTGCATGGATGACCTGCTGACCACTACCCAAGCCGCTCAACGGCTAGGGATCAGCGCCCGCGCCGTGCGCGCGGCCTGCGAGCGGGGCTCGCTCGAAGCGAAGCGCCGCAAGGGTCAGTGGCTCATTCCCGCGGATGAGGTCATCGCCTACCGCGAACGAAACCCGTTGGACTAGAAGGAAGGACCCCCGATGGCACGCGACTACACAAAGGCGGAATGGGCCAAGCTCAGCCCAGCCGAGCGCGAGTACGAGGCATGGCGCGGGATGGCTGCTGCTAAAGCGCAGCTGAGCTCGACGCCACTGAAGACGAAGCCGAGCCCCTTGGTCGTGGCGGCCAATGCGAAGGCATACCCGCAGCCTTGGCACTCCCTGGCACGGGCATACGCCGACGAGTATGGCGTGGAACTGTCCAAGCTCAAGCCGCAGGGCTCCTCCGGGCAGTTCGACTTCGACCAGATCGAGCGCGCCGCTGGCCTCACCATCGCGCCGGCACGGCCAGCGGTGGCATCCAACTCCGGGGCTGCCCCAGTGCCCCGGACCGGGGCGTCACCGCGTGAAGTCGGTGAGCGTAACCCGCTCGTGGCAGCGGCCTACCGCAACAACTACCGTCGGGCCATTGCCGCCGAGGACGTCGCCCCCGCGCCGACACTGTTCGCGGCCGGGGACCTACCCGACTTCACGGCTTCCGGCATCAGCCCGGAGGCGCTGTTGCGGGTGCCGTGGAATGCCCGTCAGGCCCTCGCGGCCGAGCCCAACCAGGCGACCGTCTATGAGGCCATCGAGCAGTTCAACGGCGTCAGCGCCGAGGACGGCGAGTTGCTGGCCGGGGCGCTCGGCTTGGCGGGGTCGTCCGTTGCTCGCTACCAGGAGCGAGTGAACTCGTGGCTCGCGGCTGGCATGAGCGACACCGAGGTCATGTCCTCGCTCGGCTACTAGCCACCACCGACTCGGGGCCCTCGGCGCGACCCTTCCTCCTGCCGCGCCGGGGACCCCGTCAAACCCGAAAGGCGACCAATGACTGTCGTTCCCGACGCCGAGGAATCGGCCGACTTCGTCGCGTTCTTCATCAACTCCCTGACTCGGCACGTCGACTTGGACCCCGTTGCCCGGGCCCGTATGGACGGCTTCTCCGAGGGTGCCCGAGCGGGCCTGTTGGCTGGCCCGTTGGAAACTCCTCAGATCGCTGACGCAAGGCGGATCGTTGAGGCGTTCGAGCGACGCGCAAGTGAGTTGCCGAAGTCCGACCCCCACCGAGCGCCGCTCCGTGGGTACATTGCGGGTGCGCGGATGGTGCTGCAGGCCATCGAATCATCGCGGAAAGGGCCGCAGGAGTAGCGCGTAGCCTGCTACACGCTACGGGCGTATGGTTGAAGGGGTAGTTGAACCAGCAACCACCCAAAGGAACCGATCCATGCGCGTCATCGGCTACACCCGCGTATCCACGACCGAACAGGCCCGCGACGGCTGGACCCTGGACCAGCAACGCAAGGCGATACAAGCCGAGTGCGAGCGGCGCGGGTGGGAGTTGATCGCCGTCCACGAAGACGCGGGTTACACCGGCCGCACGGACGACCGACCCGGGCTCCAGCGGGCCCTAGCTGAACTCGCCCGGCGCAACGGCCCACGGGCCATCGTCGTCGCCCGGCTCGACCGCCTCGCCCGGTCCCTGCGCCACCTGGTCGACTGGATCGACCTGTCAGCCCGGCAGCGCTGGGCCATCGTGGCCCTTGACCAGGAGCTCAACACCACCACCGCCAACGGTCGACTCGTCGCCCGCATCCTCGCCTCCGTCGCCCAGTGGGAGTCGGAGATCAACGGCGAGCGCGTCCGGGAGGGCATGGCCGAGGCACGAGCCGCGGGCAAGGCAGCAGGCCAGCCCGTCCGCTTCGGGTATCAGCCCAAGGTCCCCGCCGACGTCGCCTCGCGCATCGTCCGGGCGCGGCGTCGCGGCGACTCCTACGCCGTGATCGCCGCGCGACTTGATCGGCAGCGGGTTCCTACGCCAGGCGGGGGTGCTCGGTGGTACTCGTCAACCGTTGCCCGGGTGTGTCGTCGGGCAGGGTAGGTGCTGACCGGTCCGGCCTGGCCCTATGGCCGATCCGAGGCTGTCAGTCACGCGGGGCACACTGGGAGACATGGAATCGAAGGTGACGCGCCGAGAGCGTCCGGTGTACAAGACTTGGGCCGCGCTTGAGCGATACGACTTCGGAAAGAGTTGGGCGACTGGCGAGCCCACACCCCGCCTTCCCGAGGTCCTCGGCGTGGTGCATGCTTTCAGGGCGGGGCGAGTCCTGTCCCGTGACGTAGCGCCCGAGTTCTTCGAACATCGAGGCCCAAGCTCAAGCTGTGGTGTCCATGTCAAGGTTCGGCTTGGCGTCGAGTTCAACCCGGATGACGTCGACGCTTGTCCTCAATGCGCGCGGCGTGTCCGCTCGGGCCAGCTATTCAGACAGCGACCGCAATCCTACGGTTTGGAGTGCGACGCCATGGTCAGGCCGGGAATGGCGGGCTACCCCCAGGCCGTGGGCTGTCGCCTCACCTATGGGCACGAGGGGCGGCATCAGGGTGCTGACTGCTCGTGGCTCAGAGGGCCGGAGGACTTCACCCCCGAGGGCGGCTACAGCGTCGGCGGGTAGGGGAGTGACGACTCGCCGCGACACGCCGAATGCCAAACATGGATGACCGTCGCATCCATGGTCCAGAATGTCCTCAGTCCGGCTCGCCCGGGCTGGGCTTACCGGTGCCCATCACCGGGCAGCGGTACAACTCAATACGGGCAGGGAGATCAGATGATCGACAAGATCACCATCCTGCGAGGTAGCAACGGACAGTACTGGTTCCGAGTGACCGCCACGAACGGCAAGATCATTTGCCACTCGGAGCAGTACTACAACTACACCGACTGCTACCACGCTGCCCAGATCGTTCAGAACGGTGGCGGCACGATCCAGTGACGTCCGCCTGACCTGAACACAGCACGAGGCCCACGAGGCTCCGGAGTATCGCTAGTACCCCGGAATCACGTGGGCCTTCGTGTGCGCTACGGGGTCTACTGGGACTCGTGGTCGCAAGTAGACACACGCAGTCACATGTGGAGAACTGTGGCATACGTGTGGACGACATGGGGACAACCTGGCCAAGGATTTCATGAAGATGAGATCTAGGACTCGCTCGGGCCAAGGTCCTCCGGGAGCTTCCAGTCGATCACAAGTCGGGTTGGGTCGACCCCCCGGCCGGCTCGTCCTCGACACACCCAGATTCGCTCCATCGCGTCGTCCAGGACGGCCCGCCGCTCGTCCGTCGTGTCCGCCGCAGCCCAAGCCTCCGCGAACCAGCCCACCGGGTTGCGCTCGCGGAGCACGACCTGTGGAGCCTGGGCGCGCGCCTCGCGCCGGATGCGCCGGAGGTTCGCAATCTGCTCGGTGAGCCGGTCGGCCTCGGCATCATCGTCGGTGGCTTGCAGCTGTGCGCCGAGCTCCGCGAGCCTGTGCTCAATCTCCGGCAGCATCGCCGCCCCGCCCTCGTGCACCTCCTCAACCACGGACCATCGCACCCGTTCGCCCTTCATGCGGAGGAACTCCGCGATCACGACGTCCTCGAAGTTCGTGATCGTCTGGTGGCACACGGGGCAGGAGTAGCCCGGGCGACCCTGGGCCGTACCACGGTGCATGCGAGTGCCGTTGCCTTGATCGTCCAAGTGCTCTCCGCACCACACGAGCCCCGACAGCAGGGCGGACGTCTTCGCCTTCATGGCTCGGGGGAGGGACTGCGCCGTATCCCGCTCGTCAAGGCTGCGCACCATGGCGCGCCAATCGGAAGCGGACATGACAGCTACGGACTCGTCCACCACCGGTAACCCGTCAGCGTCGCGCAGAACCTCCGTTCCGCGAACCTTGGTCGTGTTGCCCGGGTTGAGCGGGGTCATGCCGGCGAGGATCGGATTACGGAGGAGTCGCTCGACAGTTGAGTAGGACCAGCCTGCACCCTTGCGCCGTCGCTGCGATGCTGACGGCAACGGTGCCCCAACCTCGTCCAGCCACTGCACAACGGAGTAGATCGCCTGGCCTCGGCTCGCTCGATCAACCATCCCCCGCACGTACTCGATGCGCTCGGGGTCGTGGGCCAGCACGTACCCGGGGCCATCAGGGTTGCGTACCGAGCGCCACCCGTAGGGGACGGTTCCTCCAACGACGCGACCCGACCGGAGCAAGTGAGTCCGTGCCGCCCGCACCCGCGCGCGAATCGCCTCGGCCTCCATTTCACCGAACACTGCCAGCAGCGTGGCGAACGCGCGCCCCTGAGCCGTGGTCATGTCGATGGGGTCCTCGACCGCTACGATGCCCGCCTTCCGCTCCTGGAGCGCCTCATGGGCATGGAGGAAGTCGAGGACGCGTCGCGCCAATCGGTCTATCTTCCATACGAGTACGGCGTCGTAGCGCTCGGAGGACTCCAGTAGGGCCCGCCAACCTGCGCGATCCTCGGGCTTGTTGTGAGTGGCCGACACCCCGTCGTCGGTAAACACCGCGACGACCTGCCAGCCCCGGGCCGCGGCATACTGCCGAGCGGCCTCGACCTGACGGTCGATAGACACCGACGCCTCCTGGGCGACGGAGATGCGAGCGTAGATGGCGCAACGGCGTGTAGGCATGGATCTCAATAGTACCTGTTCACTACCGGTTAGTACCCAAGCGGGCAAGACAACTCTGCTGGGGTGCCTGGCCGCCGCGGTCCCGGCCCGGGAACGCATCGTCACCTGCGAGGAAGTCTTCGAACTCAAGATCCCGTTGCGGGACGTCGCCTCCATGCAGTGCCGCCAGCCTTCCTTGGAGGGCACCGGAGAGGTGCCACTTCGGCGTCTGGTCACCGAGGCACTTCGCATGCGCCCCTCGCGGATCATCGTCGGTGAGGTGCGGCAGGCCGAAAGCCTCGACCTTTTGATCGCGTTGAACTCGGGCCTGCCCGGCATGTGCACCCTGCACGCCAACTCGGCCCGCGAGGCCATCACCAAGATGTGCACCCTCCCCTTGCTGGCCGGAGAGAACGTCTCCCCGCGCTTCGTGGTGCCCACCGTGGCCTCGAGCGTCGACCTCGTCGTGCACATCGCGCTCGACTTCGATGGCGTGCGACGGGTTCGCGAAATCGTCGCGGTGCCCGGTCGGGTCGAGGGGGACGTCGTCGAGATGGCCGATCTGTTCACGACCCGTGATGGGCGGCTACGCCGCGCCGACGGCTTCCCACCACATACCGAGCGTTTCGAGCGGGCGGGCTACCGGGTGGCTTCGCTGTTGGCCCAGGAGGCGTCGTGAAACCGCTGGCCATCGGGTTGATCCTTGGCATGGGCCTGTTCTGTGTCTACTGGTCCTGCTGGCCGGCAACCGAAGCCTCGGCGAAGCCGCGCCGCGTCTCGCCGGGTGATCGGATTCGCGACGAGATCGCCCAGGCGGGCCTCGAAGGGTTGGCCCCGCGCCATGTCCTGCTCGCGTCCGTCGTTGCCTTTCTCTTTGTGCTTGCCGGCGTCTTCAGTGCCGTGAAGGTGCTGCCGGTATCACTATGCTTCGCCGGCATTGCGGGCTATGCGCCGCGGGCATTGGTGGCCATGCGAGCCCGCCAGCGTCGCACTCAATTGCGAGACCTATGGCCCGATGCCGTCGACAACCTCGCGTCGGGCGTCCGAGCTGGGCTGGCGCTGCCCGAGGCCTTGGCGCAGTTGGCCGTCCGCGGTCCGGAGGAGTTGCGCCCGGCCTTTGCCACCTTCGCCGAGGACTACCGCGGGTCGGGCAGTTTCCAGGAGTGTCTCAATCGGCTCAAGGATCGCCTGGCCGACCCTGTGGGCGACCGGCTCATCGAGTCGTTGCGCATCGCCCGCGAAGTCGGTGGGTCAGACCTCGGCCGCGTCCTGCGGACCCTGTCGAGCTTCCTGCGCGAAGACGCCCGGACCCGGGCTGAACTCGAGACTCGTCAAGGATGGACGATCAACGCCGCCAGGCTGGCATCGGCAGCGCCGTGGATCGTCTTGGGCTTCATGTCCTTCCAGCCAAACTCGCTCACGGCGTACGCCACGCCTGCTGGGGCCGCGGTGCTCGCGATCGGTGCCGCGACGACCGTGGTCGCCTACCGGCTGATGGTGCGCATCGGCCGACTTCCCGACGACCAGCGGGTGTTGCGATGACCAGTGTGCCGTGGTGGACGGGCGCGGCATGCGGGGCACTGCTTGGCCTCGGTGCGGCGACCGTCGTATTGCGCTGGCCCGCAGGGCGGCAACCCGGCCTGCAACAACGCTTGGCCCCGTACTTACGCGATGCCGCGCCCCCATCTGGATTGCTCGTCCGGCCGGCCGCGCAACGCGGTCCTTTGGCCGCGATTGCAGCACCGGTCGTGTCGGAGCTGGGAGGACGGGTGGACCGCCTGCTCGGGGGTGCGAGTTCGGTGCGCCGCCGGTTGCAGCGCGCTGGGCGCAGCCCGGAGGTCGAGTCGTTCCGCGCCGAACAAGTGGTCTGGGGCGCCTTGGGAGGACTCATCGGCCTCGGCGTGGGTGTGATGGCCATGCTGACTCGCGGTGCGGCGGTGTTGACCGTCATGCTGCTCGTCCTGACGGCGGTGGCGCTCGGGGTCATTGCGCGCGACCAATGGCTAAGCCTCGATCCACGGATGGGCTGGGCTTGGTGAGGTGATCTTGCGCGTCGGAGCGTGAGGATGCCCCTGTGCTGAAACAGAATTGGAGTTCTTCAGGCTTCAGTTCCGTCTCGCACGAGGGGCATCTCGTAGGTGAAACTCTCTCACACCCTGGTCCGTACCTCTGCGGTGTTCGACGACCCGAACCTTGTGTCGTCGG
>JAKOZM010000227.1 GCA_029779995.1 Actinomycetes bacterium
CCGCTGCCGGCCACGACCGGCGTACTCCACGATCTGTACCGCCGTGGCCCCCGAACCGGTCCTCACCCGCCGAACAAATGCCACCCCACGACCCTACGACCCACGCCCTTAGTGCGTGAAATCCCGGCATTTCGAACAGAAAACACCTGATCAGAAGCACACCCCGTCAAGATCCGAAATCGGCGTGAGCCAAGTCAGGCCTGGGCACCACCGCCACCACCCGACCCCACGACTACCGACCCAGCAACCAACACCACCCCCGCCGCGGCCGCATTCCCCAACGCGACTGAACACCCAATCGACAGTGATTGTGCGGCATCGTCTTCGGCACCGAGGTTCACCAGGATCGCCCCGGAGTCGCGCAGTTCATCCACTAGGGGGCTTGCGGACCCGTCACAGCGCGCAGCCCCACATCACCGGCTCGGGCAGCAGAACGATGTCGAACACATCGACCACCCGCGACCGGATGTGACGGGCCAGTTCCAGCAGGTCCTCGGTCGTCCCGCCCCGGTTCGTCAACGCGAGCGTGTGTTTGCTCGACACGGCAGCACCAGAACCGGGCAACGCGAATCCCTTGTGAATACCGGCATGCTCGATCAGCCACGCCGCGCTGGTCTTCACCCGGCCGTCCGGCTGCGGCCATCCGGGCGCGCCCTCGGGTGCGTGATCCACGATCGGGTTGGTGAAGAAGGAGCCGGCGCTGCGCGTGTCGGGGTCGGTGGGATCGAGCACCATCCCCTTGCCTCGGCGCAATTCCAGAACCGCCTGCCGGACGGCGTCCACGGGCACCCGCTGCCCGATCTCGACCTGTAGCAGGCCGGCGAGTTCGGCGTACTTCACCGGCGCGCTGAGGCCCTCGGGCAGGTCGAAGGCCACCGCCATCACGACGTATTCCCCCGGGTGTTCCTTGAAGAAGCTGCTGCGGTACCCGAATTGCGCCCGGGCGGCGGGCCACGTGGTGATCTCCCCCGTGCGGCGGACCAGAACCCGCATGCCCGCAATGGTCTCCGCGACCTCCTGGCCGTAGGCGCCCATGTTTTGGATCGGGGTGGCGCCGACACAGCCCGGGATACCGGACAGCGCTTCAATCCCACTGCGGCCTTCGGCGACCATCTGCGCCACGAAGTCGTCCCAGGCAGTGCCAGCACTCACGATGATCTGATCGTCGTGGCGGACATGGCCAGCGGCGGTCAGCCGGATGACGGGCTCCAGCACGCCCGCGTCGCCGGCCACCACATTAGAGCCGCCGCCCAGAATCCGGGCACCTGGATACTCATGCACGAGCGCGACCACGTCCGCCTGCGACGGCGCCTCAAGAACGGTGGCCGCTCCCCCTAGACCAAGCGTCGTGTACTGCGCCAAGCGAGTCACAGCTGCACCGTCGCGCGACCGTCCTTGATCACGTCTCGACCATCACATGTAGCGCTCAGGACCAGCGTTGCGACGCCGGCGCTGACATCGGTGACCTCAGCCGCGAGGTGCAGTTCGGTGGCTCCGACGGCTGGCACCGGCACGGGGGCGGAGAAGCGCACGGTAAAGGTCAAAACGTGGGCGGGATCGCCCAAGAGTCTCCCGAGCTGAGCTTGTGTGAACATTCCGTGGGCGATGACATCAGGCAGCCCGACGGCTCTCGCCACGTGTTCATTCCAATGAATCGGGTTGAAGTCGCCGCTCGCCCCGGCATACATCACAAGGTTCATGCGCTCCACACGTACCGTCTCGCGAAGGACCTCGCCGACCTTCATCCGGTACCCCTGCTCACAATCGTGCTACGAGTTCGAACCAGCAGGTCCCCCTCGACCGTGATGACGTCTGCCTGCGTCGTGAGGTACTCGTTCGACCCGCGCACGGTGATGTCGCTGATGATGGACCGGACGAGGACCTCGTCGCCGGCCACCATCGGACGCCGGTACTCGAAACTCTGCTCGCCATGCACAACGCGGGCGTAGTCGAGGCCGAGGTCGGGATCGAAGATTGCGTAACTCAGTGCCTTCATCGTGATGACGAACGCAAAAGTCGGCGGTGCGGGCAGGTCCGGGTAGCCCGCGGCACGGGCCGCCGAGACGTCATGGAACCGCGGCGAGAAGTCCCCGATGGCAGTCGCGAACTCCCGGACCTTCTCACGACCGATCAGGTACGAGTCCGTGTCCGGGTAGACCTTGCCGACAAAACCAGGATTGAGACCCATGCCCGGCAGGCGCCTAGCGGGTCTCTTTGTGCTCGGTGTGCTTCTTGCAATGCGGGCAGAACTTCTTCAGTTCGATGCGGTCGGGGTTGTTGCGCCGGTTCTTCTTGGTGATGTAGTTGCGGTGCTTACACTCCCCGCACGCCAGCGTGATCTTGGGGCGGACGTCGGATTTCGCCACGATGAACCTTTCCTCGTTCGTTGTTGTAGCGGAGGCCGGACTTGAACCGGCGACACAGCGATTATGAGCCGCTTGCTCTGCCAGGCTGAGCTACTCCGCCTCGCACGCTGCCTCCAAGTTCGAAGATCAGCGCTCGAGCCCCTTTACGGAATCGAACCGTAGACCTTCTCCTTACCATGGAGACGCTCTGCCGACTGAGCTAAAGGGGCAACCGTTCTAGGGTACAAGGTCTGGCGGGCACCCCACGACGTGACTCCCCCATTGCGGTGGGTCCTGAGATGGGGCGACCGGACTAGTGTGAAACAGTGGCTCACCGGGATCCGCCCCGTGATCTCGACGGGGTCGAGAGACGACCGGACCTGCCGCGGCCGGTTGCCGCTCTGATCGCCCTCACCGTCGCCCTGCTAAGTGGCTTCACAGCCTGGTTGCTGCTGGGACCCACCGAGTTCCTACCAGTGCGCGACGCCCTGCTCTACTGCGCCCTGCTGGTACCACCGATCATGATCTTCGCCGCGCGGGCCGCCACGGCGACGACGACCCGCCTTTCCTGGGTGCTGTTCGCCCTGGCCTGCACGGTATGGCTGATCGCCGAATTGGACTACTTCACCGGATCGGATCCGGAGGGTCCCGGCAGCCTCTGGTCGCAGCTGCTCTTCCTCACCATCAGCCCGACCATGTACGTGGCCATCGCGGTGCTCATCCGCCCCGTGATGGGGTCCGCAGCTGGCACCACCTATCTCGACGGGCTGATCATCGCCCTGGCCGCGGCGGCTGCGCTGTCCCTGCTCGCACCTGCGGTGGAGGTCGAGGAGTCAGCGTGGGAGCTGGTCATCCCCTGGCTCTACCCCCTGCTGGACCTCCTGCAAGTGGCCATCGTCGCGGCGGTATTGGCCGTGATGAGGCGGGCTGCCGGTCCCGCCTGGTGGTTGCTGCTGGCAGGTTCGGTCCTCATCTGGCTCGGTGACGCGTTCTGGCTGTTCGGCGTGGCCCAGACGGAGCAGGGCGTGGGCGCGATCATCGACCTCACCTGGCCGTTGGGGCTGCTCCTGCTGAGCCTGTCGGCGTGGACCCGGCTGGGTCAGGCACCGAGCGACTCGCGCATGAACTGGGTGGCCCCGGTCGTCGTCACCACTGCGATGTTCGCCCTCATCGTGTACGCCACCGAGCACAACGTCCCCAGCGTCACGGTTGCCCTGGCCACCGCGACAGTGCTGGCGGGGGCCCTGCGCAGCCTCGGCGCGTTTCGGGCCGCGACGGCCCGCGCGCGCGCCCAGCTGCAGGCCCGCACGGATGATTTGACCGGCCTGGTCAACCGGCGGGGACTGAACCGCCTGGCCGGCCAGGGTATCGACTCACCCCGCGCGCTGCTGCTGGTAGACGTGGACCGCTTCAAACAGATCAACGACACCCTCGGCCACCAGGCCGGTGATGAGGTACTGCAGACCGTCGCGCAGCGCTTTCGAAGCGCAGTGGACCCGTCGGTGGTGATCAGCCGCATCGGTGGCGACGAATTCGCGCTGCTCACCCCTGCTGGGACGGGCATCACGCAGGCCCTGGAACTCGCGGCCGCACTGCACAGCAGTGTCACCGATCCGGTCGCCGCATCCGGCATGGATCTGAAAGTGGAATTGAGCATCGGGATCGCTGTGGCCCCGGATCAGGGCGACTCCCTGTCGAATCTGCTGCTGGCCGCCGACCGCGCCATGTACCGAGCCAAGGGCGAGCACGTGAATACGCAGGTCTTCGACTCCCGGCGCGACGGCACGGATCAGGGGCGGCTGCTGATCATGCAGGATCTGCGCGGCGGGGTGGATCGCCAGGAGTTCGTATGCCATTACCAGCCGCAACTCGATGTGGTGACCAACGAGATCGTTGCGGTGGAGGCCCTCGTGCGCTGGCAGCATCCGCAGCGGGGCGTGATACAGGCCGCCGACTTCCTGCCCGTCCTTGAGCAGACCGCACTCATCCGCCCGCTCACCGACATGATCCTCAACCAGAGCCTCTGCCAGCTGCGCGCCTGGGACCAACAGGGCATCCACCTGCGGATGTGCGCGAACATCTCGGCGACGAACCTGCTGGACCGGGCCCTGCCCCCGCGCGTGGCGCAACTGCTGGCAGACCACCACATCCCGGCGCATCGACTCACGTTGGAGATCACCGAGACAGCCCTGAGCGGTGACGAGGAGCGGGTCCGAATCGTCCTTGCCCAGTTGCACGCCATCGGGGTGCAGATCTCGATCGACGATTACGGCGCCGGCTACTCGTCGCTGCACCAGATCGGGACCATGGACGCTCAGGAACTCAAACTCGATCGGGAGTTCGTGACCGGTGTTGGTTCACGAGCGGAGCTGCGCTCCATTCTCTCTGCGACGGTGCACCTGGCCCACGGCCTTCGCCTGCGCATGGTCGCCGAAGGTGTGGAGTCGGCATCGGACCTCGAACACGTCCGGCTGTCTGGCTGTGACCTCGCCCAGGGCTTCCACATCAGTGCCCCCCTGGACGGCGACTCCATGGTGGTCTGGCTGCAGGAGCGGTCGCAGCGGACAGGCGATGAGCGCCTGCGGTACTAGCCACGGGTTCGCCGTGTTCGTGGTGGTGGTGGCGGGTGCTGGGTTCGAACCAGCGTAGGCGTAAGCCGACGGTTTTACAGACCGTTCCCTTTGGCCGCTCGGGCAACCCGCCAAGGTGCGTTAGCCACGATACACGGTGCAAGTAGGGTGCTCGCATGGCAGATAGCAGCTTCGACATCGTCAGCAAAGTAGACCGGCAGGAGGCCGACAACGCACTGAACCAGGCCGCCAAAGAGCTGGCCACCCGCTTCGACTTCAAGAACACCGGCACCACCATCCGATGGTCCGGCGAGATGAGTATCGAGGTCGTCTCCGCGACCGAGGAGCGCTCATTGGCCGCGTTGGACGTGCTGCGCGACAAACTGGTGAAACGGCACATCTCGCTCAAGGCATTCAAGGCCGATGACCCCCGGCTGTCGGGCAAGGAGTACAAGATCAGCGGCTCCTTCGAGTCCGGTCTGAGCCAGGAGAACGCGAAGAAGATCGCCAAGATCATTCGCGATGAAGGGCCGAAGGGCATCAAGACCCAGGTGCAGGGTGAAGAGGTGCGGGTGTCCAGCAAGTCCCGCGACGACCTGCAGAGCGTGATGTCCTTGCTCAAGGAGCAGGATCTGGACGTCGCCCTGCAGTTCACCAATTACCGATGACCCCTAGGCAGCGTCTGGCCGCACGGGGCTGGCGGGTAGTCCGGAGCCGATCATGGCTGCTCTGTTCGATGTAGCCGTCCTGGGCATCGGGCTGGCCGTGATGGCCACTGTCCTGTGGGTGGTGTACCGCACCATGGACCATGCCCGACTGCCGTTGGTCCGCAGTGATGACCACGCCCCCCGCGTCACCTGGGCCGGCGGGGCCCGGTACGCCCTGCTGACCCCAGTGCTGGTCTCGTTCTGGCTGTCGGTGCTTCTGCTGCTGATCACCGCAGTCGCCCGGGAGCGCAACCCGGACGAGATCCTGGCGGCCGCATGTGCGGTCATCGCGGGAGCGCGGCTGCTGGCTCATATCCGGGCCGAGATCAGCCATGAGCTGGCCAAGACCATCCCGATCGTGATCCTGAGCGTCATCCTCATCGGCGGCCAGTTGGTGGGCGTCGCTGGGTTCGAGCAGACGTTCAACGCCATCCCCTGGGATCGTGTGGACGCCTACTGGTTCGGCCTGATCGTGTGGGACTTCTTGGTCACGTCCCTGTGGTTCGTCTACCAGCGCCGATCCTGGTACGGACGCAGACGGTCAGCGGGACGGCTGAGTCGCGCCATCACCCGGTGGCGCAGGATCGGCTACTCGGACTGACTACGGCAGCAGACTCAGCACGGCGTTGCCGGTGGACGGCACATCTACGGTGGTGCTGGCCGCGCTGAAGAACACCACGATCACGATGAAGAGCAGCGTCCCCAAGACGGTGACGATGATGTTCAGCCAGGCGATGACCTTGGCCGCCGTGACCATGCCCCCGCCGTCGAGGTAGCCGTTGGACGCGGCGATCTCGTTCTTGGCCTTGCTGGCGAAGACCAGCGCCACGATGGCCAATACCACCGGGCAGATCACCCACGACAGCAAGGACAGCACGAGGGCGACAACCGCGTCTGAAGCGTTCTGGCGTGCCGGCGGGTAGGCGCCGTATCCGGGAGGTGGCTGGCTCATGCCCTCACCCTAGCGTGCGCTGATGAGCAACCCAATGCATGGAAATGGCGGCTGCCACCGAGGCGTTCAGCGACTCCGTGGCCGAGGTCATCGGGATGGACACCAGGACGTCACAGCGTTTGGCCACCAGTTGCGACAATCCTCGCCCCTCGGCGCCGACCACGATGGCCAGCGGGCCGTCCGCGAAGCGCGCGAGTTCGTCCAGACCGAGATCGGAGTCAGCGTCGAGCCCCACGCAGAAGGCACCT
>JAKOZM010000253.1 GCA_029779995.1 Actinomycetes bacterium
ACCGGCGGCGGCCGGCCACCCAACTTCGACACCGGGATGTACAGGCGCCGCAACGTCGTCGAACGGTGCTTCAACAGGCTCAAACAATGGCGCGGAATCGCCACCCGCTACGACAAAACCGCCCGCAACTACCGGAGCGGGATCCTGCTGGCCTCGATCGTTCTGTTCTGGTTATGAACGATTACCAGACACGCCCTAGGCACGTGTGGCAGGCTAAAGGGGTCGATAGGAGCGGTGATGACGGATAACGAGGACATCAAAGCCAAGATGCGTGAGGCTTTGGACCGCAAGAAGTCGCACGATTCGGTGGACAACAAGGAGCACTCCAAGGAGAAGGGTCCGAACACCCACGGCCCCGTCAGCGGAGTTCAACTGCATCGTCGGAAAGCGGGCGGGTCCTGACGAAGGCGGCCTTTGCGTTCGTACATCATCCGGTCAGCCGCGTCGATCGCCGTGGCGAGGTCGACGCCGGGGGCCCAGTCGACCGACCCGTGACTGACGCGGGTGGGAAGTTGCGCTTTGATGCGTTGCATCACTGCATCCGCTTCGGTGCGGGTCCCGTTCAGGACCAGGATGAACTCGTCACCGCCGATCCGCGCTACCAGATCCTCGGCGCGAAGGTGGCCCTGCAGTGACGCTGCCAAATCGCGCAGCAGCTGATCCCCGGCCAGATGGCCGTGCGAGTCGTTGTAGATCTTGAAGGCATCCAGATCGACGAACACCACCGATAGGGCTGTCTTGTTGCGCTGCGCCACAGCCTGCAAAAGAGTGGCCTGGTCGGCCAACCCCAATCGGTTGAGGGTGCCGGTCAGTGGATCGCGGCGCGAGACGTCACGAACCTGGGTGATGAGGTTGCGCACGACGGTGGTCGTGCCGACCACCATGAGGACGATGGCCGGTCCCAGCCAGGCCCCGATCGGCAGCGGATTCACCACCAGCGCGACCAGATACGCCGCACCTGCGATGGCGAGCCAGACGTTGACCCGCATCGGCGCGAGGGCGAACGCGGAGAAAATCCCGAGGACGAGCAACTCTAGGCCGTCGAGAACCTGCATCTGGGGCCGTGGAGTGCCAGCGGTATGCGCCACCAGCGCAAGCGTGCTGACGTATAACGACGTCTCGAAAGCGGTTGCTGACAGCCGATCGGCCAGGAGCCAGTTGATCCCTGCCAACGCCAGCCACGCCACTGCGGACACGCCGGCGAGGAGGTTCTCAGCGCCACCCGCGGCGAGGAAAGGAACAATCACCAATCCCGCTAGGGCTTGAAAGGCGGCCAGCAGACGGAAATGGGGGAAAGCAGAACTCATCAGGGCAGCGTGTACCCCGACTGCTCGCACCTATGCGGGGGCAGACGGCGAAGGCGGAAGGAAACTTCTGGTGATTGTCGACTTGTGCCAACCTGGCACAGTGGACCCGTGGCTGCCACAGTGGGTCGATGGGTGCTGGCGCTGCTGCTGGCGGTGGCCGGGCTCGGGCACTTCCTGGCTTGGGAGTCGTTCCTGGCCCAGGTGCCCCCCTGGATGCCCGCGCCACGCGCCGTCATCGCAGTGTCCGGGGTCATTGAACTCGCCTTCGCTGCGGCCCTCGTCGCAGCGTCCCGGTGGCGCGTGCAGGTCGGCTGGCTACTGGCGGCGTTCTTCGTGGCCATCTTCCCCGGCAACGTCTCGCAGTTCCTCACGGGTCAAGCAGCGTTCGGCCTCGACTCAGATGTCGCGCGCGCCGTGCGCCTGCTGTTCCAGCCGTTACTGGTGGTCTGGGCGCTGTGGTGCACCGGCGCATGGCGGGCCTGGCGCCATCACGATGCCAGCAGCGTCGGCGTGTCTGATGCTTCTTCCTAGCCAGAGCATCACACTGGCGCAGGATGACGGCGCACGGCCCTTGCGGGCGCTCTTGTCGTGTCGAGTGGTGATCCCACACCGTTCCGGCTGAAGGCCATGCCACGGGCGTTGGTTGGCCGGCCTGTGCCTCGGTCCAATCCGTGCGGCCCCCGGTCGCGCTGGAGGTCCCGCTATTGACATGTTTGGCTGCGCCGGGTGTGGGGTGGCCGCTTGGCGGGGGAGGATGTCAGTGGCGGGGACTTTTTGTGCGTCCCACGGACATGTTCAAACTCGCGGCCCGGGTGGTCCCGCCCGATCACCGCCGATCAGATCCGCGGCGCGGCCTTCTCAGAGGAGGCCCCGCCGGGTTGCACCACCAGACGCGAGGCGAAAGGGAGTCAGTGCGCAAGCCCTCATCAGCACGCCGGGAGTTGGCGGAAGCTATTTGGCGCGCACGTAGATGTCGCGCTGGCGGGAGCCCTGGTCCTGGCGCTCCTCGGTCTGGAACAGGTCGGTGCGTGATCGCACCAGGTCCGACAGCTTCTTGTAGCCATACAGCCGGGGATCGAAGTCCGGCTGCAGTTTGACCAGGTAACTGCCGAACGTGCCCAGGTTGGCCCAGCCGGCGTCGTCCACCGACTGTTCCAGCGCTGACATCACGAACTTCTTCGGGAACGGGGTCTCGTCGGACGTGTCGGTCTTCTTCGGGGCCTGCTTGGGGCCCGGGCTCGACTGCGTGGCGTCCGCCTCCCGCAGGACCTCGACGAAGACGAACCGGTGGCAGGCATTGCGGAATGCCTCGGGGGTCTTGCGTTCGCCGAAGCCGTAGACCATCAGCCCGGCTTCGCGCAGGCGGGTGGCGAGCCCCGTGAAGTCGCTGTCGCTGGTGACCAGGCAGAACCCGTCGAAGTTGCCGGTATACAGCAGGTCCATCGCGTCGATGATCAGGGTGCTGTCGGTGGCGTTCTTGCCTCGCGAGTAGGCGAACTGCTGGACGGGCTTGATGGCGTTGCGTTGCAGGACCTTCTTCCATCCGGCGCTGGTGGGCGCCGTGAAGTCACCGTAGATCCGCCGCACGATCGCATCCCCGAAGCGGGCGACCTCAGCCAGCAGATCCTCGATCACCGACGCCTGGGCGTTGTCGGCGTCAATGAGCACGGCCAAGCGCAGGTGGCCCTCGTCAGTGGAGCGTTCACGTGTCACAGTCCTACAGTGCCAGACGCCGTCGACTCAGCCGGCGTGCTGCCGGACCCCGTCGAGCAGGCGGACAGTCTGCAGTGAGGGCTCGACGCCCAGTTCCGTGAGCAGCAACGTGCGGCATCGCTGATAGGCGCGCACCGCCGCCGCGTGGTCGCTGGCCGCGACATGGATGCCGATGACCGCGCGATGCGTGACCTCGCGCAGTGGCTCGATGGCGATGCTGCGCCGTGCCACCTGCAGTGCGCGGCCGAACTCGCGATCCTTGACCAACTGGTAGATCTCGACGTCCAGGTGCTGAAGGTGCACCTCGCGCAGTCTCTCTCGCTCGGCCACCAGCCACTCGTCGTCCCAGCCGGGAAGCAACTCGCCGTCGGGAGTCCGGTGATCGCCGATATCGACGTGGACGGCCTGTGCGAGCTCCACGGTCCTTGACCCGGCCGACACCAGGTCCGCCGCCTGGTTGCACCGCCAGATGCAGGTGCGCAGGCAGGCCAGCGCCTTCTCCGGCGCGGCGTCTGGCCACAAGCATCCGGCGGCGCTGGAGCGAGTGCGACGCCCGTGCAGGGCCAACAGGGCCAGCAGGCGTTCACACCCCGGAGGCAATGCGACCGATCGCGCCCCAACCTGCACGCCAAACGCGTTCAGCAAGGACAGCTGGACCGGTGGAGCCGGCAAAAACGCGAGCAGCAGTGGATCTCTGCCGTCATCGCTGAAGGTGCCCGTCTTCGTCATCGCTCAACCTGTCTCGGCCCCGCTCGTCACCAGTCTGCGCACCTTGCCAGCAATGACGCAAGACCCACTCGTGACGCCGTGGTGACGCTGGGCAGTAAGGCTGCCCTTGCTTGCGGCGTCCGGTGCCGCGGGCCTCATGAAGGCAGGTTGAACATGATCACACGGAACTCGCGACTGTTGCCCTCGCCGGCCGTGGTCGCATCACTGGCAATCCTCGGCCTCGGCGTGGCTGGGGTCGCGGCCGCAGCGCCCACGGAGTCCACCGCACAAGCGGTGAGCAAGGCGAAGGTCAAGAAGATCGCGCGCAATCAGGCCAACAAGGCCATAACGGCCCGTGCTCCCGGGCTCAGTGTCTTGTCCGCGCAGACGGCCACGCCGGTTGGACCTGCTGGCGGTGATCTGACGGGTACCTACCCCAACCCGGTCATCGGCCCGAACGCGGTCACCACCACCAAGATCGCCGACGCGGCGGTCACGACGACCAAACTGGCCGACGCAGCCGTGACCACGACGAAGATCACCGACGCCGCAGTCACCACCACGAAGCTGGCGGACAATTCTGTGACAAGCGCCAAGATCGTCGACGCGTCGGTGCGGGCTGCCGAAGTCGGCCCGACGCAGTTGGTGTCCAACACCGGACCCATCGCGGCCAACGGCACTGCCCAATTGGCAGTCGTATGCCCTGCCGGTACCCAGATCCTCAGCGGGGGCGGGACCACCTCCAGTTTCGGCGTGCACATGGTGAGCACCTTCCAAGTGGGTAATGGCTGGATCGTGGCGTATCAGAACACCACTGCCGCAGCCCAGACGATCACCGCCGCGGCGACCTGCCTGAATGCGTGAGTCGACATGATCATCAAAGCCTCTGTGGGGGCATTCACGATGCTGCTGGCGGCCGGGGGACTGCTTGTCAGTGTGCAACCTGCCGCGAGTAGCGTCATACCGGCGGCGTCGGTGGGCGCGCACGCGGCCGTGCCCCCGGGCCCCGACGCTGACCGGCAAGGATCAGGAATGAGCGACGAGGGCGGACGACCTCCGGTCCCGGATGCGGTGGCCATGACGGGGCGGTCGCGGGCTGAGCCAATGGCCCCACCCGAGGTGGGCTGAGCTTCGACGCGCGCCTCAGGCACCCCGAGCGGCGTAGTTTGAAGAAGTGCAAGCGCTGGTGGTCTATGAGTCCATGTTCGGGGACAACCGGGACGTGGCCCAGGCCATCGCGAAGGGGCTGGAGTCGGCCGGCGTGACAGCTACGGCGGTGGAAGTCGGTGTGGCTCCCGATGTCGTGGGCGACCAGATCAGCCTCGTGGTGGCTGGCTGTCCGAACCATGCTTGGAGCATGCCGCGGCCCACCACCCGGGAGACGGCGGCGAAGGCCACCGACGAGCCGTTGGTCAGCCCCGGCCGGGGGATTCGCGAATGGCTGGGTGAGGTGCGGTTGCCGCGCGACGTCAAGGTGGTCGCTTTCGATACCCGCAGTTCCGCACCGGGTCCGGTGGTCGCGATGGACCACGCATCGAGCGCCGTCGAGAAGCGACTGCTGAAACTCGGTGGCAAACGGCTGGCCAAGCCGCAGGGGTTCACGGTGGTGGACATGAAAGGGCCGTTGGCTGACGGGGAACTCGATCGGGCACAGGCGTGGGGTGTGGCCCTGGCCGCGAAGCTGCTGGGCTGACCGCCGACCCCGCAAGGCGCTGTGCCTGAGCCTACGCTGTGGCCATGGTTCTCGTCGTTCCTGACAAACCCGCTGATCTGCCCGACTCACCGCTGCTGGCGCGGATCCGGGCGGGTGTCATCGGTGACGATGAAGTCCTGCCGGGGCCCTTCGGACCGCGCCGGATCACCTACGCCGACTACACCGCCAGCGGGCGTGCGCTGACCTTCCTGGAGGAGTTCGTCGAGCGTGAGGTGTTGCCCCGCTACGCCAACACCCATACCGAATCCAGCGGCACGGGTCTGCAGACGACCCGGCTACGCGAGGACGCGCGGACGCTGATCCGGCAGGCCGTCCACGGCGACGACAGCACGTGCGTGGTCTTCTGCGGATCTGGCGCGACGGGAGCCATCGACAAGCTCGTGGGTGTGCTCAATCTGCGGCTGCCGGCCGACCTGGACCAGCGCTACGGTCTGCGCGATCACATCCCCGCCGATGAACGCCCGGTCGTCTTCATCGGCCCCTTCGAGCACCACAGCAACGAACTCCCGTGGCGGGAGTCCATCGCCGACGTGGTGACGATTCACGAGGACGCCGACGGTCATGTGGACATCGCGCAACTGCGCGCGGAACTGACCCGGTTCGGCGATCGACCATTGAAGATCGGCTCGTTCAGCGCGGCCTCCAACGTGACGGGAATCATCACCGACGTGGACGCGGTCACCCGGGTGCTCCACGAGCATGGGGCGCTCGCCTTCTGGGACTACGCCGCGGCCGGGCCGTACGTCGACATCGACATGGCGCCCGCCGACCCCGCCATAGCCAAGGATGCCGTGTTCCTGAGCCCGCACAAGTTTGTCGGTGGACCGGGGGCCGCCGGGGTTCTCATCGCCCGCCGTGAATTGTTCACCAACACGGTGCCGGACGTCGTCGGCGGTGGCACCGTGGCCTACGTGAATCCCGACGAGCACCGCTATCTCGCCGATGCCGAACACCGGGAGGAGGCGGGCACCCCGGGCATCCTCGGTTCTATCCGGGCGGGTCTGGTCTTCCAGTTGAAGTCCGCGGTCACCACCGACGTGATCAACGCCCATGAGCGCGACTTCGTGCGCCGTGCTGTGCAGGTGTGGGGGGCCAATCCCGCGATCGAGATCCTCGGCAATGTCCACGCCGACCGATTGTCCATCACGTCGTTCGTCATCCGTGGTCAGGGCGGCTACCTGCACCACAACTTCGTCGTGTCGGTTCTCAACGACCTCTTCGGCATTCAGTCCCGCGGTGGCTGTTCGTGTGCGGGTCCCTACGGCCATCGGCTGCTGGGCATCGATCTGGCGACCTCGCATGAGTTCGAACGCGAGATCACCGGGGGCTGCGAGGGGATCAAACCGGGCTGGGTGCGGGTGTCCTTCAACTTCTTCATCTCCGAGGCGGTGTTCGCCTACCTGCTGTCGGCCGTCGACCTGATCGCCCGGTACGGCCAGCGGCTGCTGCCGCTGTACCGTTTCGACGTCCTCACCGGGCTGTGGCATCACCGTCAGGGGGTTGCCGAACCGCCGCTGCGCCTCGGTGACCTCAGATACACCGACGATGGCGTTCTGCGTTATGCCTCTGATCACCCGCGCGCCCCAGAATCCGCGCTCGCCGATTATCTGCGTCAGGCCGAAGAGGTGCTCAACCGGCTGCCCGAGCCGAATCTGACGGCCGCCGATCTGACGCCGGATTTTGAGCATCTGCGATGGTTCCCGCTGCCAGCGGTGTGCCTGGCGGAGACTGGATGAGATCGAGCCTCGCCCTATCAGCGTTGCTCTTGGCAGCGTGTGGCTCGCCGGCCTCGCCGCAGGTGGTCGCCAGTCCGTCGGTGAGCATGCCGGCAGGCTTTGTGGCGCTGGCCGACGTCGCACCCGGCATCGTGGCGGAGATGCGCTATCACGGCGAGCACAACTTCATCGGACGCCCGGTGGCCGGGTATGACGCGGGGCAGTGCTGGCTGACCGAACCGGCGGCGCGAGCGCTGGCCACGGTCGCCGACGACGTCGCGGCGTTGGGGTATCAGCTCAAGGTGTACGACTGCTACCGCCCACAGCGGGCGGTCGACGACTTCGTCGTGTGGGCCAAGGATCCTGACGACGATGTGACCCGCGCGGAGTTCTATCCCCGGCTGGCCAAGGACGTGCTCTTCCCGCAGGGGTACATCCTGGCGAAGAGCGGCCACACGCGTGGCTCGACGGTCGATCTGACACTGGTTGCGCAGGGGGCAGGAGTCAGTCCCGCATGGGCCATCGGTGACCCGCTGGTCGACTGCACCGCGCCGGTCGCGGAGCGGTTTGCCGACACCTCCGTGGACATGGGCACCGGGTTCGACTGCTTCGACCCGTTGTCAGCCACGGCCAGCACGAAGGTGACAGCGCAGCAGCGAGCCAACCGGGACATCCTGCTCGAGGCGATGACCGCCGCCGGCTTCACGAACCTGGCCGAGGAGTGGTGGCATTACACCCTGGCCGACGAGCCCTTCCCGGACACCTACTTCGACGCGCCGATCCAATGAGTGCGGAGGAGGCGGCCGGGGCGCTGCAGGCCGTCCTGGCAGCGATGGCCGGGCCACACGCCACGCCACGGGCGGGGCAGATCGAGGCCGTCGCGGCCCTGCTCAGCGGGGCCCAGCGGGTGCTGGTGGTGCAGGCGACCGGCTGGGGGAAGTCGGCGGTCTACTGGGCGGCGACGCTGGCCCGCCGTGATGCCGGAGCGGGACCAACGATCGTCATCAGCCCCCTGTTGGCCCTGATGCGCGATCAGGTCACGGCCGCCGAGAGCATCGGGATCCAGGCGGCTACCGTCAATTCCTCGAACAAGGCGGACTGGGATGTCGTCTTCGAGCGGTTGGATCGCGATGAGATCGACGTGCTGTTGGTCTCGCCCGAGCGTTTGGCGCACCCGCAGTTTCGCGAACGGGCAATGCCGGTCCTGCAGTCCAGCGGCCTACTGGTCATCGACGAGGCACACTGCATTTCGGACTGGGGATTCGACTTTCGCCCCGACTACCAGCGGATCGCCCGGCTGCTGCTCGACCTCGACGCGGGCACGCCGGTCCTGGCCACCACTGCAACCGCCACCTCCCGGGTCACCGCCGACCTGGCGGAGCAACTCGGACCCACCACGACGGTGATCCGCGGGCCGCTCGCCCGGGCGTCGCTGCGCCTGGCGGTGATCCCGCACCTGAGCTACGCGCAACGGTTCGCCTGGGTCGACGAGTTCCTGCGCGCCGTGGACGGTTCGGGCATCATCTATGGGCTGACCGTGGCGACCGTGCAGCAGTTGGCGGCCTTCCTGCAGGAGCGCGGCCACGACGTCGAGCCCTACACCGGGCAGACGCCCCCGGATGTCAGGGAGGTGATCGAGGTGAGGCTGCGGGCGGACTCCATCAAGGCCGTCGTGGCGACATCCGCCCTCGGGATGGGCTACGACAAGCCCGACCTGGCCTTCTGCATCCACGTCGGTTCGCCGGACTCGCCGGTGTCGTACTACCAGCAGGTCGGCCGCGCCGGCCGCGCCCTGGATTCGGCCGTAGGAGTGCTCCTGCCCGCTGATGAGAGCGACCGGCAGGTATGGGACTGGTTCGCCACGGCGACGCTGCCTGATCCCGACATAGCGCAGAGCCTGCTGGCTCTGCTGGCGGACAGACCGTGCAAGACGGCCGAACTGGTCGATGAGTTGGCCCGCTCGAAAGGCAAAGTGGAGGTCCTGCTCAAACAACTGCAGGTCGATGGTGCCGTGGACAAGCGGGGCACCCAGTGGGTCGCCACCGGGCAGCCGTGGGTCTTCGATACTCAGAAGTACCAGCGGATCGTGGCGTTACGCGAGCACGAGGCGGCCATGATGGCCGACTACGCGGCGGGGCGGCAGTGCCTCATGTGCCTCCTCACCGAGGCTCTCGACGATCCGGGCGCAGCGCCCTGCGGCCGGTGTTCGGTGTGCACCGCTGAACTGCCGTTTCCCGGTGCGTCGCCCGATCCGGCGACAGTGCGGCTGGTCTATGAATCGCTGCGCCGGCGTCCGGTTCGCATCGAGGCACGCAAGCTGTGGCCGGCTGGCAGCGGGCGAACGGGCCGCATTCACGGGATCGCCACCGGTCGGGCCGTGGTGCCGATCGACGGCGGGGCCTGGCCCGAACTCGTCGCTGAAGTCCTCGGTGACGATGCGGCATTGAGTGCTGACCTGCGGGACGCGGCAGTGCAGACACTGACCCGGTGGCGACGGGAGGACATGCCGACGGTCACGGCTGTGGTCCCGATCAGCAGTGCCCGCCACCCGCTGCGGGTGCGGGGATTGGCCGAGGTGGCGGGGGAGTACCTGGGCCTGCCGGTCATCGGTGTCTTCGCGGCGCCGGCCGCACCTACCGAACCCGTGGCGGGGCCGGCCAGGTTGCGCCAGGTGACGGATCGCCTGCTTTCGTCCCACGGACACGTAGGGGGCAGCGTCCTGCTGGTCGACGACGTCTCGCGCAGCAAATGGACACTGACCAGGGCCGCCGAGGTCCTACTGCAACTCGGCGTTGCGGAGGTCGTCCCCTTCGTGGCGGTGGCGCAGTAGCGGAGTCCCTCGGGCGGTCGATGTCGTGTCGTGTGACACTTCGCAGGAGATCGTGTTGACTGGTGCGACGGGGACGAAAGGAAGATGGGCAGTGCGTTACCGAGTTCTCGCCGCAACGATCCTGTCCATGGCTGTCATGACGGCGGGGGCAGTCCCAGGCCACGCCGACAAGCCCACGGTCCGAGAGATCTCCACCGTCGTGCGCGAGGCCATGCGTGAGCAGCACCTGCGCGCGGTCATCGTGCGCGTGACCAAGGGCGACCGGGTCATCGCGACCAAAGCCTTCGGAAGTTCCCTGGACGGCGTGCCCGCCACGACACGGATGCGCTTTCGTAATGGCGCGGTGGCCTTCGCCTACGTGAGCACGCTGCTGCTGCGTCACGTGGATGCCGGTCGGGTGCGCCTTGATGACACCGTGGACCAGTGGCTGCCCGACCTGCCCAACGCCGACCGGGTCACCCTGCGCATGTTGGCCAACCAGACCACCGGATACCCGGACTACGAGCGGGACCCAGCGTTTGAGGCGGCCTTCGAGGCTGACCCCTTCCGTCAGTGGACCTACCGGGAGCGTCTCAAGGTGGCGTTCGCCAAGCCCGTGCTCTTTGAACCCGGGACCAACTGGAGCTACTCCCACACCAACTTCATGATTCTGGGCCGGATTCTGCGCGAAGTGGGAGGCCAGCCCCTGGCAACCCAACTCCGCCGGCAGGTGCTGCGGCCCATGGGCCTACGCGCCACGGTCGCCGACCAGACCAGCCAGATCCCGGCACCTGTCCTGCATGCTTATTCCTCGGAGCGCCGCGGGGTGCTGGGATTGGACCCGGCGGTGAGCTTCTACGAAGAGTCGACCTTCTGGAACATGGCTTGGGGGACCCCGGTGGGTGCCACCCAGACCACCGATATCCGTGATCTGGCGCGCAGCGCACGGGCCATCGGCACCGGGGAGTTGCTGTCGCCGCGCAGCTATCGGGCGATG
>JAKOZM010000266.1 GCA_029779995.1 Actinomycetes bacterium
GGCTCCGCGCCACCAGCCGCGGCGGTCACATCGCTATCCAAGACGCCGTCCAGGCGCAGTTTGGTGGGCCCGGCTCGCCCTTCCGCTCCTTCGGTCGAATTCGCCGTAATCGCAACGCATACGAATACCCCGACTCCGACGAAGCCGGCCCCGACGCGGGAGACCTGGAGGACGCACTGAGAGTGGCGGAGGCTGCCCTGATGGCGGCTCATGCCCTCCTCGGCTCCGGCCAACTCGGCGTTTGGCAGTAGTTCGGCCCAAATCCCGCAGGGACCTATGCGTGGCCAGGTCCTCAAGCACAGATCCGCCGAGTCTCCGTCCCTGTGTTGCGCCGTGACTTCCTCCCACCCCAGCCAGAACTGCAGGTGCCAACGCTCAGGCCCATTCGCAAACCCTTGCGCGGAGACATCGAAGTCCTCCGGGAGCGCGGCCGCCTCGGCACGCCCCCTCGCCGACGTGCGATTGTCCAGGACAAATCCCACAGCGGGAAGCGATGGCTCGTGGACGTCCTAAGCCGTCACGACGCGCGGCGCCCCTGACGTCGACCGGGATGCGGACAGCGGAGCGACGGGTCGGCGGCACGCAGGTCAGGCGCGAATAGACCGCCGACGCGTCGGGCATGATCGGGCGCACCAGCGCCGGCGCGCGGGGTCCTTTTCATGGCCGCGGACGGCGCCGGGCCTACTTTTGACAACTTCGCGCCCGAAGCGCTTGGGGAATTGCGGAAGCTTCTCGCCACGGGAGCAACGGCGTTCAGTCCTCCGTCAGGCGCTGGGACGGTCGATCCGCCCCCTGACGTGCGACAGTGACACGGTTTGGCCCGGTCGGAGCGCGCGTTTCCGTGGAGCGCTCCGACTTGAGGACGCTGGGGGCAGCAGTGGTTGTCCTGTCGGTTGTTGAGCAGCGGCTGGGCGCGGAGTGGGCAGCCTTGGTGTGAGCGAGGATGACCGCCGTGCCGACTGTGATGGGGCGTCGCGCTACAGCGCACAAGTGGTTAAGTGCGCGAAACGGTCGAGCCGCGCCGGGTGGTCGGTAGTAGTGGCCAGTGGCGGACGCGCACAAGCCGCCCGCTCGGTGGCGGAGCGCGCGGGGTCGCTTCATCGGTCGAATATCACCTTCGACGGAGTAGAGTCGGCTGGCTCGATGCCGCACCTCGACGCCATGTGGAGCCGAAACGGTCTTGAGATGTGAGCTGGTTGTCGAGACTACCGCATACGCCAAAAACTGTTCCGTTGGGAGTTTGACTTGACAGTTTCAAGAAGGAGTGATGGTGGGCACTAGCGACGGGGGGGCAGGCCAGTCAACAAACGACGCACTAACAAGGCTGAGCGAGTCACTCTCTGTTCCGGAACTGCGGCGGAACTATATCGAAATGCTAATGTTGGGCAGTTTGCTGCAGGGCAGCGTTATCGACTATTCCTATACTTTGCCCGACACTATGGTGGCGCCGATTCAGCTAACTGAGTTGGGCTCAGAAGTATTCGCGAAAGTTCGCACGGAGCGACCAAAATTAAAGCCGAACGACATCAAATTCGGCATCTTCCTCGAGTTTGGATGCCCAGGTGGAGTACTGGTCGAGCCGACCACGGACATAACGGCCCTCCGGGGTGCCCTGTCGGTCGAAATCTTAAAACAGAAAGTGCTCTTTCCGTACATCTTTGGCCGCGAGCTTCACGACGCCGCCGCCGCAGCTCACCCGGAGAAGAACGAATTGACCCCGGCCCAATCGGTTGCCCTACTGAAGTCCCTTCCGGTTGGCGTCTTTCAGCAAGGTTACACCACGACAGGCCCCTTTGGGTGCATCGAGGCTGACACGCCTCGCCTTTTGGAGTCGAGAATTACGGTGCCAGGATATTGCTGTTCTGATGCCACGTGCAATGAACCTCATCCTTTGCACCTCAACACCTCCAACGCCCCACCCCGGATCTCTCCGGCAAATAAGGCTCGCCAGTACGTAGGTGACCTTCTGAAGCGGCAATATAGCTCGGCGGAAGACCCGCACGCACGGCTGATTGGAGAGGCCGGCGCCGTTCAGATGGGCGCATTCGCAGTGTCCGCCCCAGAGGCCTATATCGAGGCGGTGGCTGATGGGCTGGACCCTGGGGAGCTCCGGCACGTGGTCGACGGCATCTTGCGACGTGCGCTGCGTGAGTATGGCGCAAAAGCAGTGAGCCGTCGACTGTCGGCGGTTATCCATAGCCCTAGCAAATTCGTCAACCAACTTTCCGTGCCGCATCTGATCCAGCTGACGCTAATCTTCCGGGAGGAATTCCTAATCGAATCGGTAGACGAATGCGTCAGGCGCAACCTGATCTCCTTGGGGCCGCACGAGGTGCGCACGCGGAAGCTCGATCGATTTCGTTCGGGTCAGGTGCTCGGGGAGATTGGCAAGCGAGGCATGCGACTAACTGGTGGCGGACGGTTTGTGGCCTCGCGCCTCATGGAGATGTTGGACCTTATCTATTATGGAGATAGTGGACTTCGTCCGGAGGACCTCGCATACCTGATAGGCGGGGAGTTTTCCGAGGCTGAGCCCACTCATTTACTCGAGCAGGCCGTCCGTGATCTACCGGCGCATGAGATTCTCCGCGTTTTGGTTTTAGGCAGCCGTCAGGCTCACGATGTTGCGAATTCCTATCTCAATATCGAAGAACCAGTCAAGGATAAGGGCGAACAGCTGCAAACTCTCCTCTGGAAGCTCGGCGCAGCCAGCGACACGAGTTTCGGCGATCTTGAACGCGTCTTCCGATTCGAAACAGAGCTGGCAGCCGCGACCGAATCGGCCACTCAGGACGAAGTTCGCGGCCACATTTCGAACTTGTTCGCGGCATTGGAAAGCGGACTACGTACTTCGTTGGAGTTTGTCGTTTGGGCCTTGACTAATGACCACTTCTTGGATCGCCATGGCTTTAGTTACGATCCTTCGCCTAGGCCCTCCCTTCTCGCGTACATTGAGGAATATGCACCAACCGCCGATGCACGCCTCCGCCTCGATGTGACGTCGGGAAAAAACTCGCTTTCACCAATCGGGGGAGGTTTCAGTCGGCTCGCAAAGGCGCTCGAAGCATCTGATCGCACTACCTCATTGCGACCCATTGACCAGGTCCCTATAGATTGCAGGGAATCGAGTCGACCATTCGCATTCCCGTACACTCTTCCCTTCCAGAATCTTACTGCTCGCTCGCGTGGCGATGTCCTTGAGGCGCTTCAGTCTGTTTCACGGCTGATCCAAGACGCTGTTGTTCTCAAGGTTCGAAACGCTCCTTTGCACGGCGCTCAAGACTTCCCGAGCGCGGGAGAACTCCGACTCGCCATCGAGAAGGTTGCGGAACTCCGTTGTACCTTGGTTAAAACCGGCCTATATCCATGCTTGTACACAATGCGCGAGGCATCAACGGATGCTCTCGGGCGAACCATTCGCCGTTACGAGGGCCAAGGAGTTGGGCTTACCCTTTATGGTCCGACACGAGAATTGGCACCTCGGTTGCCGACGGCTCGTCAAATTATCGCAATGCCGGTTTGCGCCTTAGCTGGTTCAGGTCCACTCCGATTTGTCGTCCGCTCACGACCAGGGGGAGACCCATACTGGAACGGATGGCCTAAGCGCTGGAGTGTTGCGCAGTCGTATGCAGTGGCGAGTCACGATCAAAGTCGTGGCGCAATTGCGGATTCGGCAATAGGCTGACGCGTGTGGTGCCGAAATAGGGATCAAAGCACGAAAGTATTCTGTGGAGAGTGAGGGCGGGACAAGTTGGCAGGTGTTGAGCGCTGGCGGGAGGCGCGAGCGAAGTTGCGCGAGGGTCGTAGATAGCGAAATTGCGCCAGGCACGTTGATGGAGCCGATGATAAGCCCGAGAGGGTGTCGAGTTCGGCCGCAGGGAAAGCGAAGTTCTCCCGAGCAGATTGTCTGCACAGCGCAACTCGCGGTTGCACTGCTCCAGTTCCATGCCCGCCGGAGCCCTCTGCGCTCACGTCGGCCTCGATATCCTCATCGACGTCGGCCTGACTAGCCACTCGCGCAGGTGCTCGACGCCGCACCCGGTCGTTCGGCCACCCGCCGAACGCTCCCACACGTTGTGCTGATGACCTTAGCCGGCTGGCCCGCCAGCCGCACCGCGCGCGCCTTCTCCCCAGGCGTGTTTCCCTAGGAAGCCGTCGCCCCGTGCAAACTTGGTTCCGCCTACTTCTTCCGCGTTCCCGGAACTGGGGCCGATCAAAGTTTGGACCGGAACAGGCTAAGTCTCCAGACTCGGCGGGGCTGTTCACCCCGGGGCATTCCGGGGTGGTTAGGGTCTTGTTCGAGACTGAGATTTTGGCCTGACTTGCACAGGTCGGGCGTAAATTTCGGGTTCGGCTCGTGTTTGTGCTGGTCAGCGGCGTGTGGGGTGTGTGGTTGACACACTAATCGGGCTCGGTAGCGTGCTCTGTCGTGGTGTTCCTGCGGAAGGTGCGGACCGCGTCGGGGGCGACGGCGGTCCAGATCGCTGAGCGTGTCGGCGGTCGGGACAAGGTGATCGAGCACCTGGGTTCAGCACACACGGACGCTGAGCTTGCGGTGTTGTTGGAGACTGGTCGACGCAAGATGCACGAGGGTCAGGGCGAGCTTGACCTCGTTGTGGGAGAACGTGATCCGCGTGAAGCGATCGTGCGTGGGCAGGTGTCGCGGGTCCTGATCGAGGTGGTTGAGGGGGCCTGGCGCCGGCTCGGGTTCGACGTGGTCGGTGACGCGGCGTTCTTCCAACTCGTGCTCGCGCGGGTGGTTGAGCCGACGAGCAAGGCTGACTCGGTGCGGGTGTTGACCGAACTGGGTGTGACCCCGGTGCACCGCAACACGTTCACGGCGACGTTGAAGCGGTGCGGGCAGCGGGGGTATCGCGACCAGATCGCGGCCGCCTGTTTCACCTACGCCTCCACCGCCGGTGATGTGTCGCTGGTGCTGTACGACGTGACCACGTTGTATTTCGAGGCCGAGCAGGAGGACGGACTGCGTAAGGTCGGCTATTCGAAGGAACGCCGGGTCGACCCGCAAGTCATCGTCGGCCTGCTCGTGGACCGGCATGGGTTCCCGCTGGAGATCGGCTGTTGGGAGGGCAACAAGGCCGAGACGACCACGATCATCCCGATCATCCGCCAGTTCCAGGAACGCCACGCCCTGTCGGACATGGTGGTCGTCGCGGACGCGGGGATGCTGTCCGCGTCCAACCTCAAAGACCTCGACGAGGCCGGGTTGCGGTTCATCGTCGGCTCCCGGGTCACCAAGGCCCCAACTGACCTGGCCTCCCACTTCCGCTGGCACGGGGACGCGTTCACCGACGGGCAGGTCATCGACACGATCACCCCGCGGGTCGCGACCGCCGCAGCGCGCAGCGTCAACGATGTGGCCAAGCGTGCCGAACCGGTGTGGGACCCCACCGTTCACCACAAGTCGTGGCGAGCAGTGTGGGCGTACTCGGCGAAACGTGCCGCCCGCGACGGCAAGACGTTGACCCTGCAGGAGAACCGCGCCAAAGCCGTCGTCGCCGGCGAGAAAGCCGCCCGAACACCACGATTCGTCACGCTCAAGAACGGCTCCCGGGTCTTGGACGAGGCATCGCTGACCCGAGCACGACGCCTGGTCGGGTTGAAGGGGTACGTCACCAACATCCCCGTAGCCGTGATGCCCGCCGCCGACGTCATCGCCAGCTACCACGACCTATGGCACGTCGAGGCATCGTTCCGGATGAGCAAAAGCGACCTGCGGGCCCGGCCGATCTTCCACCACACCCGCGAAGCGATCGACGCCCACCTGACCATCGTGTTCGCCGCCCTGGCCGTCGCCCGCTACCTGCAAACCACCACCGGCCTCAGCATCCGCCGCCTCGTGCACACCCTGCGACCCCTACGCGACGTCACCATCAGCATCGCCGGACAGACCGTCACAGCCCGCCCCGCGATCCCCGACGACATCCAAGCCATCCTCCAGAAGACGACCCACTAAACCTGTGCAACTCGGGT
>JAKOZM010000273.1 GCA_029779995.1 Actinomycetes bacterium
GACTGTGCCGAGGACAAGCTTCCACGACGGCAGCCAGCGCCGCCCGCCGGACTTCCCCGCTCGCGGGTAGTCGATGAAGCGGCGCTTCGGTTTGGCGCCTTTTGTTGCCATGTGGGTATCCTCGTTCCTCACTGCTTCCTGGTGTCTGACGTCGCGCGGCGTGGCGCGGTTGCCTACCAGGTGTCGTTCTTGCGGGCGCGCTTGGCGGGTCGGGGTTGACCATCACCAAGCACATAACTGCGGCGGCGGAAGTGCCAGTGGCATTCCCTGCACACCTCGACCTCGTCCACCCGGAACTGACCCTGCTCCCCGGCCATCTCGTCGATCTCCGCGAGCGTGTGCTGGCGGCCGGTGAAATCACCGAGTTCGTCCCCCCAGGTGTAACGCAGCAGGACCATCTCCTTGCTGCGGCACCACGGGCACGCCTCCGCCAGCGGTTGGCCGTGGTACTTGGCCGCCCGCAGTAGGTCCGGATGCGGGTCCAGGTTCTCACTGGCGCCCGTCGCCGTGAGGACAAGCTTGCCGAGAGCTCGGCGCCGTTCCAGGCTGTAATCGACAACCCGGCGCGGTCGGCGCGGGTCATCGACATCCTCCGGTTCGGCACGTTCCGGGCGCACGCGTGGTGGTTTGCTGGGTGCACCAAGCACCTTGCTGCCACGCACAGTTCCCTGCGCCCTGCTCTCAGCCATACTCCCCAGGGTAGGCGGGTTTCACACATCTCGGGAATTGGTGTTAGCAACGTCACCGGGCGGGGCCAGGTGTCCTCATCCCTTAACGCCCATACCGACTGCTGCGCCTAAGGTCCGCTCGATTGGTGTGTCCAGCGCGCGCCGTTGGGAGACCTGTCTTGCGGCATGTGCCCGACAGGGGGTAATCGCGCCCGCGCGCGCTGACGCAGAGGCTGGACGGCAAACGGAAATTGAACGTGTGGTGCGCGACACGCGGGAACACCCTTGCGGGCGGGTGAACGGCAGGGGTAATGTAGAGGCAGGCAATATATCGCTTCGATACATCTTATGGTTCTAGCGAGCCGATCTAGCGAATTGGAGGAAGACGTGGCCGTTGCAAAACGCTCAGTCCTCCAGTTCGCTGTGCTCGGACTGCTCCACGAGGGCCCTCTGCATGGGTACGAGTTGCGTAAGCGGCTCAACGGTGTGCTGGGGACCTTCCGCGCCATCTCCTACGGTTCGTTGTACCCCTGCCTCAAGGAGATGCTGGCTGCGGGACTCATCGTGGAAGACGGCCCCGCCGACGCTGGTGCGCCGGCACTGTCCGGCAGACGGGCGCGCATCGTCTACAAACTCACTCCGGAAGGCAAGGACCGCTTCCAGGAGTGGCTCGTGGACGCAGGACCCGAGGCCTACGAGGACGAACTCTTCGGAGTCCACCTCGCCTTCTTCAGCCGCACCGATCGGGACATCCGCTTGCGGATCTTGCTCGGGCGGCGCAATCGTCTCGAGGAGCGTCTCGCGACGCTGCGCAGCAACCTGGTGCGCCGCCGCGAGCGCCTCGATGAATGGACTTTGACGCTGCAACAGCACGGTCTGGACAGCGTCGAACGGGAAGTCGACTGGCTTTCCCAGCTCATCAACCACGAAATCGACGGCACCCCGCCGTCGACCAAGATCGACCGGCAGCGGGCCGGCGAGAAGTAAGGAGAACGAATGTCTATTCGTGTCGCCATCGTCGGTGTCGGTAACTGCGCCGCCTCGCTTGTGCAGGGCGTCGAGTACTACAAGGACGCCGATCCGGAGAGCAACGTTCCGGGGCTGATGCATGTGAAGTTCGGGCCGTACCACGTGTCCGACATCGAGTGGGTCGCGGCGTTCGACGTCGACGCCAAGAAGGTGGGACAGGACCTCGCACACGCCATCACGGCCAGCGAGAACAACACCATCACCATCTGCGACGTGCCCCCCACCGGGATCACCGTGCAGCGTGGACACACCTACGACGGCCTGGGCAAGTACTACCGAGAGATGATCACGGAGTCCGACGAAAGCCCCGTGAACATTGTCGAAACCCTGCGCGAGACCCGCGCCGACGTCCTGGTGTGCTACCTCCCCGTCGGTTCGGAGCAGGCCGCGAAGTTCTACGCACAGTGCGCGATCGACGCGGGCGTGGCCTTCGTCAACGCGCTGCCGGTCTTCATTGCCGGAACCCCAGAGTGGGCCAAGAAGTTCGAGGACGCTGGTGTCCCGATCGTGGGCGATGACATCAAGAGCCAGGTCGGTGCCACCATCACCCACCGCGTGCTGGCGAAGCTCTTCGAGGACCGTGGCGTCACCGTGGACCGCACTTACCAGTTGAACGTCGGCGGGAACATGGACTTCATGAACATGCTCGAGCGCGAGCGCCTGGAGTCCAAGAAGATCTCAAAGACCCAGTCCGTTACGTCGCAGTTGGTCGGCGAGATGCCCGCCCGCAACGTGCACATCGGGCCCAGCGACTACGTGGCATGGCTCGATGACCGCAAGTGGGCCTTCGTGCGCCTCGAGGGCCGCAACTTCGGTGACATCCCGCTCAGCCTGGAGTACAAGCTCGAGGTGTGGGACTCCCCGAACAGCGCCGGGATCATCATCGACGCGATCCGGGCAGCGAAGATCGCCAAGGACCGCGGCATCGGTGGCCCGATCCTGTCCGCCTCGAGCTACTTCATGAAGTCGCCGCCGGTGCAGTACACCGACGATGAGGCGCGCGACGCGGTGGAGGCTTTCATCGCCGGCACCGTCGAGCGCTAGGTCGCGAACCGTTAAGGCCCGGCTCCCTGGTGGGGGCCGGGCCTTTGCGCGCTTCTTCATTGCGGGCGGTTCGCCGGTCGTGAAGTTCGGCGTTGACGTATGTCCCTTCGAGGGGGGCGCACGCCCCCGCGCCCCGCCCAGTGCCACGTTGTTGCTGCCCGCCGCGCAGTCGCAGGTCGGTTGTTCCGGCCTGACTCTTCCTGAACTGCGCAGAGCCCCTTTGCTGGTGGCGCAATCGAGGTCCACAGATCGATGACGATCACCGGATAGCCTTTCCCGGGTGACCCACCCCCTCAAGGCCGCGCTCGGGTCATCGTTGTATCGAAGGCTGTTGGCGATCCGACTGTCGGGGCAGGCCGGGGACGGGATGCTGCAATCGGCCCTGGCCACCTTCGTACTCTTCTCCCCCGAACGGCAGGCGAGCGCATCGGCGATCGCCGCGGCATTTGCCATCCTGGCTCTGCCCTACTCCCTGATCGGCCCCTTCACGGGCGTGCTGCTGGATCGGTGGCGTCGGCAGCGAGTCCTGTTCTGGGGAAACCTGGCTCGGGCAGGCAGCATGATCCCGGTCATCTACTTCACGGCGCAGGGCAACTCAGGTCTGGGCCTCGGAGTCAGCGTTTTGGCGGCCATCGGCATCAACCGTTTCATCCTCGCCGGATTGTCCGCCGCCGTGCCGCTCACGGTGCCGGAGGCCAGCCTGACCACCGCAAATGCGATCGCCCCGACCGCGGGCACGATGGCCGCTGCTCTGGCTGCCTTCCTGGGGGTCGGCCTGCGGCAGGCACTTGGTGGCGACGACGCGGGCAGCGTGGTGGTTCTGGGCATCACCGCCGGTGTCTTCGTTCTGGCGGCATTGCTGTCAACGCGTGTGCGTGCCCACCAGTTCGGCCCCTTACCCGGCGAGCACAGCCAATCCGCACGGCAGGTGCTGGGTGGTCTGCGCGACGGTGCGGACCAACTGTGGCATCGTCACCCTGCGCGCAACGCCATCGTCGTGGTCAGTGCCCAGCGCATCGCGATCGGAGCGGGCACGATCATCGCGGTGCTGTTGCTGCGGCTGCATATCAACCCACCCGAACAGGTCGAGACGGCATTGAACGAGTTGGCCCTCATGCTCGGGGCGGCTGCCGCAGGGGCCTTGCTCGGGGCGATCATCACTCCGGCCCTCACGCGCCGCTTCGGTCCTGTGCGATGGACGGCCGGCGTGTACATCCTCAGCGGTGCTGCCGCGTGGTGGGGGGTGGCCGCATCCAGCATCAGCAGCCTGATCGTTGCCGGGTTCTTCATTGGGTTCGCGGGGCAGGTCGCCAAGGTGTGTGGTGACACCCTCGTGCAAGAGTTCATCGATGAGGGGAACCGGGGTCGCGTGTTCGCGCTCTATGACGTGGCCTTGAACGTGTCGCTGGTGTCCGGCGTGGTGTTTGTGGCGGTGCTCGATCCATTGGGTAACCAGCCCGGCATCACGGCCGCCGCCATCGGACTCGGGCTCATCGTCACCGGTCTGTTGTATCTGCGGACCCGGGTTCCTGCTCTTCCCACCAGCTGAGCAGCGCCGCCTCGGCGTCCTGCGTGGACATGGGACCGTTCTCGAGGCGCAGTTCCAGGAGGTAGTTGTAGGCCCGGCCTACGACGCGCCCGGGTCCGACGCCAAGGATCGCCATGATAGCGTTGCCGTCCAGATCGGGGCGGACGGCGGCCATCTCCTCTGCCTGGGCCAATTCGTTGATACGTGATTCGAGATTGTCGTACGTGCGCTGCAGGGCCGCCGCCTTGCGCCGGTTGCGTGTGGTGCAATCTGCGCGGGTGAGCTTGTGCAGCCGGACCACCTGGTCGCCGGCATCGCGGGCGTACCGGCGCACCGCCGAATCCGTCCACTCGCCGCCGCCGTACCCGTGGAAGCGCAGGTGCAGCGCGACCAGTTGACACACCTCGTCAGTAGTACGGGTGTCAAAACGCAGAGCCCGCATCCGTTTGCGGGTGATCTTGGCCCCAACAATCTCGTGGTGGTGGAACGACACCCCGCCACCGGGTTCGAGGCGGCGGGTGCGCGGCTTTCCCACATCGTGCATGAGCGCAGCGAACCGCAGCACAAAATCGGGGGCCAGCACCGGATCGTGCGTGGCCTCCAACGCGATGGCCTGCTCCAGCACGGTCAGAGTGTGCTCGTAGACATCCTTGTGCCGATGATGCTCATCGATCTCGAGGCTGAGCGCCGGCAACTCAGGCAGGAAACGCTCACACAGTCCGGTGTCCACCAATAATTGCAGGCCGGCCCGCGGCGAGGGCGACATGATGAGCTTCACCAGCTCATCGCGGACCCGCTCCGCGCTGATCATGTCGATGCGTTCCGCCATGCGCGCCATGGCGTCAATCGCCTCCGGTTCCACCGTCATCCCCAACTGTGAGGCGAAGCGCGCGGCACGCATCATCCGCAATGGATCATCGCTGAAAGAGGCCTCCGCCGAGCCGGGGGTTCGTAGCCGTTTCAAGGCCAGATCGAGCAGACCGTCGAAGGGATCGATGAACTTCCCATCGTCGAGACGTACCGCCATCGCGTTCACGGTGAAGTCGCGCCGACCCAGATCCGAGAGGAGATCGCCGCCGTAGGCGACGTCGGGTTTGCGGGAGTCAGGGTCGTAGGTATCGCTGCGGTAGGTGGTGAACTCCAGACGCATCCCATCCTTGTCCGCCCCCACGGTGCCGAAACGGGCGCCGACGTCCCACACCGAGTCGGCCCACGGGCGTAGCAGCTCGACCATCTGCTCGGGGCGGGCATCGGTCGCGAAGTCGAGGTCGACGACGTCTCGGCCCAGGATCGCATCCCGCACCGACCCCCCGACCAGATCTACCTCGTGACCGGCCCTGCCGAAGACCTTGGCTGCCTCGGCCAGCACCGGCAGACCGGCTCGCAACTCGGCCAGGGCAGCATCGCGAGCGCGGTGTAATGCGGCCAGTGGGGGTACGGGGGAACTCACTCGGTCAAGGGTAATCAACAGCGCTGGTGAGTGTGCGGGCTCGTCCTCGCACCGCATGCCGATGCGGGTGCTGCGTGGCGACCTACCGCCTGTAACCACATGCATACGCCTATTCTCGAAACATGCCCATCCCCTCACCGTCGCGCTTCAATTTGCGTTACGTGACACGGTCACGCACGACGGTCGACGAAACCAGCGCGGGGGGGCTGGTGCTCAAACGGCAGGGCGAGGATGTCAGCGTGGCGCTGATCGCCCGCTACGACCGGCGCAAACGCCTGGTGTGGTCACTGCCGAAGGGTCATGTCGAGGCGGGCGAGACCGTCGAGCAGGCAGCGCTGCGAGAAGTACTGGAGGAGACCGGCCTCACCGCGCGAATTGTCGCTCCCTTGGGCATCATCGACTTCTGGTTCGCCGTTGAGGACCGTCGAATTCACAAGACCGTGCACCACTTCCTCATGCGCTACGAACACGGAGTGCTCTGCGACGACGACATCGAGGTCGTCGACGTGGCGTGGGTCGCCCTCGACGATGTGTCCTCCCGGTTGGCCTACCGCGACGAGCGCCGGCTGGTCGCCAAGGCCAGGGGAATGCTCGGCGATATCTGGTGATCCGTGTCCTGACCGCCGTTCTGGCGCTGCTCCTCCCCCTGATCAGTGGCCCGGCCGCGGCGCAGTCCCTGCCTGTGGACGAAAGCATCGAGATCAACCTCACCAGCATGCGCCCCCTGAACCCGCAGCCGGGCCGGACGCTTCGCTTGAGTGGGCGTCTGCGCAACCGGGCCGACCAGCAGATCACGGCCCTGCAAGTGCGTCTGCTGCTGTCGTCGACACCGATGGCCACCCGGTCGGAGATTGCCGCGGTGACTGCCGGGCTGACCGATCGAGACGGCCCCCCGACCCTGGCGGTCAGTGAGGCTGTGCCCGCGCTGATGCCCCGCTCCAGCGTCGAATGGAACCTGGAGATCCCCTTCGATGAACTCCCCTTGAGCCTGCCCGGCGTGTACGTCGCAGCACTGGAGGTCATCGGAACCGGCGCGGACGGACTGGTGCAGCGTTTCGGCCTGACCCGCACCTTCCTGCCCTGGTTCCCACCCGATTCCGTCCAGCCGACGCGTCTGGCATGGCTGTGGCCCCTGTCGAGCAAGCCCGACCGGGCCCTCGACGGTCTTCAACTCAACGAACAGACGGCCGCCGAGATGGCACCAGGCGGGCGCCTGCAGCGGCTGGTCACCGTTGCGCAGGGGTCCCGGGTGACGCTCGTATTGGATCCCGCGCTGCTGCAGACAGCCCAGGACATGACAGCGGGCTACGAAATCGTCACCGGTGCCGAGGTCACCTCCCCCGGCGCCGGTCCGACCGTCGCCGGCTCATGGCTGGAGACGGTGTCCGACGCGGCTGAGGCCAGTTCCGCTGCCCTCAGCACTGTCTATGCCATACCCGACGCCGTCGCCCTGCACCGTTCGGGCATGGCCAGCGTGACCCGCATGGCCACCGCTCGATCGGCGGCAGACACCAGCACCATCACCGGGACCCCGGTCACGGACGTGATGGCGTGGGCCACCGGCGGCACCCTCACCCCAGCGACTTTGCGAACCTTCGTGCGCGGTGGCGCAACCTCGGTGCTCCTGTCTGACACCAGCTTGCCGCCATCGCCTGCACTGACCTACACCCCGGATGGATTCGCCACGTGGTCGGGCACTCCCGTCGTACTGGCCGACAGCGGCCTGGGGGTCGCCCTGCTGGCGCCGCAGGAGTCCCGCTCCGAGGCGCTGCTGGCGCGCCAGCAGTTCCTGGCCGAGGTGGCCATGACGGCCGGCGAGTTGCCCGATGACTCCCGCAGCATCGTTGCCGCACCCGATCCGCTGTGGAACCCCCGCGACAGTTTCCTTCGCCAAACGCTGCGAGCCCTGCAACAAGCGCCCTACGCACGCCTCGTACCCTTGGCCGCGGCCCAGCGGCAGGCGGTGGAGGTGCCGCGGGTCCGGATCCCCTACAGCCCCGATCAGCGCGCGCAGGAGCTACCTCGGTCCTACATGGACGCCGTGGTCGGCCAGCGGCAGGACGCCCGACGTTTCACAGCGATCCTGACCGAGCCCAGCGGCTTGGCCTACGAGCAGTCCCTGGCCAGGCAGACATCAGGTTTGTGGCGTTCGGACCTGCTGACCGGCACGTCGTTGGTCGCCACGGTGACGCAGCAGCTGCGAGTGCGCACCGAGGCAGTGCGGGTAGCCACGACCGGCACGTTCACCCTGCCCGGCGACACCGGCCGGATCCCGGTGACGGTGGCCAACGATCTGGATCAGGAAGTCACTGTGGGAATCCGCCTGGAATCGGATCAACCCGCTCGACTCTCGGCGCAGACCCTCGAGCCCTTCGCGGTACCGGCAGGACGCAAAGTCAGCATGGAGGTGGAGGCCAAGGTCGTGGGCTCCGGGACGTTGCCCGTCAACATCCAGCTCATCACGCCAGCCGGTCGTCGCTACGGCGAGCCGGTGACCGTGCAGGTGCGCACCACGGCCTACTCGCAGGCGGCGGCCTACGTCGTGTCCGCTGCCTTCGTCGTCCTCGCGTTCCTGCTGGGCATGAACTTCGTGCGGCGACGCCACGCCCGGCGCAAGGAGCACGCCCATGAGTGAAGACCGTGCCGGCGTGCTGCGCTCGAGTGCGCTCATGGCCGCTGGCACGATCACCTCGCGGGCCACCGGTCTGATCCGGGACATGGCCCTGGTCGCCGCTATCGGATTCGGCACCCTGGCAGACACGTACAGCCTCGGCAACTCGCTGCCCAACATCATCTACATCCTGGTGGCCGGGGGGGCCCTGAACGCTGTCTTCATCCCGCAACTCGTCCGGCACATGAAAGACGACGAGGACGGCGGACATGGGTACGCCAACCGGCTGCTGCGGGTGGTGGCCCTGTCCACGCTGGCTCTCACCATCCTGGCTGTGCTGGCCGCACCCTGGATCGTGGAACTGTATGCCACGAGTGAGTACTCGGCACGCGAATTCGACCTGGCGGTGGCGTTCGCCCGGTTATGCCTGCCGCAGATCGTCTTCTACGGCCTCTACACGATGTTCAGTCAGGTGCTCAACGCCCGCGGCCATTTCGGCTCCCCCATGTTCGCGCCGATCGTCAACAATCTCGTCGTGATCGCAGGGTCGGTGGCGTTCCTGTGGATGGCTGGTGACCAGGTCGACGTTCTGACCATCACCGACGGTCAGGTCGCCTGGCTGGGAATCATGACGACTTTGGGCGTTGTTCTGCAGGCTCTCGTCTTGATTCCCGTGCTGACGCGGTCAGGCTTCCGCTTTGCCTACGTGCCAGGTCTGCGCGGCTTCGGGCTGGCCCACACGGGACGGCTGGCCTTGTGGACGATCGGCTTGGTCCTGGTCAACCAGATCGGATTCGTCGTCACCACGCGATTGGCGACCCTGGCCAACGTGCTCGCCACTGAGGCAGACGTCGTCGCGCAGGGTCTGACGACCTACCAGAAGGCCTACTTGGTCTTCATGCTGCCGCATTCGGTCATCACGATCTCGATCATGACGGCCCTGCTGCCGCGTATGAGCCGGGCAGCCGCCAACCACGATTACGGCAAGGTCAGCGCCTACGTTGGAGACGGGATGCGGCTGGTGTCGGTGCTGATCATCCCGGCCGCCGTGTCACTCGGTGTGGCCGGTCCCATGATCGCCACCGTCATCTTCGGCTTCGGGGCCGGCTCGGGTGCGGCTGCCACCTACGCCGGGGTGGTCGTCATGACCTTCGCCTTGGGTCTTCTGCCCTTCTCGCTGTTCTATGTGCTCCTGCGCGGCTGGTACTCCCTGGAGGACACGAAGACACCCTTCTTCCTCACCATCGTCTACAACGTGATCATGGTCGGACTGTCCCTGGCCCTGTTCGCCGCCGCGCCCGTCGGGATCAAGGTGGCGTCGTTGGCACTCGGTTACTCGCTGGCCTACTGGCTCACCCTGGGGATCGCATGGTTCGTGCTGTCCCGGCGCCTGCGCGGCATGGCCAATCGCGCCACACTGTGGGTGATCGCCCGCCTGCTACTCGCCGGTGTCCTTGCCGCGGCGGTCGGATTCGGCGTGAACCTCACCTTCACCAGAGTCATCGCTGCCGGTAGGCCAGGGGTGGAACTGGGCTTCAGTGGCATGCCTGGATGGGCCCTGGCCGCGGCGATCGTGACCTCGGCGGCGGCGGTCGGCGTCTACCTGCTGCTGGCATGGCTCTTTCGCGTCAACGAGGTCTCCCAGGCCTGGCGGATGGTCGCCACCAAGATCCCGGGCCTGCGCGGCCGCAGCGGCTGAACCATGAGAGGCCCTTCCGAAAAAGCCGGATGATCACGGTCGGTCGGACGAACGGGTGACGGCCTTCTGCGTTTCCACAGGGGTGGCGGGCCTACTCTGGGAGTGTGAACCAGGGCGCCTCGCGAGCATGGCGCGAGCGGTATGACCTGACTGACCTGGTCTCGCACACACCCATGATGCAGTTGTGGCGGGCCCATGACACTCGGCTGCGCCGCACCGTCGGTCTGCGCATCGTGAGCGCGAACCATCCCCGGATCACGCAGCTCCATGACGGCGCCGTGGCGGCAGCACGCATCACGGATCGGCGTTTCATCAATGTGCTGGACGT
>JAKOZM010000282.1 GCA_029779995.1 Actinomycetes bacterium
CGATCACCGCCTCGGCGGCTTTCGCCCGCTGCAGCGGATCCTCGTCGGAGAACATCTCCTCCAGGACCGCGACTACCGATTCGTTCATGACCACACCGTACGAGAGGGCTACGACAAATCACTCTGACCAGGAAGAACGTGGTGGATAACTCGGCCCTCAGTCAACGCTGTCAGCATCATTCCCCTCGGTCCAGATCGGCATGCACAGAGATATGGCCGGAAGACCCGCAGATGACGGGCGCGGCAGAACCGGCGTTCACCGCGTCGGCTGCTTGCGCGACCCGGGCGGAGCCACACCAGAGAGGATTGTCTGCCTTACTTTGACCAGCGAATCGTTGATACCCGCACCGTACGAGGGGGGAACGACAGGAGCAGTCTCATCGTCGCTGAGGCGATGTTCGGTGCATAACCCGTCACCGCCGGTCGTGGATCTGGCGCGAACGCACAAGGGACGTAGCAAAACGACCGCCCCTATCATCACCGTCTTTCGGTGGCGCGGGTCCGGCACCTTAGGCCGTTCACCCATTCGGCCTAATCCCCACCCTGGAGCTTCGTCCGGTGCGAGCGCATCAGCACCAGTCGCGCTGACAGGCTGGGAGGATCCGATACGGCTGGTGCTCGAGGGGATTCGGCCATGCGCAAAGTCTTGGTGGCCACCGCAGCCACATCACTGTTCGTTGCTGGTCTCACTGCTCCCGCGCAGGCGGCAATCCCAGAGATGGTCGCCTCAACTGTATCGCCCAACACTGATCCCAGTATCAAGGAGACGTGTGGGCTGGACGCCACCCTGATCCTCGACGCGTCCGGATCGATCCAGAGCGCGGGCGCGGTGAACACGGTGCGCAATGCCGGCAAGGATCTGATGTTCGCACTGAAAGACACCAACTCGACACTGCGGATCACCCAATTCGCTACCTTCTCCGGGGAGTTGAGCGGCCGCGTGCCAGTGAACAGCACCACTACCGGCTCCGGTGGCGCGCTGGCCAACGGCTTGACCAAGTACTACACCCCGCCGCCGCCGCGCCCAGCCGGCGTCACGATCTACAACGGCGGGAGCATCGAGAACAACGCTCTGACCTGGACGAACTGGGAGGATGGAATCAAGGGGATCGACCGTCCTGAGCTGGCCATCTTCATGACCGACGGCGATCCCACCGCCTACAACGCCAGCGCCACCCGCACCAACGTCAACACGTCATCGACCGGGACCGCACTGGACAACGCGATCACCCAGGCGAACATCCTGAAGGCGGCCGGCACCCGGGTGCTTGTGGTGGGGGTCGGGAGCGGCCTCACCAGTGCGGCATCGCAGGACCGGTTGAAGAAGATCTCCGGACCGCAGTTGGAGAAGTCACCCGCCGCGCTGGTCGGCAAGACCATCAACGAGGTGGACGCCGTCGCCTTCAGCGACTTCGCGGCGCTGGGCGCATTCATGCGTTCGGTGGTGACCTCCCTGTGCGGCAACAGCGTGACCGTGCAGAAGCTGGCGCAGAGCGCAGCGGATGCGGAGTACCTGCCAACGACCGGATGGGACATCACGGTCGCGCCGACGGTCTCGGGCGGTTTCACCTGGGTCGATCCGTTGGGCCCGGACAACAGCGCGCAGACCAAGTCGACCGCTGGAGCGCAGGGCAGTGCGACCTTCCAGTGGAAGCCCAAGGTCGCCGACCAGAAGGTCACAGTGAAGGTCACCGAGGCGGTGAAGACCGATTTCTCCGCCGATCGCTGGTCGTGTGATATCAAAGCCGCCGATGGCACGACGACTACGGAGAGTGGATCGATCACCAGCACCCCGTCTTTCCAGTTCTTCATGTCCGCTTCCGAAATCGCGGCCTGCCAGATCTACAACGACTTCAACTACGCCTCGGGGATCTCCATCACCAAGGAAGCGGCCGATAATCCGGTGCGCGGCAATGCCGACGGCTGGCACGAGGTGTACACGTTTGCCGTGAAGAACACCGGAAACGCGCCACTGACCGTGGTCAAACCGGTGGACCCGAAGTGCTCGTCCATCTCGGCTGCGTCAGGGCCGGGCACAGCGACAGGACTTCTACAGCCCGGGAACACGTGGACCTACACCTGCCAGGCCAAGATCGGCCCAGTGGCCACGGTCACGACCTCTTTGAACGTCGTGAACACCGTCAGCGTGGTCGGGATCGACCCCGACGGGAACTCCGTGTCCGCGCAGGACAATGAGACCGTCGCGGTGAAGACCCCGCGGATCCAGATCGACAAGACGGCCAAGGAGACAGTGTCCGGCGACGAGATCGCGGATGGGGGATCCGTCACGGCGGGGACCCAGGTCACCTACATGTACGCAGTGACGAACACGGGTAATGACATCCTCAGCCTCACGCGAGCGACAGCCGTCACCGACGACAAGTGCCAAACCGTGGCATATGTCAGCGGTGATACGGGCAACGACGAGAAGCTCGACCTGGGAGAGACGTGGCAGTACACGTGCACGAAGGTGCTCGATCCACCAGGCACGGTCACGTCGGTGACCAACCGGGCAGACGTCACCGCGCAATGGTCGAACCCGCAAAACCGCCAGCAGAACGATGCAGCGGTCACAGATACCGACCGGATGACGATCGACATCAACCGGGCCGCGAATCTGCGGATCGTGAAGGTGACCAATCCAGGCGACATCGACCAGAATTTCGGTTTCTCGGTCACCGGTCCTGGCGTCGCTCCCGCTGACCAGGCGTTCAATCTGAACACGTCGACTGATCCGGCGACGGCGCCGGCCAGTCGCGAGCTCCTCCTTGACGGCCCAGTCGGTGGTGGCAGTCAATACACCATCACCGAGGCCGGCACCACCGGCTGGGACCTCACGGACATCGAGTGCAGCAAGGCCCCGGACACGAAGACCGCTACAGCCGTCACACTCACCATCCTGCCGACCGAAGACGTCACGTGTGCCTTCACCAACGAGCGCCTGCCTTCCCTGATGGTCGCCAAGGAGACCAGCCCGGCAGGGTCCACAGCCGAATTCGGATTCACCACGTCACCCGCGCTGAGTCCGCCCTTCAAACTGTCCGATGGCCAGTCGAAGACGTTCGATGCCCTGTCACCCGGCCAGGTCACCATCACTGAGGCGGACGTGCCCACCGGATGGAATCTCGACGACATCTCCTGCTCTGGAACGACCATCGTCAACAAGGACGTGACTGCGGGAGCCGTGACCGTCGATCTGGCCTATGGCGAGCAGGCACAGTGTCTTTACACCAACGGTGAACTGGCCCCGGCCACGCTCACGATCGTCAAGGACGATGTGACCGCCACCTGGGATCCGGACTTCCCATTCGGTGTGAAGGGACCGGCACTGGACGACCCGTTCACCCTCAAGCTCGGCGACAGCGTGACCTACACCGTGCATCCGGGCATCGCCGGAGACAAGTACACCGTGACTGAGCAAGTGCCTGGTCCCACCCCACCGACTGGTGAGAGCCGTTTCGATCTCACCTCGATCGAGTGTGTCATCGGCGATCCCCAGAACCCAATCACCGGAGACGTTGCCACGGGTGTCGTTGAGGTGCCGCTGCTTCCTGGGGATGCGGCCGTGTGTACCTACACCAATCAGCAACTGCCGCGGCTCACCGTCGTCAAGAACGCGATCCCCATCGACGACCCGGCGGACACCACCGAGTTCACCTTCGACACGAACGGCCTCACGCCGGACACCTTCAGCCTCACGCACGCGCAGCAGCAGGTGTTCACCAACGTTTCGCAGGGCACTGCGCTGACGGTCACTGAGGCTCCCACCGTCGACTGGACGCTGACCTCGCTGGAATGCACCGGAAACGGTGCCGACGGACTTTCGACTGACTTGGCGAACAGTGCGGTGAGTGGGGACCTCGAGTACGGCGCAGACGTGGTCTGCACCTACGTCAACACTCAAGAGCCCCCGAAGGCGTATCTGTTCGTGGCCAAGTACGCCGATCCCGCGACCTCCACACAGCAGTTCGACTTCACCGCCATCGGCCCGAACTTCGACGAGGTCTTCACCCTTGAGGACGGCGACTTCGCCGGATTCGAGGTCGACCCCGGCACGTACACCGTGACCGAGGCGGCAACGCCTGGCTGGGAGATCACCGAGTTGTACTGCGTCAACAGCACAAACCCCACTCAGCCGGTTTACGGCGACCCCGACACCGGAGTCACGACGATCGCCCTGCTCGACAAGGAGGTGGGGGTATGTGCATATACCAACTCCCAGCTCGCGAGCCTGGCCGTGGACAAGGTCACCGACGTCGCGTCCCCGCAGGAGTTCCCCTTCACAGCGATATCGCAGCCGGCCGGAATCTTGCCCGCCACGTTCACACTCATCGGGGGCGGGACGCCGCAGGCCTTCTCAGGCATCTCTGCGGGCACCGAGATCACGATCAAGGAAGACGTGCCCACCGCCACGCCGCCGAGATGGTCCCTGGCCGACATCGAATGCGACGGGACAGCCAACTCGCCGAGCTACGCAGTCGACGGTGCCTCCGTGACGCTGGGCGCAGGTGAGGACGCCGATTGCACGTTCTTCAACTCCCAGGTGCCTCCCGCCACGGTGCAGATCGTCAAGGCGGCCGACCCCGCAGACGGCACGGAATTCAACTTCACGGCGGCAGGAGCGGACGGCGGGGTATTGCTCGCTGACCGTTCGTTCACGCTGAAACCCGATGGCGACATCGACGTCAAGACCCTCACCGTGTACCCGAACGAGTCCGGCGAGCAGTTCAGGTTCGCCGAGCCGACAGTGCCAGCGGACTGGAACCTCACCGACGTCGCGTGTGTCGATGAGGGTAGCCCCGTCGGCACTGTCGATTTCACTGCGGCTGGCGGTCATGTCGACGTTGTGATCAGCCCGGGTGCGACCATCACCTGCACGTTCGGCAACAGAAAGGACGCGACGCTCACGGTGATCAAGGAGGCGCCGCACGATCCGCAGCAGTCCTTCGACTTCTCATGGGACGCGGATACCCCCGCCACTTTCAGTCTCAAGGATCAGGGGACGAATCAGGCGACCGGCCTCGAGCCGAATGCCTACACGGTGTACGAGACCGACCTGCCCCAGGACTGGTATCTGAGCGGACCAGAGGGTGCGCACCCGACGTGCACCGGTACTCACGCCACCGTGGACTACACCGTGGATCTCGGCGCGAAGCTGACTCTTGCCGCGGGTGAGGACGCCGTCTGCACCTTCGCGAACTTCTTCGACTACCGGCCCGAGATCGAGTTGGAGAAGACACCGAGTCGCACTGTGGTGCTCGATGGCGGTTCGGTCACCTACACATACGTCCTGCGCAACACAGGAACGGTCGACCTGGTGGCGGTCGGTGCCGTCAATGACGTGGTCGCCGACGATCAATGTGACGCCGTCACGCGGGTGCTCGGATCAGGAACGACCCTTGCGCCGCAGGAGACCTGGACGTTCGAGTGCACGGTGGCGCCGATGGCTGTCGGTAAAGCGACGAACCAGGCCACCGCAACCCTGCGCGACCCACAGACCGACGAGACCGTTCAGGCCAAGGATGAGCGCACCGTGGAGGTCCGGGTGCCGGATCTCGACGTCGTGAAGACTTCTGACCAGCCCGTGGTGTATCCGGGGACTGACGTGACGTACACCTATGTGGCCACCAACATCGGCGAGACCGCATTCGAGGGCCCACTGGACCTCGCGGACTGGATCTCCGATGACCAGTGCGCACCCGTCACCTACGTGTCCGGAGATGCCGGAGTGGTCGCGGTCATGGACCTGGGCGAGGCGTGGACCTATACCTGCACCACGACCCTGAATGTCGACACCATCAACACGGTGACCTTCACGGGAACGCCGTTCATCCCGGCCAGCGTGGACAGTGGAGCCAAGCAGACCGGCGACCCGCTGGCCGTGGATGACAGCGCGGAGGTTGCGGTCATCACCAAAGCCATCGATATCGCCAAGTCCGCCGCGGCGCCTGGCGGGGTGATCAAGGATGGCGTCCTGCTTGTGCCACAGGGTTCGGAGGTCACCTACACCTACCGGGTCACAACCGGCGCTGCGACCGTCCCGATGCGCGTCCTGGACGTGACCGACAACAAGTGTGCGCCGGTGGAGTACCAGTCCGGCGACACAAACAGCGATGGGCTCGTCGACCTTAACGAGACCTGGGTCTACACCTGCACCAGCACCTTCACCGGTGTGGCCACCGTGAAGAACACCGTGGTCGTCACTGCTGTCGAACCGATCGTGGGAGGCCTGGCCACCGCCGAGGACTCCGCAGTGGTGCGTAGTTACAAGGGGAGCATCGCGATTCAGAAGACCCCGAACGTGACCCTCGTGCCCAAGGGGGAGCCCGTCACCTACACCTATGTGGTGCGCAACAGCGGCTCCGCGGATCTGGCCGACGTCGCAGTTTCTGACGACAAGTGCGCCGCGTTGGTCTACCGGTCCGGCGACGACGCGGACGGCGTCATGAAACCGGGCGAGGAGTGGATATACACCTGCGTCCACCCCCTGCAGGACGACACGACCAACACCGCCGATGTGACTGCCAAGACCCCGGGGGGAGGCGCGGTGACGGACAGCAGTTCGGCCACGGTGCTCGTCGTCGGTGGCCAGTTGAAGCCTGGCATCGGGGTGTCGAAGACGCCGTCGGTCACCACTGTTGCTGCCGGCGGCGCAGTCACCTACCGGTACGAGGTCCGCAACACCGCCACCATGCCACTGGCCAACATCCGACTGGTCGACGACAAGTGCTCGCCGGTGTCCTACGTCAGCGGAGACGACAATGGCGATGGCCTGCTGACGTCGTCGTCGAACGGTGAGGGGTGGCCTGATGAGACGTGGGTCTACACCTGCTCCACTACGCTGCGGTCCACCACCACCAATACGGTGACGGCCACCGGATCGCCCTGGCACAACGGCCAGATCATCGGGGCGGATGTTTCGGCCCAGGCATCGGCCACGGTGACTGTACCGGGTCGCAAACCACTGCCGATCGACGTGGATGCCGTCAAGAAGTGCAAGGGTGACACCTGCAGGCTGGTGGAGAAGTCGAAGACGAACAAGCACGGCCAGCTGAGGTTCCGCACCCGCTGCCGGCCGATCGGCAGCGCGGCCGACGGCGAGGTCCGCTACTGCCGGACGAAGGTCACCAAGAGGGGCTCTGTCACGGTGAGGGTGATCGGTTACCCCAAGGTCAAGGTGACCGTCTGGATCCAGGCACGGCCGAAGCAGGGCTCACGACAGGACTGGAAACCCAGTTCCTGGCGGCGCAGCTGGATCATCCGGACCTAAGGGGCATGTGACCTACCGCGCAAGTGAGACCTCGTTCACAATCATTACCTACGCCTGCGTAACCTACGCTACCGTTACTTACGCAAGCGTAGGTAACGAAAGGTAATCACATGTCTGTAAGGTCTGTCATCGGCCAGGCGGGGGTGCGCCTGGCGCAGGCGGTAGCCACGCCGTTGGTGCCCGAGGATTACCTCGATGTGTTCGCACCACTGCATGGTTCTTCCCTGCGAGCGCGGGTCGTGGCGGTGCTGCCTGAGACGGGTGATGCGGTGACGGTCGTCCTGCACCCCGGCCACGGTTGGGCAGGGCATACGCCCGGGCAATTCGTCCGGCTCGGGGTGGATGTCGAGGGTGTGCGGCACTGGCGCTCCTACTCGATCACGTCGCGGCCCGACGAGCGCCACCTGACCATCACCGTGCGGGTGCAAGGCACCGTGAGCCACTACCTGGCACAGTCCACCAGGGGCACGATCGTCGAACTGCAGCAGGCGATGGGCGAGTTCGGCATACAGAGCCCCGCGCCAGCCAAGGCGCTGTTCGTGACTGCTGGCAGCGGCATCACACCCGTGATGGGTCTGTTGCGCGCCGTCCGGTTGGCCGACGCCGTGATCGTGCACAGCGCCCGTACCGCGCAGACGGTCATCTTCGGCGGCGAGCTGCGGGCCATGGCGGCCGCCGGCGATCTCACCCTGATCGAGCACCACACCGCTCACGCACCGCGTCTGGTTGCTGCCGACCTACCACGGTTGGTGCCCGACATCAGCCAGCGTTGTGCGTGGGTGTCGGGACCGAACTCCCTCATCGACGGGATCGAGCAGTTGTACACCGATCAGGGCTGGGCACCACCGACGATCGAACGGTTCCGTGCGCGCGTGGCCGATGTCGGCCAAGGGGGTTCTGTGGAGTTCGCCCGCAGCGGGATCAGCGCCGATGCCCCCGGCGACAGCGCGCTGCTGGACGTGGGTGAGGCCGCCGGGGTGCTGATGCCGTCGGGATGCCGGATGGGCATCTGCTTCGGCTGTGTCCTGCCGCTTGCCGAGGGCTCCGTCCGCGACCTGCGCGACGGGACCGTGACCACCGCCGGGCACGACGAGCCGGTACTGATCCAGACCTGTATCAACGCGGCCGCCGGGCCGTGCTCCCTGAACATCTGAACCCTGAAAGGACCCTCATGACTGTTATCCAGAAGAACCCCGAGTCGCCGATCGCGCACCTGTCCGACGCGGATATCGAGGCGCTCGGCAAGGAACTCGACGCCCTGCGCGAACGCGTCATCGACAGTCGCGGCCAGCGCGACGCCGACTACATCCGCCGCCTCATCGACGTCCAGCGCTCCCTGGAACTTGCCAGTCGGGGCATCTTGCTCTTCTCGCTGTTCCCGCCGGCCTGGCTGGTGGGAACGACCGGTCTCTCCCTGTCGAAGATCCTGGAAAACATGGAGATCGGGCACAACGTCCTGCACGGCCAGTGGGACTGGATGCG
>JAKOZM010000284.1 GCA_029779995.1 Actinomycetes bacterium
ATCTGCACATCCACATCGTTGGCCAGGTAGAACCGGCGCTCGGTCTCGACCACGTGGCGGAACATCCCCACCACCTCGCGGTACTGCCGGTACAGATCGAGTTCGACCTCGCTCTCGTACCGCTGCAGATCGTCGATACTCATGCCGCTCCTTCTCGAATGGCTCGCCGGACTGTGATGAATCGGTGGCGGTGCACGGGGCTCGGACCGTACTCAGCCAACGCAGCTCGATGCACCGCGGTGGTGTAGCCCTTATGTTCCGCGAAGCCGTACTGCGGATAGTGCTGGTCGAGACGCTCCATGTGCCGGTCACGGGCGCACTTGGCCAGCACGCTCGCCGCGGCGATGGTGGCCGACACCTGATCGCCCTTCCACACCCCGAGTTCGGGCCGGCCGAGCCCACCTGGAACAAACCCATCGCACAATGCATAGTCGGGCGTCTGCGGCAGCCGCAGCCACGCCCGGCGGAACGCGAGCAGGTTACCGCGGTGCAGTCCAAGCTCGTCGAGTTCTGCCACGTCAACGCGCGCAACCGCCCAGGTCAGCGCCAGCCGCTGGACGCGCGCCTCCACCCGCTCCCGGGCAGCGCGGGTCAGTAGCTTCGAATCGGCCAGTTCGGCGATGCGCGTTGCGGGAGCCAGAATCACCGCCGCGGCATACAACGGGCCTGCGCACGCGCCGCGGCCAGCCTCGTCCAGGCCCCCCACATGGGCGAAACCGGCCCTGCGCACCGCATTGTCAAACGCGTACGGACCAGCACCCTTGCGTGGCGCGGGGACGCAGGCGGGACCGATCACAGCCTTACCCTATGCACCGGCTTGGACAAACCCGCGCCGAGGTTCGCGTGTCTAGTTGCCCTGTTCGTCGATGCGCGGATCATCGAAGGGGACGGCCGGGATGGGGTGAGTGCTGAACGCCGAGAACGGCCACACCGTCAGTACGACGCGTCCGACGACGTTCTCCACGGGCACCGTGCCCTGATTGTCGTTGAGATGGAAGCGCGAGTCAGCCGACTGGTTGCGGTTGTCGCCCATCACGAAGATGCGATCCGGTGGAACGGTGACGTCGAAGCGGACATCGTCGCTGGTGCTGCCGGGTGCGACGTAGGGCTCATCGATCTTGACTCCGTTGAGGACGATCCGGCCGTCGGTGCTGCAGCAGCGCACTTGATCGCCCCCGATGGCGATGACCCGCTTGACGAGATCATCGCCGGTGTTGCTAGGCAACAGTCCGATCCACTCCAAGGCTCCGGCGACCCCGCCCGGGGACGCCTTCTGCACCTCGTCGAGCCAGTTGCCCGGATCGCGGAAAACCACGATCTCACCGCGCTTCACACCGCCGAACCGGGTGTTGAGTTTGGAGGCCAGGATGCGGTCATTGGGCATCAAGGTCTCTTCCATGGACTGGCTGGGCACATAGAAGGCCTGGACGATGAACGTCCGCACAAGGAATGACAGCCCCAGTGCCACCACCAAGATGATGACGACTTCCTTGAAGAAGCGCCAGATGGCTGCGCCGGCGGAGCGCGACGCGGACTGCGATTCGCTCACGCGCCGGTGTGGTCGCGCTTTTCGCGGATCTTGGCGGCCTTGCCGCGCAGGTCGCGCAAGTAGTACAACTTGGCCCGGCGGACGTCGCCGCGGGTCACGAGTTCGATGTGGTCGATGACCGGGGAGTTCACGGGAAAGGTGCGCTCGACGCCGACCCCGAAGCTGACCTTGCGGACCGTGAAGGTCTCGCGAACACCGCCGCCTTGGCGCCGGATCACAACACCCTGGAAGACCTGCACACGGCGGCGGTCACCTTCCACGACGTTGACGTGCACTTTGATGGTGTCACCGGGACGGAAGGGGGGAATGTCTGTGCGAAGGCTTGCCGCATCAAGGGCGTCCAGCGTGTGCATCTATGGCTCCTCGTATTCGCCACAGGCCGAATACATCTGTTGTGTGGGGTGTTTCCGTGGGAAGTGACCCGACCTCGCATGTGTATCCCCCTGTGGCGGGTGGCACGCGGATCCGTTCCAGTGTGCCATATCGGGCCCTCGGCCAGGGCAGGCGGCCCAGCGGCATGCCCGATGGTTGTCACAAGCGATTACTGCCCGCAGGCGTCAGCGCGGTCGTTGCGGGCGTTCTTGACCTGTCGATGGCACCGCCGCCGTTGTTTGAGCGCGTTGAAGGCTGGTTCCACTGACATCTTCGGCCAGACCCAGCGCACCGCGACCACTCACGAGGGGAGCATGTCAGTAGCGGGGACCTTTCGTGCGCTCCACTGACATCCTCGGCGACGGCCCAGCGCACCGCGACCACGCACGAGGGGAGCATGTCAGTAGCGAGGACTTTTCGTGCACTCCACTGACATCCTCGGCGACGGCCCAGCGCACCGCGACCACGCACGAGGGGAACATGTCAGTAGCGGGGACCTTTCGTGCACTCCACTGACATCCTCGGCCAGACCCAGCGCACCGCGACCACTCACGAGGGGAGCACGTCAGTAGCGGGGACTCTTCGTGCGCTCCACTGACATCTTCGGCGACGGCCAGGCCGAGGGAACCGGCAGACGCGAGGCGGACGAGCTGCGTCCTGCGCCAACCCCTTCATCGGCACGCCGCGTCTGTCCAGCCAGGCGCTTAGGCGTCCCCGCGCACGGCCCGGGTTCGGGCAGCCGCCTGCTCAGCACGCCAGTCGGCGATCCGGGCGTGATCCCCGGACATCAGGACATCCGGAACCGGCAGGCCACGCCATAACGGCGGTCGGGTGTAGACCGGGCCTTCCAGGAGATCGTCCGGGCGGCTGTGAGAGTCGTCGCGGGCGGATTCAGGATTGCCCAGGACACCGGGCAGCAACCGTCCGATGGCCTCGCACATGACCAATACAGCGGCTTCACCGCCAGCCAGCACGTAGTCTCCGATACTCAGCTCCCGGACCTGCCGCCGGTAATGCTGCCCGACACGGGCATCGATGCCCTCGTAGCGGCCACACGCGAACACCAGATGCTGCTGCGTCGCCAACTCTTCAGCCACCCGCTGAGTGAACAGTTGGCCTGACGGCGTGGGGATGATCAGCACCGCCTGGTCGGTGAGGACCGCGTCCAGAGCCTCACCCCACGGCTGTGGACTCATCACCATGCCAGGGCCGCCGCCGTAAGGGGCGTCGTCCACGGTGCGATGGCGGTCGTGGGTGTAGTCACGCAGATCGTGCACCCCGACCTGCAATTGCCCGCGATCGATCGCCTTGCCGATCAGCGACAGTTCGAGCGGTCGCAGGTAGTCAGGGAAGACAGTGACGACGTCAATCCGCATCGTCGAGCAGCCCTTCCATGTCGACGACATGGACCTGCCCGGCTTGCAGATCGATGAGTGGCACAAGTTGTTCCACGAAGGGAATCAGCCTGTGGCGCCCGTCGATCTCCACGTCCAGCACGTCCTGGGCAGGCAGATGCAGTACCTCCCGAACCACCCCGATCTGCCTTCCGTTGACCACGACCGTGAGCCCTTCGAGCTGGTGGTCGTAGTACTCGTCGGGGTCGTCGGGGGTGTCTGTCACATCGGCGTACAGCCACGTCCCACGCAAGGCCTCAGCGTCGTTGCGGTCGGTACACCCCTCGAAGAGCACAGCCAGACGAGGAACATAACGGGCCTCGAGCACTTCGCGGGGCCGGTCGGCCATCACAACGGCCCCCACCGCGAACCGGCGCTCCGGCTCGTCGGTGCTGGCAGTGATGGTCACCCAGCCGCGCACCCCGTGGGGTTTGCCGACCCGACCGATCGCGACGACGGTCAGCGGCCGTTCACATCCACGAAGTCGACCCGCACATTCTGGCCGCCGGACAGCGCGTTGACGACGGTACGCAGCGATTTAGCGGTGCGCCCAGCGCGCCCGATGACTCGCCCCAGGTCGTCCGGGTGGACAGTGACCTTCAGCAGGGTTCCCCGGCCGCGGGCCGGCTTCTCACGCACCGACACATCCTCGGGATTGTCGACAATCCCGACGACGAGGTGCTCAAGAACTTCAGCCAGTGGCTTAGGCATCGGCCTGCGGGGTCTCGGCGTTCTCAGCAGCCTGGTTGGCGCTGGCCGTCGCCGGTGCCTCCGGGGTGGCAACAGCTGTGGGCTCATCGGCGGGCTCGGCGGTCACGGGGACCTCGTCCACCGGAGTCTGCTCGGCCTTCGGAGCCTTCTTCTTCGCGGTCGTGGCATCGCTGCCCTTCAGACCAGCGGCCTCGGCTGCTGCCGCGGCGAAGACGGCCTTGCGGTCAGTCTTCTCCTTGGCGACCTGCAGCGTGCCCTCGGCACCCGGCAGTCCCTTGAACTTCTGCCAGTCACCGGTCACCTTGAGCAGAGCCAGCACAGCCTCGGTGGGTTGCGCCCCGACCGCGAGCCAGTACTGCGCACGCTCGGAGTCGATCTCGATGAGCGACGGCTGCTGCATGGGGTGGTAAAGACCGATCTCCTCGATCGAGCGCCCATCTCGCTTGTTGCGGGCGTCCGCGATGACGACACGGTACTGCGGGGCGCGGATCTTGCCGAGCCGCTTCAACTTGATCTTGACTGCCACTGGGGGTGTTTCTCCTGTTTGTCTGTTGCGCCCCGCCACGCCCACATGGGGTTGTGCAGCGTCTAGGACGTCACGTCGGCGATCTCCGGTGAGAGGGCGGAAATCTCCTCCTAGTGTGCCAGACGGGACGGATCCGGCGGTGCAGTGGCCTACGGTGCCTACTTACCGCCGAGCAGCTTGCTGAACTCCTCCGGCAGATCGTCGGCGTTGAAGGGCACAGGATCTGCGCCAGTTGCCGGTGCCCCGGACTGCTGTGCGGCACGCTTGGCCGGATTCCCGCTGCGGCCCTTCTTACTCTTGGGTGCCTGCTTGACCTTGCCGCGGCTCTTCTTGCTCATGCCGGGCATCCCGGGCATCCCAGGCATGCCGCCCCCGCCGCCGGCCCGCATTTGCTTCATCATTTTCTGCGCCTCGGCGAACCTGTCCACGAGCCCGTTGACGTCCGACACCTGCACCCCTGCGCCGCGGGCGATCCGGGCCCGCCGGGAACCGTTGAGGATCTTGGTATCCCGGCGTTCCTGCGGGGTCATGGAGTGGATGATCGCTTCGACCCGGGCCAGTTCCCGGTCGTCGATCTGCTCGAGCTGTTTGCGCGCCTCAGCCATGCCGGGGAGCATGCCGAGCAGTTTGCCCAGTGAGCCCATCTTCTTGATGGCCTGCATCTGCTCGAGGAACTCCTCCAGCGTGAAGGCATCACCGCGAGCAACCTTGTCGGCCATCCGGGCGGCCTGTTCGGAATCGAAGGCCCGCTCGGCCTGCTCGATCAGGGTCAGCACGTCGCCCATGTCCAGGATGCGGCTGGCCATCCGGTCGGGATGGAAGACCTCGATGTCCTCGACCTTCTCGCCGACGGAGGCGAACATGATCGGCGCGCCAGTCGCCTCGCGCACGCTCAATGCCGCGCCACCGCGGGCGTCCCCGTCCAGCTTCGTGAGGATGACACCGTCCACGCCGACGGTCTGCTGGAACGCAGCCGCGGTTTGCACCGCGTCCTGGCCGATCATCGCGTCGATGACCAGCAGCATCTCGTCAGGGTGCACCGCGTCACGGATCGCCGCCGCCTGCCCCATCAACTCCTCGTCGATGGCCAAACGGCCGGCGGTGTCGATGATGACCAGATCGTGCAGGCTCTGCTCCGCGTAACCGATCGAATCACGAGCCACCACCACGGGATCACCGACGCCGTTGCCCGGTTGGGGGGCATAACAGTCCACACCGGCGCGCTCGGCCACGATCTGCAGCTGATTCACCGCGTTGGGGCGCTGTAGATCAGCTGCGACCAGTAGCGGCGTGTGACCCTGGTTGGCCAGGTAACGCGCCAGCTTGCCCGCCAGGGTCGTCTTGCCGGCTCCCTGCAGGCCGAGCAGCATGAGCACGGTCGGGGGCTTCTTCGCCAGTCGCAGGTTGCGGGTCTCGCCACCAAGGATGGTGATGAGTTCCTCGTTGACGATCTTGACGACCTGCTGGGCCGGATTGAGGCTCTGCGACACCTCCGCACCCGTGGCCCGTTCCCTGACGCGGCCAGTGAAGGTCCGCACCACGGACAGCGAAACGTCCGCCTCAAGCAAGGCCCGGCGGATCTCCCGGACGGTGTTGTCGATGTCCGCTTCGGAGAGCCGGCCCTTGCCACGCAGCCCCTTGAAGGTCGCGGACAGCCGGTCGGACAGAGCATTGAACATGAAACATCTCCTGGGGTTCTCAGATTCCAGGGTAACGGTCGCCGACAAGCGCCCCACCGCAGTCGCTCAGCGTGGGCCTGCCAGTCCGCCTTGAACGGGCCAGGCGTTCGTCCGCTGCGCATTGGTTCGGCTGGTCACGGCCCAGATTGAGGAACCCGGACATACCGCAGAGGAACGGTCCACGATGGCCGGCAGCAATAGGCGGAAGGTGCGATTTTGTACGGCGTGTCGCAACAACAACTGCCGAATTGCTCAAGTGGATGCTGCTGGGTACCCAGCCGTCCGTCTCGTGCCCCGGCGTGCGGCGGATGGCAGCCCGACCTGACGCCGACCACCAGGGCTTGAGGACTCCACCCCCACGGCGCCTCGGTTGGGCGTGTCGCAGCGGAAGCTCCACGAACCACGGCAGACGGACGCCCGCGTTAGCGCCGCGTCAGTCGGCCACGACCGCCCGCACGGCCGCCAGGGCCGCCTGCGCCCGACTCCCGGAAAGCTGCCCACCGCTGCCGTCGGTCAGGAAGAACACGTCGACCACCTCGGAGCCCAGCGTGGAAACCTTGGCCCCATCGACGTTGAATCCAGCCGATGCCAGCGTGGAGGTCACCCAGTACAGCAGTCCAGCTCGGTCATGGGCACGGACCTCGATGAGTGTTGCGCGACTGGAGCCGTCGGGGATCAGCGCGACGATCGGTTCCGGACGCTGGTCATCAGCGCCGTGGTAAGCGCGCTCCCGATCGCTGAGCCGACGAGCCAGGTCGAGCTCACCAGCGATGGCACGGCGCATGTCTGCGGCCAGCGAGTCCGCGCGCGGCGGCTCCCCGAACTGGGTCTGAGCGCTCCAGCGGATCACCGCCCGACCATCACGGGTGCGGCTGGCGGCATCCCGCACGCTGAGGCGGTTGACGGCCAACGCCCCCGCACACCGGCTGAGCAGGCCGATGGAGTCGTTGGCGGCCACCGTCACCGTGACCTCCGTGTCACCGCTGGGTTCCACGAGCACTTCGACGTCCCCTGCCTGCCAGAGATGGTCCGGAACTCCGTCGAGCGCGGGTTCGATGACCACCTCGTCGCCGGCGAGGGCGGCCCCGGTGCGCCGAACCAACAGGTCGACCAGGTTCTCCTTCCACGGGCTCCAGGCCGCCGGACCGGTCGCGGCCGCATCGGACACCGTCAGCCAGTGCAGGACGTCCAGGATCTCTTGGGTCCGTACCGCCCGGGCGACGCTGTCGATCACAGCGGGGTCGTCGATGTCCTTGCGGGTGGCGACGTCGGGCAACAACAGGTGGTAGCGCACCAGATCCATCAGAACCGCTGTATCGGCGGCATCGAAACCCAGGTGCGGGCCCAGGTCCGCCACGATGCGCACACCGACGTCCGTATGGTCTCCACCTCGCCCCTTGCCGATGTCGTGCAGCAGACTGCCGATCAGCAGCAGGTCCGGTCGGGTGACTTTGCGCGTGTGGTGCGAGGCAGCCACGGCGGTCTCCACCAGGTGCCGGTCCACGGTGAACCGGTGCACGGGATTACGTTGCGGAGCCGATCGCACGACCTCCCAGCCCGGGATCAGCCGGGCGATGAGATTGGCCTGGTCCAAGGACTCCCACACCGGCACGGTGGCCCGGCCGGCGCCCAACAGACTGACGAGGTTCTCCCGGGCCTGCCGCGGCCAAGGCACCGGCAGCGGGGCCGACTCCTGGGCCAAGCGGTCGACCGTGTGCACCGACAGGCGCAGACCCGCCTGGGCGGCAGCGGCTGCGGCCCGCAACACCAAGACCGGGTCGCGGTCGGGGCGGGCTTCGGCGGCCAGCACGACCTCGGAGTCCTGGACCACCACACCCTCGGCCAGCGGGGTGCGGTCGCTGTTACGGCGGATCTTGCGCAGCCGGGGGATCGACTTGCGCGTGATCTGGCGGCGCACCCGGTTCCAGGCCACCGAACTCACGAATGCGATGGTCCGCCCGGCGCCGCACACCGAGCGCAGGAGCTCGTCCTCGTCGGTGTAGTCCAGCAGCCGGGCGACCGACGGTTGCTCCTGCTGGGTGAGACGATCGGTCGCCCTGCCCGTGCTCATGTGCAGGGCGTCACGGGCATCGAGCAATGTCAGTTTGGCCGCCGCCAGCGAACTCTGGGGCGGACTGATGATCCAGCTTGCGGCCAGGGCTCGCATCACTACCAGATCACGAAGGCCCCCGTAGGACTCCTTGAGATCGGGCTCCAGTAGGTAGGGCAGTTCGCCGTGCGCCTCCTTGCGCTCCTCCACACCCGCACGCAGCTCATCCAGACGCTGCTTGGCCATGGCCCGCCAGTCGCCCAACACGCTGGAACGGGTCTCAACCGTAAGGCGCTCGTCACCGGCGACGGTGCGGGCGTCGAGCAGCCCCAACACCACGCGCAAGTCCTGCCCGGCGAGCCGACGGGCCTGCGCGGGCGTGCGCACGCTGTGGTCAAGGCGCAGGCCGGAGTCCCAGATGGGGTACCAGATCTTGTCAGCCACAGCAGCCACCTCGCCGGCCGCCACCGATGACGGGTGGAGCAGCAGCACATCGATGTCGCTGGCTGGGGCCATCTCGCCACGGCCGTAGCCGCCGACCGCGACCAGGGTGCAGCCCAACGCTTTGGCCCCGGAAGCGTGAAACAAGTCGGTGAGCCAGTCGTCGGTCAGGCCGGTCAAGGCATGTCGCCGGGCCGGGCCGAAGCCGGGGCGGTTGATGAGGTCTTCACGCGCCCCCAGGAAGTCGTTGGCCAACAGACTCACCGGTGTTCCTCCTCGTCGTTTGTGGACAGCCGTGGCGGCGGCCCTCCTGTGCTGGGCCGCTGCCACGTCTGGTTCTTGTTCTCGGGCTACAGCGCGTCCGGGCCGCGTTCGCCCGTGCGCACGCGCACGATCGACTCCACGGGGGACATCCAGACCTTGCCATCCCCAATGCGTCCGGTCTGGGCGCTCTTGACGATGACGTCGACCACACTGTCGGCGTCGTCATCCTCGACGACCACCTCGATGCGGACCTTCGGCACCA
>JAKOZM010000311.1 GCA_029779995.1 Actinomycetes bacterium
CCACGGGTCCATCCAGGCGCCGTACCCCCACTCCAGCTCCTCGTGGATCTTCGTCACCCGGCCATCCACGCAGACCGCGTTCTCGGTGCATCCGGTGCCGACCGTCCACTTGCCCCCGAACTGCAGGCCGATCGTGTGTCCATCGCTGACGCCGGACCCGGACCCCCAGTTCCACACGTTGTTGTAGGGCCACTTCCCGCGGCCGTGGTCGAGCACGCCCCAGGTCTGACCTGCAGGCACCTCTCCGCTGCGGCCATCGACCACCAGGGTCCCGGTGACGGGCAGTGTGTTGTCCTTAACCGTGTACTGAAAGCGTCTGTCGCTCCACGGGATGACCACGCCCATCGACTCGTGTCCCGCGGGCCGCTCCACCTGCAGATCCGCCTCGATGCGCTTGGTTCGAGCCGTCATATGCAGTCCCGACGTGGTCGGGATGAGGTCGATCTGTAGGCCCTTCGTGCGGGCGCGTGCAGGGGTGCCGCTGAACGGCGCGAGTCGAGGGGTCCGGGCCAGCGGAACAATGGCCGTCTGGTCGATCTCCTCGCCCGTCACGAAGTCCGCGAAATACACCTGGTGCAAAGCGAGATAGTCGATGTTGCTCACGGTGACGCCCAGGGTCCAGTCGGGCGCCTGCACGTTCCAGTACTCCCAGCGCTTGGCCCGGCCCCAGCCCCGCAGTTTCGTCATGTGCATCGGCGACCTGCTCCAGCCGACCGCAGCGGGGTTCAACCGGCCATTCGCCAGGCACAGGTCCACGGGTTGGGTGATCTCACGTTCCATGGCTCTACCTCAGCACAATCCGGTCCGACCGCGGTGAGCACGGGGGACCTCACCACAAAGCGATCCGCGGGCTGGCCGGAAATATCGGTGGCAGACCCTCCCGCGGGCCGGTCGTCTCCAGCAGCCGGGCCGTCTGCCGAGGAGCGGTGATCATCATGGCGTGCCCACACGCGATCTCATGGGTGTCCCACCCAGCCAGCACAGCCGCCTGCCAGGAGGGCTCGAGCGAGGGCAGCGGCGGTTGTGTATGACGGACGTACGCCTGTGGCAGGTCGGCCAGTGGTGCCGGGTCGTAGTCAACCGGTTGTTCGGCCCATCGCTGCGGGAAGGCCGTCGCACGCTCTAACGCCCACATCCGCAGGGCCTGGTCTGTGATGGCCCAGTCCGCTTCGCCGGCGCGACCGTCGGGGGCGACATCGCGCAGGCAATCCCCCGGATCGGCGAGGTACGCCCCGAGATACGTCACCGAGGACAGCCGGTCGGTGCCTGCCGCGATGGGACCGGCCAGTATGCCGGCGTATCCGTGCAGGACCAGGTGCACCTGCTGCAGATCCTCAAAATGCAGCACCTGCAAAATATCCCGCACGTGCGTCTCCACATCTACCTCAGCCGTCAGCAGATGCTGCCGTTCGCCCTGGCCGGTCAGGGTGGGTGTGAAGACCGCATGCCCACGCCCCAGGAGTTTGTGGGTGACCTCGCGCCAGGACCAGCCCCCCAACATCGCACCGTGGACGAGGACGAACGTGGCCATGCTCCTAGTCTGCGACTCCCGTCCCAGTGTGGTTCGGGGCGACCCCGCCAGTACCGGTGCATTGGCCCACCCGCACAACTAGCCTCAACCCCATGAGATACGGCGCGCAGTTCGGTCCGGACATCACCTTCCTGGGGGTCGACAAAGCCGACCTGGACGACCCCGCGACGTACGCCGACGCTGATGTGGTCATCCTGGGGGCGCCGTTCGACGGCGGCACGTCGTACCGCTCAGGGGCCAGATTCGGCCCCAAGGCGCTGCGAGAGACCTGCTACCTCGCCCATGACGGCTCGCGTCCCTCCCTGGCGATGCGAGTGGACGGACTGCAGGACCTACGTGTGGTCGATGCCGGTGACGTCGAAATGTTCTCCGGGGATGCCGCCCGGTCCTGCGCGGACCTCGAAGCGGCCGTCGAGCGGGTCGCTGCCAGCGGTGCCATTCCGCTGATCCTGGGTGGGGACCACACCGTCACCTGGCCGGACGTCACCGGGGTGGCACGTGGGGGGAATCGCTGGGGCCGTGTGGCGGTGATTCACTTCGACGCCCACGCCGACACCGGCGACATTGAGTTCGGCTCCCTGATCGGCCACGGGCAGCCCATGCGCCGGCTCATTGAATCCGGTGCGGCTCGCGGCGACCGCTTCCTGCAGATCGGGCTGCGCGGGTATTGGCCACCGCCGGAGATCCTCGAGTGGATGGCCGAGCAGCACATGCGCTCCTACGAGATGACCGAGATCGTGACCCGGGGTCTGCAGGAATGCCTCACCGAGGCCTTCGCAATCGCCCTCGATGAGTGTGACGGCGTCTTCCTTAGCGTCGACATCGATGTCTGCGACCCGGGCCACGCCCCGGGCACCGGCACCCCGGAACCGGGCGGGCTCAGCTCCCGGCAGTTGCTCGATGCGGTGCGGCGGATCTGCTACGAGCTGCCCGTCCTGGGCATGGACGTGGTGGAGGTCAGCCCACCGTTCGACCACGCCGATATCACGGCCCTGCTCGGCAATCGGGTTGTTCTGGAGGCGTTGAGTGCCATGGCCCGACGTCGCAAGGACGATCGGGACGGGACGCGCTGGGATCCGCGGCAGCCGCTGCTGGACGGCCGCTGAGGGGTAGTCCTGCCGTCACGCTGTCGGCAGTATCATCCCGATCACCGCTCCACCACCCTGCCGGGCCAGCACGTGCACCTGCCCTCCGACGGACTCGGCCACGTCCTTGACGATGCTCAGCCCCAGACCTGACCCGGGCAGGCTACGCGAGCTCACCGGGCGGTAGAACCGGTCGAAGATGTGCTCCGCTTCCTGCGGTCCGACCCCCGGTCCGCGATCCAGGACGTCGACGGTGCCACCAGCGATGACGATCTCGATCGGCCCCCCACTGCCGTCGAACTTCGCCGCGTTGTCCACGAGGTTCCACAGGGCGCGTTCAAGAGCCCCGCGTCGGCCTTCCACGACGGTGTCGTCGGCGATGATGACTATCTCGCGGCCCGTGCGGCGGCGGGCGCGCGTTGCCACGGATTGCGCCAAATCGGCCATCCGCACCGGTTCCACCTCACCGGTGAACGCCTGCCCGCCGGCCAGCGCCAGCACCTCGTTCACGAGGCCAGTCAGTTCCTTGGACTCACCCTTGAGGTCCGCCAACACCCGTTCCCGAACCTCCGGCGACAACTCCTCGAAGCGCTCCAGCAGGCTGATGTTGGTGCGCAGCGAGGTCAGCGGTGTGCGCAGTTCATGTCCGGCGTCCTGAACCAGCCGTTGCTGCTCGGCCTGCGACAGTGCAAGCCGGTCCAGCATCGTGGAGAACGCCCCGGACAGCCGGCCCACCTCGTCCTTGCCAGCGCTGGGCACCTCGACGTCCAGCTCGCCGGTGTGGCTGACCAACTCGGCCGTGGTCGTCAGTCGGACCAGGCGCTTGGTGATCTGCTTGGCCAGGAACCAGCCGAGGATGGCGGCGATCACGGCCAGGCCCACCGCGCAGACCGTGAGAATGACGGCCAGTCGGTTCAGGACTGAGGCGCTCTCGCTGAAGTCACGGCCAACCAGCACCGCTCCTTGGGAACCACCGGGGCTGACCGTGACGATCCGGTAGGGCACGCCGTCGACGTCCTGCGTGCGTGAGAAGACGACAGGGGTGGCAGAGGATGCCGCGGACGCGTCCTGCGCGGTGACCGGCAGTGCGACCGGACCCTGCGTCTGCACCACTTGGCCCGACGCGGACAGCAGGACGCGCGACTGATCATCATCACCACGACCGTCCTGGTCATGGTCGGGGTCCGGGCGCCCGCCTCCGCGGTCCTGCAGCAACGCCTGATCAGCGGCACGTTCGAGTTGGTTGGTGGTTGCGGTGTACCCGAGCACTCCCATCAGCGCCGCCACCGTGGTGGCCAGCACCGCGAAGGCCAGGGCGAGCCGGGAACGCAGGCTCATGAGGCGCGCATTGTGTAGCCCACGCCTCGCACCGTCCGGATGAGTTCCGGGGGGCCGAGTTTGCGCCGCAAGTAGCCGACGTACACGGCGAGGTTCTTGGACTCAGGGCCGAAGTCGTAACCCCAGATCCGGTCGTAGATGACGTGGTGCTCCAGCACGATGCCGGCATTGAGCATGAGCAGTTCCAGCAGGTCGAACTCGGTCTTCGACAGTTCGATCTCCCGGCCGTCGCGCCAGACCCGGCGCGAGTTGGGGTTCAGGCGGACATCAGCCACGAGCAGTTCGTCGCTGGGGACGGTGCCCTCCGCGCGGCGCATCAGCGCCCGCAGTCGCGCCAGCACCTCGTCGATGTCATAGGGCTTGGGCACGTAGTCGTCGGCGCCTGCGTCAAGGCCGGCGACTCGGTCGGCCGTCTCCACGCGTGCGGTCAGCATGAGGATGGGGATCTGGTCACCTTCGGCCCGCAGGACCTGACACACCCCCAGACCGTCCACGCCGGGCATCATCACGTCCAGCACCAGCACGTCGGGTCGGCTCTCCCGGTAGGCGGCAAGCGCGGACACGCCGTCCACGCAGGCGGTCACCTGGTAGCCGTTGATCTCCAGGGCCGTGGCCAGAGACTGCCTGATGGCCCGGTCGTCGTCTGCGATGAGGACCTTCATGATGCTCCAGTCTGCCGTAGGGCGCGGCCAGTCTGGCAGCAGTCGGGCGCCAGCGACACCGCTGACGTCGCTGGCGCCCGACCACGGCCGTGCGCTTGAGGTCAGGCCGCCGTCTGCAGCCTGAAGGACGCGGTATCGGTGACCTGGAAAGTAGCGTCCAGAGTCACACAGACCTTCGTGCCGTCGGCCTTCTTCACCAGCACGTGGTAGACGGTGCCGCGCTGGTGCACATCCACGACGGTCCCACCGGGGACTGCGGTGAGGGCGGCCGCCTCGGCCTTGGTGTAGGCCTCGCCGGTCACGTCCGTGCCCTTGCCGTGCGGGCCCTTTCCTCGGCCATGACCCTGCTTGGCGTCCTTCACCGAGGTCACCGCGTAGGACGAGTCCACCGTGACCATCTTCTTCACGCCCTCAGAGGTGCGTACGAGTACGCGGAACCCGCCGTCGCGGTCCGCGCGAACTTCCAGCACAGTTCCACCGGGCACCGCCGTTACAGCAGCCTCGCTGGCCGATGTCCGCTGTACGTCAGTGAAGGGGACCTTGCCGCGCATTTCCCTCTGGTCGGTGACCCGGTCGCCTTGGCGGTTCTGGTTCTGGTTCTGGTGGTTACCACCGGGCTGCGCCGTGGCGGCAGTGGCACCGCTCACGAGTCCTACGCCCACGGCCACCGCAGCGACACTGGCGCCGGCGATCGTCGAGATCTTCAACATGTTCTTCCCTTTCGTCGGTTACCTCTGGATCCTCGACGGCGCAGACGAGAACCACTCGTGACCGGGGTAAGAGCGCGGTGTGAACGTCGCAGGGTCAGTCGATGGAGTTGAACAGCTCCAGGGCCTTAGGGGTATCCCACTTCACGGCCTCCTGGCCACCCACGTAGTAGGTGCCCTCGACGGTTGGGACGGTGGTCGCCGTGCCCATGCCCAGCGAGATCATGCCCATGGCCACCGCAAGGCGGGTCTCATCGAAGATGCCCGTCCCCTTGCTCACGGTCAGGCTCTGACCCGCTTGCGCCGCCGCCCCGAACGCGCGCCACGGCAGCAACCACGTGAACGGGCTCATGGTTCTCTTGGCGACGGCCGACATGTACTCCTGTTGGCGTTCCACCCGCCCCAGGTCGCCCCGGGGATCGGCGTATCGCATACGCACGTAGGCGAGGGACTGCTGGCCGTCCATGGTTTGGCAGCCCTTCTTGACTTTCAGGCCGCTGTTGGTGTCGTTGAAGTTGCGGGCAGGGCACAACTTCACCCCACCGAGGGCATCGGTCGTATTCGCCACGCCCGCGAAACCGATCTCGACGTAGTGGTCGATGTGCAGTCCGGTGGCCGCCTCGACCGTCGTGATGAGCAGTTCCGGCCCTCCATTGGCGAAGGCGGCGTTGATCTTGTTCTCGCCGTATCCCGGGATGCCGACCCAACTGTCACGCGGGATCGACACCAAGGTGGGTGCCCCCAGGACCGGCAGGTGCATCACCATGATCGTGTCGGTGCGTTGACCTTCCGTGGCACCGGTGTGCAGTTGCTTCTGTTCCTTCTTGCTCAACCCTGCGCGGCTGTCGCTGCCGACCAGCAGGTAGTTCGTGCCCGACGACGACACGTTACTGCTGGGCATCGCATCCACTTTTGTCACGGCAGTGGCGAAGACGGTGGCGACGGCCACTACGTAGACCAGCGAGACCACGAGGACAATACTCAAGCCACGTTTGTAGTTGCGCCGTTTCTTGACCTTTTGGGTGGGGGGCAGGCTGCGGGGAATCACGGGAGCTGGCGGGCTACCGACAGGGCGGCGCGGCGGCGGCGTGGGCGGGATGCCGAGTCGCTGCGTGGGCTGCTGGCCGGAGGCCGGCCGCATCCACGACTCGAACTCGGGGGGCACACCCCCAGGTTTGGTCACCTACCCATGGTGCCCAGATGTTCGGTGATTTCGCAGTGACCTCAATCTCACGCGTCATACGATCGGGCCTCGTGCATGTAAGAGTTACGCAAGATGGCCTAATCCATGGGGGAACGATCTTCATTTCGGCCTGTGGTGAAGGTCAGCCGGGTTTGGTGGTAGTGCTCCGCTGAGACTGCGTAGTGTCGGCGGTTATCAGCGTTCCTGGCCGCTGTGTGCGGTGAGCAAATCGGCACTTGTTGTTGCGACACGCCGCGCTGAATCGCACCTTGTGCCCAATCGCCGCCGACCGCCCAGAAACGTCTAGACGACGCGGGCTACCAGCTGGGGGAACTCGAGGAGGGCGAAGATCTGCACAGCAGCGGCGGTGTCGAGGACGTGCCCGTCGTCGTACCGACCGGCTCGGGTGAACCAGCCGCGTTCATCGCGGCCCTCATCGAGCAACCGTTGTGCGTACTCCTCGATGTTTTTACGGACGCCGATCCGCAGTTGCGCCTTGGCATAGATG
>JAKOZM010000323.1 GCA_029779995.1 Actinomycetes bacterium
ACGGCAATGACCGGCATCAATCCCCCAAGAAGGCGCTGAACGCGGCGACCACACCGACGATGATCACGAGAGCCCGCAGCGCGCTAGCGGGAAGTCGCCGAGTGATCCGGCCTCCGATCCATCCGCCGAGCAACGATGAGACCGCCAGCACCGCGGCGGCCGACCACAGCACCTGCCCGCCGATGACGAAGACGATCGCGGCGGCGGAGTTGGCCACCCCCGCCAGAACGTTCTTGAAACCATTGGCCTCGTGGATGTCAGTGACGCCCGAGGCGGCGAGCGCAGCGAGGAAGGCGATGCCCTGCCCCGCGCCGAAGTAGCCGCCGTAGAAACCTGAGCCGCTCAGCGCGACAGTACTGGAGGGCCCGTTAGGTTCCGGCAAGTGCCTCAGCAACAGGGGTTGCAGACCCACCAGAGCGACCGCCAGCAGGATGAGCCACGGAACAGCGGCGCTGAAGACCTCGCTGGGCAGTGCCAGGACCAGTAGGGCACCGGCCATGGCGAAGAACGCCACCAGCAGCCCCCAGCGCCAGGCGCGGCGATCCAGCACGTCGCGGAACGTGTAGGCACCACTGACGCTGCCGGGTACCAGCCCGAGGCAGTTGGTGCCGTTCGCGAGGACCGGTGGAACACCCATGGCCAGCAGGGTCGGGAACGTGATGAGTGTCCCCGAGCCGACTGCCGCATTGACCCCACCCGCGGCGAACCCGGCCGCGAACAGTAGGGCGGTCTCCTGCCCGGTCATACAACCTGCGCCGACCAGCGCTGCCCCAGTTTCGTGACGGTCACTGGCAGTCCGAAGGTGGTCGACACGTTGTCGCTGGTCAGCACGTCATCGATCGGTCCGGCCGCGACCACCCGGGCATCGCGTAGCAGAAGGACGTGGGTGGCACCCGCCGGGATCTCCTCCACGTGGTGGGTGACCATGACGACAGTCGGTGCGTACTCATCTGCCAGCAGGGCATCTATGCGACGCAACAGGTCCTCGCGACCGCCGAGGTCGAGGCCCGCCGCCGGCTCATCCAGTAACAGCAGTTCGGGGTCGGCCATGAGTGCCCGGGCGATCGTGGTGCGTTTTCGCTCACCTTCACTCAGGGTGCCGAACCGCGCGTCGGCCAGCGGGGCCAGACCCCAGGCCCGTAGCAGCTGGTCGGCACGATCGAGGTCGGCCACGTCGTACTGCTCCCGCCAGCGGCCCAGCACTGCCCAGGCGCTGGTCACTACGACATTGCGCACCCGCTCGGCTGGGGGCACCTGTGCGGCCAGAGCCGAACTGGCCAACCCGATGCGCGGGCGCAGCTCGAACACATCGACGCCACCGAGCCGCTCATCAAGGATCTCCGCGCTACCCAGACTGGGGTGAATCAGCGTGCCGGCCACCTGCAGGATTGTGGTCTTGCCAGCGCCATTGGGTCCGAGCACGACCCAGGCCTCCCCCTCGGAGACGGCCCAGTCCACGTCGGCAAGAATGGCCCGGCCGCCCCGCACAACGGACACGTCTACGAGGTTGATGACGTCGGACACGAAACCTAACCCTACGCTGGATTTCATGACCGTCGTGCCTGTGTCCTTCCAACTCTGCGGGTGGCTGCCCGCGTGGTGGCGAGGCGCGGCCGGCGGTGACGATGTGCTGGAGTTGATCGGCGCCGACCTGATGACTCGGGTGAGCCCGTTACGGGCCACGACGACCGCGCTGAGCGCCTACTCCCCCGACCTGGGGGTGGGCACGCTGCCGGGTCCGAAGGCCGTGACAGAGGCGGCCGTGGCAGCCGGCGAAGCCGTGATCCTGCACGCCGGGCCGGGTCGACCGAGCACCGTGCTGATTCCGGGTGTCGGTCTGCTGCCGGCAGGCGTTCCCAGGCCACTGGACCTGGACCTGGACCTGGACCAGGCAGCCACCGAGTTCGCGCAGGCAGTGGTCCGCGCGGAGCACGAGCTGCGGTTCACGGGGGCCGCGGTGACCTCGGACGTGCCCGCCATGACGGTCAGACCGCTGCCTCCCGGTGCCGACGGCCAGCGCAAAGGGCTGCTGGTGCGGGCGGTGCGGGTGTGGACCGCCGTCGGCGAAGTGCCTGCGTCCCAGCGCAGCGCAGCATTGCAGGACGTGGTGCGGTGCAGCGCCCGGGCTGCGCTGTCGGCGTACCGCGAGGCGCCTGTCCTGACTTCGGACCGGACTCGCAGGTTCGCATGACGACCACCTTGACCTTCACCGGCCACGATCGCCCAGGCATCACCGCTGAACTGCTGGGATCGCTGGGCGACCGTGTGCAGGTGCATGACATCGAACAACTCGTTGTGCAGGGCCGACTGGTGCTCAGCGTGGCTGTCGAGACCGATGGCCTGCCGGACATTGAGGACCTGGCGGCACGGCTAGGTCTGGAGCTTGACATCGCGAAGGAATGCCCTGACGTGGTGAACCGGAAAGCGGCGACGGCCCTGTGCGTTCTGATGGCGCCGGAATTGCGCGCTGCTGATGTGGGCCGCATCGCCGGTGAGATCGCGAGCCGGCAGGGCAACATCGAGCGCATCGTGCGCATCGCGGAGTATCCGGTCACGGCGATCGAGGTGACGGTGAGCGGTGTCAGCGATGCCGCTCTCAAACAGGCGCTGGCCCCCATATCGCGAGAGATCGGGGTGGACGTCGCGGTGCAGTCGGCCGCGACCATCCGGCAAGGCGCCCGGCTGGTGGTGATGGACGTGGACTCCACGTTGATCCAGGACGAGGTGATCGACCTGCTGGCACGGCAGGCCGGCTGTGAGGCGGCTGTGGCCGCCGTGACCGAACGGGCGATGGCTGGTGAGCTGGACTTTGCCGACTCGCTGCGTGAGCGCGTGGCCGCGCTGCGGGGCACCCCGGTGTCGGCCCTGCAACATGTCAGCGACTCGATCCGGCTCACGCCGGGTGCCCGCACCCTGTGCCGCACGCTGATTTCGTTGGGCTACCGGCTGGCTCTGGTCTCCGGTGGTTTTGAGGAGATCGTCGGACCCTTGGCGCAGCAGATGGGGGTTCATCGGTACCGGGCCAACCGCCTCGAGGTGGCCGATGGGCTGCTGACCGGGCGCGTCATCGCGCCGATCGTCGACCGGGCGGGCAAAGCCGCGGCGCTGCGCGAGTTCGCCGACGAGTTCGGTTTCGATGTGACCCGCACCGTGGCCATCGGCGACGGGGCCAACGATCTGGACATGCTGGCCGCCGCTGGATTGGGGGTCGCGTTCAACGCCAAACCTGCTGTGGCGGAGGCGGCGGACGCCTCTGTCACCGCCCCCTACCTGGACTCGGTTCTCTATCTGCTGGGAATCACGCGTGAGCAGGTCGAAGCGCTCGACGTGCGCGCAGAATGAGCGCGGCGGCCACTAGCCCCGACCCACCTCAAAGGCCTCCAGCCGGGCCATCCCGAACTCCCACTGCGCGAAGGGCGCCTCCGCGCGCAGAACCGCGAAGGCAGCGGTGGGGAACTTCGTGAGCATCCGTTCGTAGGCGGCACTGCCCGGGTTGGAGCTGAGTCGAGCCGCGAGATCCTCGGTGCCGGGGTTGTGGGCCACCACGATCACCGAAGTCGCCTGCTCGCCGCGGATGGCGCTCAGCATCGCGTCGGGAGAGGCGAGGTAGAGGTGTGGACTATCGACGACCCGGCTGGCCTCCACGCCGGAGCGCTGCCACGTCTGTTGAGCCCGCGTGGCAGTCGAAACCAGCGCCACATCAAGTGAGCCCACGCTGGACCGAATCAGCTCTCCGGCCACGGGCGCGTCGCGGCGGCCACGTGGGTTCAAGGGCCGGTCATGATCGACGACGCCGGGCGGATAGTCACTCTTGGCATGGCGCAGGAGAACGAGGGTGAAGACCATGGACGGCTATTGTGCCAGCGCGGCGCGATCGGCGCCGCGCAGCCCGTAACCTGTCGAACGTGACCGTTCCCACAACCCGCCGCCTGATGATCATCGGCGGCGCCGAGGACAAGTTGGGTCAGCGCCGGGTCCTACGCCGCTTCGTGCAGTATTGCGGAGGCTCCCGGTCTGTCATCGCGGTCTGTGCCACGGCCTCTTCGCTCGGCGATGAGATAACGAACCTTTACGACAAGGTGTTCCGGGAACTGGGGGCCGCCGATGTGCTGTCCGTGCGTCCCGTCAACCGGGCCGAGGCCGACGCGACGGTCGCTTCGAAAGCCGTCCACGGGGCGACCGGCATCTTCTTCACCGGCGGTAACCAGGCCCGCTTGGCTGCCGTGCTGCGCGGCACTGCGCTAGGCGACACCGTGCGACAGATGTACGCCCAAGGCGTGGTTGTGGGCGGTACCAGCGCCGGGGCCTCCGTGGTCAGCGAGCACATGGTGGCCCTCGGGGCCACCGGCGAGACCCCCAAACAGCGCATGGCGACCCTGGCGCAGGGCTTGGGCCTGCTGCCCGACGTGATTGTGGACCAACACTTTGCGGAGCGGGGCCGCTTCGGCCGCCTGCTCGCCCTGGTCGCAGCGAATCCCAGCCTGCTTGGCATGGGGGTGGACGAGGACACCGCCGCGATCATCACGAACGAGACGTTGCTCGAGGTCTACGGTCGTGGGGCGATCTTCCTGGCTGACGGGCGTAACGCGGTGAGCAATGCCTACGCGGCGCGCGGGACGGAGCCGATCCTTATCAGCGGGGCCTGCGTACACTTCTTGCCGAGTGGGACACACTTCGACCTCGACAGCCGA
>JAKOZM010000338.1 GCA_029779995.1 Actinomycetes bacterium
ACGAAACAACTCTCCCCCCGGTGCACGATCAACGCCTCGGCATCGTCGAGAGCAGGCACCCGGCAGAACGGGCAATCGTCACCCGCGTCGGTGTGCACGGGCCGGTTCTCACCCTTGATGTAGGCGATCCGGTGCGGGGTCCACAGCCGCTCCCACGCCGAGGCGCCGGCCATCAGACCTGCCGTCGCTGTTCCACGGCCTCGACGATCTCAGCGATCGCCTCAGCCACCGGCACGCCGTTCTTCTGAGTGCCGTCGCGATAACGGAAACTCACCGCACCGGCCGCGATGTCGTCATCGCCGGCGATCAGCATGTACGGCACCTTCTGCTTCTGGGCATTGCGGATCTTCTTGGGCATGCGGTCGGATCCAGCATCGACCTCGGCGCGCACACCGACGGACTTCAGTTGCGTCACCACGTCCTGCAGATAATCCACATGGTGGTCGGCGACCGGTATACCCACGACCGTGACCGGCGCCAACCAGGCCGGGAAGGCCCCCGCGTAATGCTCGAGCAGCACGGCGAAGAACCGCTCGATCGAGCCAAACAGGGCCCGGTGGATCATGATCGGCCGCTCCCGGGTCCCGTCGGCAGCCTGGTACTCGAGATCGAAACGCTGCGGCATCTGGAAGTCCACCTGAATCGTGGACATCTGCCAGGTCCGGCCGATGGCGTCCTTGGCCTGCACGCTGACCTTGGGGCCGTAGAAGGCCGCACCGCCCTCGTCCAGAACCAGGTCGAGATCCTGGGCCTGGGCCGCCTCATACAGGATCTCGGTGGCCTGCTCCCATTCCTCGTCAGTGCCGATGCTCTTCTCGGGGTCGCGGGTCGACAGTTCCAGGTAGAAGTCGGTCAGGCCGTAGTCCTTGAGCAGGTCGAGGACGAAAGTCAGCAGGTTGTCGAGTTCGCCGGGCATCTGCTCACGGGTGCAGTAGATGTGGGCATCGTCCTGGGTGAAGCCGCGCGCGCGGGTCAGGCCCTGCACGACCCCGGACTTCTCGTAGCGGTACACCGTGCCGAACTCGAAGAGGCGCAACGGCAACTCCCGGTACGACCGGCCCCGCGCGCCATAGATCAGGTTGTGCATGGGGCAGTTCATCGGCTTGAGGTAGTACTGGGCGTTGTCCATGTCCATCGGCGGGTACATGCCGTCGGCGTACCAGTCGAGGTGGCCGGACTTCTCGTAGAGCGCGGCCTTGGTCACGTGCGGGGTGTTCACGAAGTCGTAGCCGGCATCGATGTGGCGCTGGCGGGAGTAGTCCTCCATGACGTTGCGGATGATGCCGCCTTTGGGGTGGAACACGGCTAGGCCGGAGCCGATCTCGTCGGGAAAACTGAACAGATCCAGTTCCGCCCCGAGTTTGCGGTGATCACGGCGGGCGGCTTCCTCGAGGAAGGTCAGGTATGCCTTCAAGCCTTCCTTGCTGGGCCACGCCGTGCCGTAGATGCGCTGCAACTGCGGGTTGCGCTCATCCGAGAGCCAATAGACCGCCGCGGTGCGCATCAGTTTGACGGCGTTCGGCGGGATGTACTTCGTGTTCGGCACGTGCGGGCCGCGGCACAGGTCCGACCAGCACACGGCACCCTTGCGATCAACGTTGTCGTAGACGGTCAGGTCAGCGCCGCCGGTCTCCATGATCTCGTCGCTGTTCCCACCCTTCTTGCCGATCAACTCAATCTTGAAGGGCTCCCCGGCCAGTTCCCGGTGCGCCTCGTCCTCGGTGACGATCCGGCGGTGGAACGACTGCCCGCTCTTGAGGATCTCCAGCATCTTCTTCTCGATCCGGGTCAGATCCTCGGGCACGAAGGGCTGCGACACCATGAAGTCGTAGTAGAAGCCGTCCTTGACCGGCGGGCCGATCCCCAACTTGGCCTGCGGGAACAGGTCCTGCACGGCCTGCGCCATCACGTGGGCGCAGGAGTGGCGCAAGACGGCTAGCCCCTCGGGCTCATCGGCCAGCACCGGCGCCACGTCGTCACCGGCGTGCACGACGTAGTCGAGGTCCTTGAGTTCGCCGTTGACCCGGGCCACCAGCACACTGCGGTCGCCGCCCAGAAGGTCGGCAGCCGTGGTGCCGGGCTCCACCGACTGCGCAGCTCCGGACACGATCACATCAATGGACACAGGGCTCGCCGCCTTCCGCTGGAGGTACGCCCGCCAGTCTATGCGGCGGGCGAGGTGCGCTTCAGGGTCCACACCACGTACATCTGGGCGGTCTCGCTGCCGTCTTCGGCGGTGATCGAGATGTCGACCCGGAACTGCGGGCGCGTACCCGCCTCGAGTTCGCCCATGATGTCGGCAGGGGTCCGGGTCATCGTCGCGGTGGCGCTCACCGCACCCATGGCGACCTTGCGGTAGGCGATGTTCGCCTCGACGGCCAACGGCACCACGCGGTCGAGGTATTCGGCGAAGTTCCCCAGCACGAGGGCTCCGGAGGCGGACTCCCCCAGTGTGAACATCGCGCCGGCGTGCGGACCGCCGATGTGATTATGGTACGGCTGCTGGTCGGGCAGGCGCAGGACGGCCGTGGTCTCATCCAGGGACAGAAACTCCACGTTGAGCGTCCCCACCATCGGCACGAGCGTGGGCATACCGGCCTTGACCGCCTCGAAATCCATGCCCATGAGCATTCCACCTTCGCAAGCCAGCAGGTACCGTCGGGGGGTGGCTGTGACGGTGTTCGACATCGATGGCGTGCTGGCCGATGTCCGGCACCGTCTGCACTTCCTGCAGCGCCGGCCGAAGGACTGGCAGGGGTTCTTCGCCGCCGCAGTCGACGATCCCCTGCTCACCACCGGCGGGGAGGCCGTCCACGAGGCCGCCGCCTCCTCGAGGATCATCTATGTGACCGGTCGCCCAGAGCGCTGCCGGCAGGACACTGCGACGTGGCTGACGGGGCACGATCTGCCGTCAGGTGACCTGCACATGCGGCCGAACCGGGACCGGCGCCCTGCCGTCTTCTACAAGGCCGAGGTGATCTCGAAGTTGTCCCGCGAGCACGAGATCGTGGCGATCGTCGACGACGACGACCGCGTGGTCACGCGGCTGCGCGAGATGGGGTTGCCGGTCCTGCACGCCCAGTGGATGCACGGCGAGCAGCTCGACCTGCTGGCCCAGGCGCAGGAGACTGAGGGCCGGACCTAGGCCGGCGGGCGGTATCTGCGCATCGTGACCAGCAATGTCGCGGTGACGCTGACGGCCACCACGTTGGTGATGATCAGCGGCATATCCCGGTTGACGAATCCGTAGGCCAGCCACAGCAGGAATCCCACGAGCAGGATCATGACCCACCCGGCCGAGATGCCCTCGGAGGATCGTTCGCGCAGAATGACGCGGACCTGGAGCAGCGGGGCGAGCCCCATCAGCAGGCCCCAGAACGTGGTGACATAGGCAATAGCAGAAGACATGAACTTCCTTGAGAGGATGCGAGGGGACGAACGGTTGGGTCGTCGGTCCTAGCGGAAGTCGCGACGGCGCTCGTCAGCCCCATACAGGGGGTGCGGACGTCGGCTCATAGTTCCACTGTAGGCGTTCAACTCAAAGCCCGGATCCGCACGTCGATGTCGCGCTGCATCTGCCGCACCAGCGAGTCCGGCAATCCCTCGCGATCGCGCAACCGCAGCAGTTCCTCCTGCTCGGCACGCATCATCTCCACGCCGAGCACCTTCACCATCGCGCGGTCGGAGGGTCCGGGCTGCTCACTGGCGTCAGCGGCCCGGTTCAGGCGCTCCTCGGCGGCTGCACGCAACGAGTCGACTACGGCTGCCGGGACCGGCTCCGCGCAGCGTTCACCGGTCTCCTCGATCTGCTCCAGGCGATCCAGAGCGGCCCGCGCCAACGCCACCTTCACGCGCCGTTTCACCGCCTCGTCATCATCCGGCGGAAGGTTGAGGTGGCGGGCCAGCACGGCGACCGTTGGGGCCAGCAGCAGCGAGACCAGCACAACCCCGAAGGTCACACAGATCACCATGGCCCGATCCGGGATGTCTGCCCCCGCGGTCGTCGTCACGGGCAAAGTGAACGCCGCGAGGGCCGAAACCGGCCCGCGGGTGCCGGCCCAGGCGCCGACGATCCAGCCCGGCGTGCGCGAGCCCGATGCCGTGGTCATCACGAAGACGAACAGGAATCGGGTGGCCACCAACGTCAGGAAGACGACCGGAATGGCCACCAGGACCGTGGACAACTGCCCCGCCGGCAATCCCTTCACGACCAACGGCATCTCCAGGCCGACCAGGAAGAAGGCAGCCGACTGCAGGATGAAGGTGATCGTGGTCCACAGTGACGCGGCCTGCAGCCGGCCCGTGTACGTGACCGCACTCGACGTACCGTGGGCCACGACCAGAGCAGCCAGCACGACCGCCAGGATGCCCGAGCCGTTGACGATCTCGGCGATGTAGTACAGGGGAAGCGGTGCCAGCAGGATGGCCCCGTTGGCGACTGTGGTGTCCCGACTGCGGCGCACGGTGGCCACCAGAGCCATCCCGCCGAGCAATCCAACGAGCACACCACCGAGGACTGAGCTGAGCAGGATCCCGGTCGCCTGCCAAGCTGTCACGCTGCCGGCTGCGGCCGCCACCGAACAGACCCGCAAAAGCGTGAGGGCGGTCCCGTCATTGACCAGGCTCTCGCCCTCCAGCACGTGCACCAACCGACGCGGCAGCCCGGCCTTTCGGGCGGTGGCCGACACTGCGACGGCGTCCGTGGGTCCCAGGATGGCTCCCAGCGCAAACGCCATGGGCGTCCAAATGCCGGGGATGATCCATTGCGCGATGAACCCAACAGCCACCGCGCCCACCACCACCAGTCCGATCGCCAGGGCCATGACCGGCCGGCTGACACGGCGCAGGTCGACGATGGAACTGGTCAGCGCCTCGCCGAACACCAACGGCGCCAGCACCACGACCAGGACGAACTCAGGGTCTGCCGGACCAGTGGGCCCGATGGGCGCGATCCCCACGACGATCCCTGCCACCAACAACGGGATCGCCGTCGACCAGCCGCGGTTGCGGCACATCCCGGCCACCAGGACCGCGATCAGGATCGACGTGCCAACGTCGACGGCGTCTGCCGACAGCATCGGGTCAGGCGTAGTCGTCGACGGGAGCGCAGGTGCAGTGGAGGTTCCGGTCACCGTAGGCGTTGTCGACCCGTCCGACCGGCGGCCAGTACTTGCCCGGCTCGCCGGCCGGGAACACCGCTTCCCGGCGGCTGTACGGGTGGTGCCAGGTGTTGACCAGGGTCGCCGCCGTGTGCGGGGCATGGCGCAGCACGCTGTCCTGCACCGCTACCCGACCGGCGGCCACGTCGTCGATCTCGGCGCGAATGGCCAGCATCGCGTCGCAGAAACGGTCGAGTTCGCGCAGGTCTTCACTCTCGGTGGGCTCGACCATGAGCGTCCCAGCCACAGGGAAGGACATGGTCGGGGCGTGGAATCCGTAGTCGATCAGTCGCTTGGCCACGTCCTCGACGGTCACGCCAGTGGTTTTGGTGATCTCGCGCAGATCCAAGAGGCACTCATGGGCGACCAGACCGCCGTCTCCGGAGTACAGCAGCGGGAAGGCGTGTCCGATGCGCGCCGCGATGTAATTGGCGGCCAGGATCGCAGTGGACGTGGCCCGGGTCAGCCCCTCGGCACCCATGAGTCGCAGGTACACCCACGGGATCATCAGAACGCCCGCGCTGCCCCAGGGCGCTCCGGAGACCGGCCCCTGCCCGGTCGGGCCACACTCGGGCACCAGGGGATGTCCCGGCAGGAACGGCGCGAGGTGGCTCTTCACCGCGACCGGCCCCACACCGGGGCCTCCCCCGCCATGCGGGATGCAGAACGTCTTGTGCAAATTGAGGTGCGAGACATCGGCGCCCGCCTGCGGCAGTCGCACGAGTCCGACGAGGGCATTCATGTTCGCCCCGTCCACGTAGACCTGCCCACCCGCCTCGTGAACGGCCGTGCAGATCTCGCGCAGGCCGGTCTCAAAGACACCGTGCGTGGACGGGTAGGTGAGCATGATGGCGGCGATCCGGCCAGGGTGCGCGGCGACTTTTTCCCGGACATCGTCGACATCGACATCCCCGGCCGCCGTGCACTTCACCACGACGACCCGCAGCCCCGCCATAACAGCGCTGGCCGCATTGGTGCCGTGGGCGCTGCTGGGCACCAGGCAGATGTCCCGGCCCATCTCACCGCGCGAGTGGTGGTACCCACGGATGGCCAGCAGCCCCGCGAACTCGCCTTGCGAACCGGCGTTGGGTTGCACGCTGACCCGGTCATAGCCGGTCACCTCGGCCAGCCACCGCTCGACATCGGCGATCATGGCGCGGGTTCCCAACGACTCCTGCGCAGGGGCGAACGGGTGCAGCCCTGCGAACTCCGGCCACGTCATGGCCTCCATCTCGGCGGCCGCGTTGAGTTTCATCGTGCAGGAGCCCAGTGGAATCATCGTGCGGTCCAGGGCGAGGTCCTGATCGGCGAGGCGCCGCAAGTAGCGCATCATCGCGGTCTCGCTGTGATGGTCGTGGAACTGCGGGTAGTCCAGCGTCAGCTCGGTGCGCCGCAGATCGGGGGGGACGTGTGAGGACGGCGCTCGGCGCGTGGCCTCGAAGCAGCCCAGAACAGCGTCGATGTCAGCGTCAGTGGTGGTCTCGTCGATGGTGATGCCCACCGCAGTCTCGAGCAGGCGCAGATCGATGCCGGCGGCCGCTGCTTGGGCCACAACACCGGCCGGATCGTCGCACTCCACGACCACGGTGTCGAAAAGGCTCTCGTGAGCCAGGTAGTGACCGGCCGCACGTAACGAGTTGGCAAGGGCCGTGGCGTGGCGGTGCACGCGCTCGGCGATCTCCCGCAGGCCCTGCGGCCCGTGGTACTGCGCGTAGAAGGCCGCCACGAGAGCCAGCAGCACCTGCGACGTGCAGATGTTCGATGTCGCGCGATCGCGGCGGATGTGCTGCTCACGGGTCTGCAGGGCCAACCGCAACGCCCGATTACCGTTGGCGTCCATGCTCACCCCGACCATCCGGCCCGGCAGTTGCCGCTCCAGCCCGGTGCGCACCGCCATGTAGGCGGCATGTGGACCGCCGAATCCCATGGGCACCCCGAACCGTTGTGCCGAGCCGACCACGATGTCCGCACCCACGTCGCCCGGGGGTTCCAACAGCACCAACGCGAGCGGATCTGTCGTCACGGTGACGAGGGCACCCGCCTCATGAGCGGCCCGCGCTACCGCGCGCAGGTCCCGGATCTCCCCGGTTCCCGTGGGGTACCCGACCAGCACCCCGAAGCACTCCGGCAGGTCTTCGGTGCGCAGATCCCGCACCTCAAGGGTGATCCCGATCGGCTCCGCGCGCGTCATCAGCACGGCGAGGGTCTGTGGATGCAGGTCCGCGTCGACGACGAACGTGTCGCCCTTTCCCACTCGATGTGCCAGGGCCATCGCTTCGGCCGCAGCCGTGGGCTCATCGAGCAGACTCGCATTGGCGATCGGCAGACCGGTCAACTCGCTGATCAGAGTCTGGAACGTCAGCAGCCCCTCCAGCCGGCCCTGCGAGATCTCCGGCTGGTAAGGCGTGTACGCGGTGTACCAGGCCGGGTTGAGCAACACGTTGCGGGTGATCACCGGTGGCGTATGCGTGCCGTGATAGCCCAGCCCGATCATCGACCGGCGGGGATGATTGCGGGCGGCAAGTTGCCGCAGGAGCTCATGTGCGGTTGCTTCGTCCACCGGGGCGGGTAACGCGAGCGGAACGCTCGTACGGAGGTCGGCGGGGATGACGGCCGCGAGCAACGCTTCCACGGTGTCGTAGCCGACGACGGAGAGCATGCGCTCGACCTGCGAACCTCGCGGACCGATATGCCGATCGGGAAACGTGGTTCTATCCAATCTTGCGGGCGCGCCTGCGCGACAACTCGTCATCTACAACCGTCACGCTACCGTCTGCGCGTTCTGCAGGCAGCGAGGCCAAGTCTGCCTCGACCTCCCGCCACACAGCACCCACTGCGATCCCGAAGACACCCTGCCCGCCGTGGACCAGGTCGATGACGTCCTCGGCGCTACGGCACTCGTAGACGCTTGCCCCGTCGCTCATCAGGGTGATCTGGGAAAGGTCGACGACGCCGCTGTCACGCAGATGGTCCAGAGCGGTGCGGATCTGCTGCAACGTGACACCCGTTTCGAGCAGTCGCTTGACGATCTTGAGCGTGACGATGTCGCGGAAGTTATAGAGACGCTGGGATCCGGACCCCTTGGCAGTGCGCAGACTGGGCTCAACCAGTCCCGTACGGGCCCAGTAGTCCAGCTGGCGGTAGGTGATTCCCACCAGTTTGGCCACGATCGGTGCGCGGTAGCCCACGTCCTCAGGTAGCTGCAACTCGTCTGCGAACAGCTCCTGCTGTTGCATCGCCACCTCAGAGGAGTGGGGGGCTGCCTCGCTCATGGACCTCTCCTTACGCCGGAGCCGATGCGTTACGGCTCGACACACACAACTTAGGGGGGAAAACGGGCTAGTCGCATGCGACACGCCCACGTGTCGCCCCGGAAATATCTATACCTCAAGTCGAGGCTTAACTATTGGGGGTGTCCCCTTCAAAGTCGTCCGGCGTGACCTGGTCCAAAAACTCCCTGAACGCCTCCACCTCGGCCTCCGCCTCCTCCGCCTCTTCCTCCTCGGTGGGCATCTCCACGGCCGCACTGTCCAAAACATGGTCCGCCGCGAAAATGGGCGATCCGGTGCGCAGAGCCAGCGCGATGGCATCCGACGGCCGGGATGACACGGAGACGCCGTTGTCGAAGATCAGTTCGGCGAAGAAGACCCCGTCCCGCAGATCGGTGATGTCCACTCGGGTGAGGGCGCGCCCCAGCCCGGAGAGGACATCGCGCAGCAGGTCATGAGTCAGAGGTCGCTGCGGTTCCACCCCCTGCTGGGCGAACGCGATAGCGGTGGCCTCCACTGCCCCGATCCAGATCGGCAGGAACCGCTCGGTCTGCTGGTCTCTGAGTAACACGATGGGCTGGTTGGAGGGCATCTCCACACGTACCCCGACAACATCCACGGCTCGCACGAATCAACTCTACGCCCGGCATCGCCTCCTGCGGCACCCGACAATCACGCCGACGTGGCGCGCACCTGCCTCAGATCCGGGTCCGCATCACCGCGACGTGCAGCCGGATGAGGGCGGCGGCCAAACTGCGGCTGCGCTCTTTGTAGTCCTCGGGCGACTCCCCCGGGCGACTCTGTCCGAGCGCCATCGTGTGCAGGTCCACCTCCCGCTGCACCGCCAGACCCACCTGTCGGGCATTGCGCACTTGCAGACCCGCCGCGCTCAATGCGTGCAGGCTGCGGGCCACCTCGACGTCGTCGAGGGTGTACTGCCCGGTATCCGGCAGTAGGCCGGCCTCGATCGCCGTGGACACCTCGGCCTCGCTCAACCCGCTCTCCCGCGACAGTTCCGCCCGCCGCAGCCGCACGCCCGTGTCACGGGTGTCCAGGTCGGGAGTCGGGGCCACTACGACGTCAGCGGTGGGCGTGGCCGAAGTCGGCTCTGGGGGTGTAAGGCCGCGATCGATGGCGTCGAGATACTCGGCGATGACTTTCAGCGGCAAGTAGTGGTCGCGCTGCATGCGCAGGACATACCCGATCCGCTCCACGTGGGCAGCGGTGTACTTG
>JAKOZM010000348.1 GCA_029779995.1 Actinomycetes bacterium
CCTCTTCCGGTGGGAGGCACGACGTGCCGAGTCGAAGGGGCTGCTGCCCAGCTCAGCGGGGGTGGGGAGCGGAAAGAACCACAGCGATGTAACTTGGAGCGATGGTCGATCGCCCCGCGGTAGCTGAGTTCTTCGCCGGCATCGGTCTGGTCCGGCTGGCACTGGAAGAGGCGGGGCTTGAGGTCGTGTGGGCGAATGACATCGAACCTTGCAAACATGCCATGTATGCGGCGCACTTTGGCCCAGCGCAGACCCGGCACTATCAGCTCGGGGACGTACGGCTGACAAAGGGTGACGACCTCCCCACCGTGGACCTTGCCACGGCGTCGTTTCCCTGCACCGATCTCTCCCTCGCTGGCAACCGCGCCGGGCTCGAAGGCTCCCAGTCAGGCATGTTTTGGGAGTTCGCACGGGTCCTTCGAGAGATGGGCGGCCGTAGACCATCCGTCGTCATGCTTGAGAACGTGCCCGGCTTTGCAACGTCCCATGGCGGTCGGGACCTCTACGAGGCGCTGCGCGAGCTCAACGACCTCGGCTATGTGTGCGACATCGTGACCGTCGACGCCAAGGCCTTCGTGCCGCAGTCACGCCTGAGGATGTTCATCATCGGCACTCGGGGTCGGCTCGCCGAGCGCTCACCAAGCGCAAGCGATCCCTGGCTTCGCCCGGGTTGGATCGACGCATTCTTCCAACGACATCCGGATCTTGCTGTCCAGCAGTTCCCTATCGCAGCTCCGGATGTCACGGCGTCCACTCTTGCGGATGCTGTGGAGCGGCTAGCCCAGTCAGACGATCGCTGGTGGACCGGCGAGCGTCACGAGCGCTTCGTCAGCGCACTCAGTCCGCTTCACGTCGCACGATTGCAGGAGCTCCAGGCTGAAGGCGGCACTCATTGGCGAACGGCCTACCGTCGAACGCGAGGTGGTGCCTGCAGGTGGGAGATTCGCCCAGATGACATCGCTGGCTGCCTTCGGACTGCTCGCGGAGGCTCGAGCAAACAAGCTGTAGTCGAGATTCGACCGCGGTCAGTCCGGGTCAGGTGGATGACGCCACGCGAATACGCATCGCTGCAAGGCGCACCTACCTACACCCTTGACGGAACGGTGACCGACAATAAGGCACTGTTCGGGTTCGGCGATGCCGTGTGCGTGCCTGCCGTCCAGTGGCTTGCAGAATCCTATTTGCTGCCTGCGATCTCTGCCGTGAGTGCAGCCGACCACGTTGCCTAACCCCAAGGATCCGCCCTCCGAGGTCGCCAAGGTACGAGAAGCGATTGCGACCTTCTTTTCCATGCAAGGTGATGGGGGCCTGCCCATTGGCACATCCAATTGCGGGGTTTACGCGTTCTTCGACTACGACCGCGAGCCCATCTATGTCGGGCAGAGCGTCGAGCGGCTCCAGAGCCGCGTCGGCCGGCACCTCACTGGTCGTCGAAGCGATGCTGTCGGGAAGTTCGTTCTAGATCCGTTCGAGGTGTTGGAGATCGAGGTCTGGCCCTTATGGGTTCCAGCCAACAATCAACTCAACGCGCGAGAAAACAGCATTCTCCGTAAGGCTCTCGCAAACCGATTGGAGTACGCCGTATTCGAGAAGTGCTTGGCAGAATCGCGCTTCCATGCAGTTCTCAACGAAGGCATCATCCATCCAGCCGAATTCATTGAGCTCCCGACTAGCTACCGTGGGCGAATAATTCCAGATGAGCTCTACGAGGAGCGGCGGCACCCCGACATTCGCATTGCCCGAAGAGCAGCAACAATGGCGAGTCTCGCCCGCCTTATTTCAGAGCGGAGAGTGGGTAAGGGGCTTCGGTCTACCTTGCTCGTGCAGGCCCAGCGCCTAAACCACCTCGCAGCACATCGCTACATAGATTTCTCCACCGACCCAGACGACGAGGCCATCGATGGCTAAGTCGCCTGAGCCTCGACAGAGTTGGCGGCCCCGCAGCGAGCGACCTTTTGAACAGGCCGGCTCCTCGGCAGGGGCGGAGCCGACTCAGTTCGCATGCGACCGCAATAGCCGTCTGGCCTCTGCAGCCTCGGTCCCGAGAGCGCCAAGGCTAGGCAACTGGAGGTCGGCTGGGATCTTCAAGGAGCTAGGCGACCATTCCATGGCACCTGGTGAAATACGTGCGCTCTCCTCCCAGACGAAGGTTTCCGTGTCGGTGTCTGCTAAAGAAATAAGCCGTGACCACGAGAGCTCACGGATCCTGCCTATGTCGCAAGCCTTCAGGGTAGTGGCAGTCAGGCGCTTCGGATCTGCGGGTGGTGTAGCGGCCTGACCTGGGTGTTCGGGGGTGTGGGGCAGGGGCTCCAGAATCGGAGGTTCCTACACCAGTCCAGCCTCCGGAGCCCCTGTGGAGACCAACGCTATGCGCATGTGCGCGCTGCTCGTCGGGTTGCCCGACGTGAACGTGATCGGCGTCGAAGACGACGATGCCCAGCCGCTGCGGGTGCATGTCGAGACGACCGCTGTGATCGCCGGGTGTGCGGGTTGCGGGACCAGGGCGTGGTCGAAGGGGCGGCGCCAGGTCGAGCTGGTGGATCTGCCGGCGTTCGGTCGTGCGGCGGTGCTGGTGTGGCACAAGCGGCGCTGGCGCTGCCCTGACGGATCGTGTGAGACCGGCACGTTCACCGAAGCGCAGCCAGCGATCGCCGCTGCCCGTGCGGGAGTGACGGACCGGGCCGGTCGGTGGATGTGCCGCCAGGTCGGCGAGGGCCGGTCGGTGTCGGCTGTCGCGTCGGAGCTCGGGTGTGACTGGCACTCGGTGATGGACGCGGTGGTCGCGTACGGAACGCCGCTGATCGATGATCCCGACCGAATCGGTGAGGTCACGGCGCTCGGGCTCGACGAGACGCTCTTCGTCCGGCAAGGACCGTGGAACCAGCGGTCGTGGGTGACTTCGATCGTCGATGTCACCCGGCCTACGCAGTTGCTCGATGTCGTCGAGGACCGCACAGCGAAGGCCCCGTCGGACTGGCTCGAGGCCCGGCCCGAGGCGTGGCGGGATGGCATCGGCTGGGGTGTGATCGACCTGTCCGGGCCGTATCGCAAGACGTTCGGCGACTCGCTGCCCGACGCGGCGCTCGTCGCCGATCCGTTCCACGTCGTGAAGCTCGCGAACTCCCGCCTCGACGATGTGCGCCGCCGCACCCAACAAGAGACCCTCGGCCACCGAGGGCACCGCGACGACCCGCTCTACCGGTCCCGCAAGCTGCTCACGATCGGCCACGAACGCCTCGACGACAAGGCCAACGCCAAGCTCGAGAACCTCCTGGAGGCCGGTGACCCGCACGGCGAGGTTCGCATGGCGTGGCACGCGAAGGAGACCCTGCGCGGCCTCTACGACCAACCCGCCGACGAGGCTGTCGGCTACCTCGACGACCTCATCGAGAGCCTGGTCGAGTCGGCCATGGCCCCCGAGCTGCGCCAGCTCGGCCGGACCCTGCGGACCTGGCGCAGCGAGATCTGCGCCTGGCACCGAGCCCAGGTGTCGAACGGGCCGACCGAGGCCACGAACAACCTGATCAAGGTCATCAAGCGCATCGGGTTCGGGTTCCGCCGCTTCCGCAACTACCGGCTCCGAGTCCTGCTCTACGCCGGATGCCCCAACTGGGACTCACTCGCCACACTCACGCCCGCCCCGCCACCACCCTGAAATCCGAAGAGCC
>JAKOZM010000455.1 GCA_029779995.1 Actinomycetes bacterium
CGAGTCCCTCTCGTCCCTGCAGATCTCTTGGCTGTACATGGTTCGACACGCCTCGCGCCGGACATCGATGACGGGCAATTACTCGCGTGAGGCACTCGAAGCGGTCGGTGCCGCCCTACCGCAGGCACTCAAGACCCCTGCGGATTTCGCCGATTTGCCGAAGACGCTCGGCGCGGTCGGTGTTCGCCTGGTCTACGTTCCTGGGCTGCCGGGAGCCAAGATCGATGGCTGCGCGATGCTCGTGGACGGGACTCGCGTCATCGGGCTCTCGGGTCGAGGCAAGCGACTGGACAAGGTGCTATTCGCCCTCGTCCACGAGATCGCTCACCTGACCCGGGGACACGTCAAGGACGACCAGCCCATTGTGGAGGCGATCGACCTTGACGACGATCCCGACGACCACTCAGATGAAGCTGCTCAAGAACGTGAGGCCAACGCGACCGCCGCACGCTGGGTCCTCCCCGGCGGCCTCCCGCAGCTTCCAGAGCGTTTGAGCGGACCCTGGGTCATGCACACCGCGGCAGATGCGGACCTAGCGCCAATCGTTCTCGTGGGCCACCTACAACATCTCCGGAAGCTCGACTGGAGAACCACGTTAGCGAAGGGCGCCCCGAACGTAGATGAGGTCATGGCCCGATGGTGACCACCAGCCCCCGTTTGCAGCCGTCGTCGACGATCCAGGGCGCGACCTGTTGGCGTGCTCGTCCAGGGCGACCTGCTGCATCCGCCATGGCCGAGGTCATCATCAGCGCCTCAGCTACAGCCGGCCTGAGGCGTAGCCGCTCCACGCCACGCAGCTTGGTCTCTGCACGAGCGCTCGTTCAAGACAGTCAGGACTGGTCGCGTGAGTCGCGAGACTGATGACGGGCGAGAGCAAGGCGAAGTCGTGAAGGCAGCCATCGCCTCACTCAATGCCGGACTCAGCCGCGACGAACTGGCGCGCACCCTCCCTGCTTCGGCTAAGGACTGGGCGATTCGGGCGATCATTGGCTTTGCCTCAGACGACGACCTGGCCATGTGCATCGGTGCCGGCCAAGCCGTAGAGCACATGGCGAAGGCCAAGTTGCTTGAGCTGGCCCCGGACCGACTCGCCTTGCGCGGAAAGAACGCGCAGAAGAGTGCCACGTTCCTAGCCGGTCGAACGGCCCAAGACATACGCCACCTTGGCGATGTCACAACAGTGCAGATTCGAGACGCGGTCGTAGCAGCCCATGAGTTGCTGACCCTCGAGCCGCCGTCAGATGAGGACATCGAGGCCCTGCGCATCGGCCGCAACAGTGCGTTACACCTCGGCTACGCGAATCACTTTATGGCCATCAACTCCCTATCGGCGATGGTCCGGCGGGTGCGCCCCTTGCTCGGTGGACGAGAAGCGGCAGCAGCTTGGCTTGAGGTCGACAACGAACTGGACGAGCAGATCGCCACAATCGCCATGCTGGAGGACTCCGGCTCATAGGCCGGCGTCGCTCGGTACCCTCGGCACCTACTCTCTGAGGCGCAACTTCTCGCACGCGGTTGGGCTGCGCGTCGCCGTTGGACGGACCTTTCCAGTCGTATCCCTAGAGACCAACTGCTCGCCATGGTTTCGGCATCGGGCTCGACCGACGAGGAGGGCCTCCTGCGAACATGCCCGACGGGTGGTCACCTTGCCTGGTATCAGGACGAGTACGAGGAAGACCCCGATTCCGAGTACGACGAGCACCTAAAGTTCATGCGGCACTACCTCGACCGTATGGAATGCCCCCTGTGTGGGCTCAGGCTGCAAGGCCCGGACGAGTTGGACTCCTTCGGCGTCGCTGAAGACTTCGGAGTCGAGGTGTTCGATCGACCTGACTGAGCCGATGTGAACTGTCGCCGACTTTGCACCCTCCGCCTCGAAACCGCGGATCATGCAAGGTCTGCAGCGTGCTCGAGTGCAAACCTTGGTGCATCTCGACAGCTCGCGTGGGCGGCGAGGCCTACCGCCGACACGCGCTGTCGGTGTCGGGGTGCCTGGTCATACTTCGGTGGATGAGCACCCCTCCCCCACCCCGGCGCTCTGGGGTGCCCTTAGGGGAGCGCCCGGTCTTTCACGGATCCGAGTCGGCGCGTGCCCTGCCGGCGCCGAGCGTGCGTCATGTGTGGGTTCGTGCCCCGGGGTCGCCGACGGGCGCCGCTGTGTGGGTGGCGGGCGTCTTGTTGCGATGGGAGTCCGGGTCGGCGGGGGTGATGGGGCAGGTGGCCTTCGTTGTGGAGGAGGGCGGGTCGCCGGTCATGGTGACGCAACTGTTACCCGCGAGCCTCATCCGGGCGGCGGCTTCTGAAGCGCCGGCGATCTAGCTGTCCTAGCCCTGGGCGCAAGCTGGACGTTGGGCCTGCCGGCACCGGCCGGCGGACCTCAGCTGGCCTTGGTGTCGGTCCAGCCTTGGCGCCGTCGGAGGATTTCCTCGGTGCGGGTGGGGAGCTCTGGGGGTGCGTTGTCGTCGTCGGTACGGTTGCAGATCTCGTCGCGGATGATCCGCTGGGCCTCGGCGTGGTGGCCTTCGGCGGCGGCGACGGCGGCGAGGTCGAGGCGGGGGATCTCCTCGTAGGGCGCG
>JAKOZM010000405.1 GCA_029779995.1 Actinomycetes bacterium
TGGTGATCTTCGGCCGGGTCACCTCGATGCGTTCGGTGAGTTCCGTGGACAGCCGATCGTAGGCCTCCTGCGTCAGCCATGTGACCTTTGTGTCGCTCACGTCGCAATCTCCCATTCGATACGCAAAGCCCACCGGCGCGTGATGCCGGAGGGCTCCTGAAAGGACATTGTGCCCATGTTCGACGGGTTTGTGCACGTCGCTTGCGGCGAATCGTAAGGTTGGCTGCGTGGAGGAACCCCTACGGCTGATGCACGTGCACGCCCATCCTGATGACGAGGCCAGCAAGGGCGCGGCCAGCACGGCCATGTACGTGGCCCAAGGCATCCGGGTGCGGGTGGTGACCTGTACCGGTGGTGAACGAGGCGACGTCCTCAACCCCTCGCTGAGCGTCGATCCGGCCCACCTCGCGGATCTGCGTCGCCAGGAGATGGCGAAGGCGGCCGAGATTCTGGGGGTGGAGCATGTCTGGCTCGGCTTCGAGGACTCCGGCTTTCCCAGTGGCGATCCGCCACCCCCACTGCCGCCAGGGTCGTTCGCGGAGCTGCCGCTGGCGGCCGTGACGCCGGCTCTGGTCGAGCAGATCCTGGCGTTTCGCCCGCACGTGATCACGACCTACGACGAGAACGGGGGGTATCCCCATCCCGACCATGTGCGAACCCATGAGGTGACCATGGCGGCTGTCGCGGAAGCTGCACCGCAGTGGCAGGTCAGCAAGGTCTACTACCACCAGACGTTCCACCGGGCCAAGATCCTTGCGCTGCACCAGGCGGCGGTGGACAACGGGTTCGAGTCCCCATACGCCGAGTGGATCGAGGATGTGAAGATGCGCCCGGCCGATGACCAGCGGGTGACCACCCAAGTGCCGTGCGCGGAGTACTTCGACGTGCGTGACGCTGCCCTCAAGGCGCACGCCACGCAGATCGACCCGGAGGGCCACTGGTTCGCGCTTCCCAGCCACATCGCCGGCCAGGTGTGGCCGACGGAGGACTTCGAGTTGGCCGTGAGCACGCTGCCCTACAACGGGCCCGAGGACGACCTGTTCCAGGGTCTGCGCTGAGCGGCGGCTATGGCGCCGCCCCGGGCACGACGTAGACTGGCGTGGTGCTGATGATTCCCGCGGCAGAGCCCATCGATCCCGCGCAGGTGACGCCTGGGATCGGCGGCTTCCTCGTCTTCGTCTTCCTGATCATCGCGGCGATCTTCCTCTTCCGCTCTTTGAAGAAGCAGATGGGCCGCGTGGACTTCGAGGAGGCACCGGCGCCCGGAGATCAGAAGTTGCCCTGACATGCGCCAATTTGCCCTGCAGCCGCGCTGGATCCCGTGGCACCTGTTGTGTGTGGCGGTCACGATCCTGTTCATCCGGCTGAGTATCTGGCAGTGGGACGTGGCCCACATGCAGGCGCAACTGGACTGGCAGAGTTTCGGCTACGCAGTGCAGTGGATCTTCTTCATCGGCTTCGTCTGGTGGTTCTGGTGGAAGGTCATGAAGGACCAGCAGACCATCGAGTTGCAGCGCCAGGCCAAGGAGCAGGAGATGGTGGACTGATGAAGGCGGCATTGACGCGGTACCGGGTGATGGCCTACGTCGTCGGCGTCCTGTTGCTGCTGCTGGTGTTCGTCCACATGCCGTTGCACTACATCTGGCACGTCGAGACACCCATCGCGATCCTGCATGGCTGGATGTTCATGTTCTACGTCATCACAGTCATCGACCTCGCCTTCCGGTGTAAGTGGCAGATCTTCCCCCGGACCTTCCTCATCGCCATCTCGGGGACCATTCCGTTCTTGTCGTTCTACGCCGAGCACAAAGCGACCCAGTGGGCGCGTGCCGCGATTGCCGAGATGGAGCCGGACGGTGCCGTGAACGCCACCAGCGCTGAACCGACTCCCGCGGACAACTAGCATCGGGGTCATGGTTTCCGACCTCGGCCGGCTGGTGAGCACCCGCCGGACCGTGGCATTGATGGTCCGTCAGGACATCAAGCAGTCGTACCGTCGCTACCGCCTCGGGTTCATCTGGACCCTCGGCGAACCCTTCCTGCTGGCGATGCTCATGTGGCTGGTCTTCACCTTCATCTTCGCCGGGGGCCGGGGCATCGGGCTGCAGCCGTTCATCGTGTTCCTCATCACGGGCATCTACCCGTTCACATGGTTGTCGCAGACCATCCGCAAGAGCCCACGGGCGTTCATGCGGTTCGGCGACGTGCTCGACAACAGTCCGCTGCCGGTGGCCGTGTGGCCGCTGCGCATAGTGCTGGTGGGCCTGATCGAGTTCCTGACGTCGTTGCCGATCATCCTCGGATTCATCGTCGTCGCGGGCGCTAGCCTGACGTGGGGGACGGCCCTGTTCCCGCTGGCCATCCTCGTGCAACTCATCCTGTGTGCCGGATTCGCCATGTTCGAGGCGGGTCTGGCGCTGCGCTGGCCGGATATCGAGGTGTTCTCCTCCATTCTCACCCGGGCGTTCTTCTGGGGCAGCCCGATCCTGTGGTCGCAGAAGAACTTCCCCGAGTGGCTGCAGAAGTACCTGTACCTGAACCCGTTCCACGGAATCCTCGACCTGTACCGGGCCAGCGTGTGGCCCGAGGTGCTGACCTCATGGACCAACTACGCGCTGTCCGGCGCGGTGATCCTGGTGATCTTCGTGGCCGGCCTCGTCATGCTGTACGGCAAAGGCGTCGAACTGCGGAGGATGCAGTGACTCTGGCGAGTTTCCAGGACGCCGGGGTCCAAGGCGTCCGGCTGACGAAGAAGAAGCGGATCATCAAGGGCGTCCCGCGAGTGGCCGGCACCCATGCCAAGGAGAGCTACTGGATCTTTCAGGGCCTCAGCGTGGAGCTGGAGGCGGGTGACGGCCTGGTGCTGGTCAGCCGTGACCCGGATCGGTCGGCCGGACCCATGTTGGCCTGGGCTGGTCTGCTGCCCGTGGACACCGGGCAGATGTCGGCCCCGGCACGGTGTCTGCTGCTCACCTCCCCGCAGTCCCGATGGGTGCGCGAGCTCAGCGTCGAGCAGACGATTCGGATGCTCGCCGGCATCTACGGGCTCACCGACGACGAGGTGGACGATGTGGTCGCGCCGGCCGCGAAACTGGCCCAGGTGGATGCCAAGATGCACTGGCCCATCCAGGAGATGGACAAGGGGGTGCGCGACCAGATCGCCTTCGCCGTCGCCGTGAACGCGCCGGTTCCCGTGGTGATGTTCGACCAGACGGCGCAGGTGGGCATCCGGGAGTTCCGACCGCTGTGCCTGCCGCAGGTGAACACGCTGCGCGAGCAGGGCAAGGCGGTCGTGCTGGCCACCGCCAAGCCGCAGGTGGCACTGGAGGCGGGCAGCAAGGCGGTCATCCTGCGCGGCAAACGATCCCAGCCGGTGTCCGTGGCTGAGGCCGCCGAGTTTCTCATCAAAGACCGCGTCAAGGGCCGCCGTAAGGCTCGGCGACGGGCCGAGGAGGACGACGACGACTCCGGGCTGGAGTTCTGAGGCTGAGCCTCCCCCCGGCTGGGCGGCGGCGGTAGGCTCACGTCATGGCCCTGCGGGATGTGGCGTACTCGCTGTACGAGAAGCGCTTGCTCGATGGCCTCGACGTTCAGCAGATTCCCCGGCACGTGGGGGTCATCCTTGATGGCAACCGACGCTGGGCGTCGCTACAGGGGCACACCGCCTCCACCGGACATCGGGTCGGCGCCGGCAAGATCGAGGACTTCCTGCGGTGGTGTGACGACGTCAACGTCGAGGTGGTGACGCTGTGGCTGTTGTCGACGGACAACCTGTCCCGCCCCACCGAGGAGCTCACGCCGCTGCTCGGCATCATCACTGAAACGGTCGAGGGACTGGTGGCCACCCAGGCGTGGCACATCCATCCGATGGGTGCGTTGGATCTGCTCCCGGTGGAGACGGCCAATGCGCTCAAGGAGGCCGACGCGATCACCCGGGACATTGACGGGATGACTGTGAACGTGGCGGTTGGCTATGGAGGTCGCCGGGAGGTCGTGGATGCCGTGCGGTCACTGCTTGCCGAGCAGGCAGCGATGGGCAAGACACTGGACGATCTGGCGCAGGTGCTGGAGCCCGAACACATCGCAGAGCACCTCTACACCCGTGGCCAGCCGGACCCCGATCTGGTGATCCGGACCTCGGGTGAGCAACGGCTGTCCGGCTTTCTGCTCTGGCAGAGCGCGCACTCCGAGTTCTACTTCTGTGAGGCGTACTGGCCGGACTTCCGGCGGGTCGACTTTCTGCGGGCTTTGCGCTCCTACGCCGACCGGCAGCGCCGCTTCGGCAGCTGAACGCCTGGTACGGATCGTTGCGCGCCCGGCGTGGCGCACCCATCGGCGAGGGAATTCGGCTCTATCGTCACGGCATACACCGTGGAAACGGAGGCGCCAGTGCCCTTGAACCGCCCGCGTACTTACGTCCTGGACACCAGTGTCCTGCTCTCTGATCCCCACGCGATCATGCGGTTCGATGAGCACGAGGTCGTGCTGCCCGCCATCGTGATCTCCGAGCTCGAAGGTAAGCGCACCCACCCGGAGCTGGGGTACTTCGCGCGCACCGCCTTACGCCTGCTCGACGATCTGCGGGTGGCGGCGGGCAGACTCGATGAGCCGGTACCGCTGGACAGCGGCGGGACCTTGCGAGTGGAGCTGAATCACTCCGATGCGTCGGTCCTGCCCAGCGGATTCCAGCTCGGGGACAACGACACCCGGATCCTGGCGGTGGCCCGCAACCTCGCCGCAGAGGGCCACGACGTGGTCGTCGTCAGCAAGGATCTGCCACTGCGCGTCAAGGCATCCGCGGTGGGCCTGCAGGCCGAGGAGTACCGGGCGGAATTGGCCGCCAACAGCGAGTGGAGCGGCATCGAGGAGCTCGACGTCACGAACTGGTGGATCGATGAGCTCTATCGCAATGACCACTTGGACCTGGACGAGGCGCGGGATCTGCCCTGCCATACCGGATTGATCCTGACCGGGGAGAGTTCTTCGGCACTGGGTCGGGTCACGGAAGGCAAGCAGGTGCGCCTGGTGCGCGGTGACCGCGAGGCCTTCGGCCTGCACGGCCGCAGTGCCGAGCAGCGGATCGCTCTGGACCTGCTTCTGGACCCCAGCGTCGGGATCATGTCGCTGGGCGGCCGCGCCGGCACGGGCAAGAGCGCGTTGGCGCTGTCCGCAGGTCTGGAAGCCGTGCTGGAGCGCCGGCAGCATCGCAAGGTCATCGTCTTTCGGCCGCTGTACGCGGTCGGCGGGCAGGAACTCGGCTATCTGCCGGGCTCCGAGAACGACAAGATGGGGCCCTGGGCGCAGGCTGTGCACGACACCCTGCAGGCAGTCACCACCGCCGAGGTCGTCGAGGAGATCGTTGACCGCGGGATGCTTGAAGTGCTTCCGTTGACACACATCCGGGGTCGCTCCCTGCACGATGCGTTCGTCATCGTGGACGAGGCCCAGTCCCTGGAGCGCAACGTGCTGCTGACCGTGCTCAGCCGTGTTGGCCGGGATTCACGGGTCGTCCTCACCCACGATGTGGCGCAGCGGGACAACTTGCGGGTCGGGCGGCACGACGGGGTGGTTGCGGTCGTCGACAGGCTCAAGGGTCACCCGCTGTTCGCCCACGTCACCCTGACGCGTTCGGAGCGTTCGCCCATCGCGGCGCTGGTGACGGAACTGCTCGAGGACTATCCGCTGTAGCGCGCTGTGACGCGACTCACGCTTGGGCCGTACCTGTGCGGGGCATCGTGACTTCAGTTGCCAACTGGAGGTTTCGACATGCCCTCACGTCTCACCCGCGTTGCCCTCGGCTGCGCTGTGCTCGTCCTACCGTTCGGCGGCTTGTTGTACGCAGCCCAGGGAGCGTCTGCCGCGGACCGAACTGGGGTTCTCGCGGCTGCCAGTGCCGGTCACGAGGCATCCACCGACCCGGCGCCCCCGGTGCTGAGCGTCGATCTCCCGCGGCACACGATCTGGCAGGCCGCTGCCGACACGGAGAAGCGACTCGGAGCGGCCAGTCGCAGTGCCTCACCACACGCCTTCGGGACTGTGGAGTACAACAAGTGGTTCGCGCGGCTGTACATGCAGCAGCACTACGGGTGGGGAGCCGACCAGTTCTCAGCCCTGGAACAGTTGTGGCAGCGCGAGTCCGGCTGGAGCCAGAGTGCCCACAACGCCTCGTCCGGCGCGCACGGTATTCCGCAGTCCCTGCCCGGGTCGAAGATGGCCTCGTTCGGTGCGGATTGGGCGACGAATCCGCAGACCCAGATCAAGTGGGGGCTGTCCTACATCGACAGCGTCTACGGGTCGCCCGCGGGCGCGCTGGCATCGTCACACTCCCGTGGATGGTACTGATATCGGGGCTGGCACCCCATTTACCGGAACATGTGCCCCACCTCGTGATGTAAGTCACACGATCCGGCGTTGAACTACATCCGTGGTCATGGCCACGGTGGACAGAGCAAGACCCACCCGCTGGCCGGTACCCCTCGCATGCGGTGTCCGGGTGTCCCCGCAACGAAATGGTGTTTATGAAGCGCGCTGTCGTCATTCCTGCCCTCACGATCTCCCTCCTCGCCGGCGCCACAGCCGGCGTACAGGCGGACAGCCGGGATCTGCCCCGGCCCAGCCGCGCAGATGCTCCATCCCGTTTCGGCACCGTCGAGTACTCCCAGTGGTACGCCCAGCAGGCGGCCGCGATTCGGTACGGGTGGGGGCCCAAGCAGTTCTCCGCCCTGAAGTGGGTCTGGTTCCACGAGTCGGGCTGGAACCACAAGGCTGTGAACCGCTCAAGTGGGGCCACCGGCATCCCGCAGGCGTTGCCGGCACGCAAGATGCGCACGCACGGCAGCGACTACCGCACCAACCCGGAGACCCAGATCGACTGGGGCCTGGATTACATCAAGACCCGTTACGGAACACCGATCAAGGCCAAGAAGTTCTGGCTCTCCCACAACTGGTACTGAGTTTTGTGAGCCCGTTCACGGCTACGTGAGCCGGTTCACGATTCCATTCCCCGGCTCGGGGGCATCACAGGGGTGTCACACAAACCCCCTGTAGGAGATGTCCCCATGACTTCCAAGTTCGTCGCCGGCGCGTTGAGCATCCCGCTGCTGTTCGGCACTGT
>JAKOZM010000460.1 GCA_029779995.1 Actinomycetes bacterium
ACCCGACGCGGTGGTCTTCAACGGCGTCGCCAACCAGTACGACGCGCGCCCCCTCACCGCGCGGGTCGGCGAGCGCGTCCGCATCTGGGTCCTCGACGCGGGGCCAAACAGACCCACGTCGTTCCACATCGTGGGTGGCCAGTTCGACACGGTGTATGCCGAGGGCGCCTGGCTGCTGCGCGCCGCACCTGGGGGGCCGGATGCCCCAGGCGGGAGCCAGATCATCAACCTCGCTCCGGGGCAGGGCGGGTTCGTCGAACTCACCTTCCCGGAGGCCGGGCACTACCCGGTGGTCAGCCACGTGATGGTTGATGCCGAGCGCGGCGCCCACGGCGTCGTCGAGGTCACACCCTGATCGACTGCGTCACCAGGCTGGCAAGGAGTTCGTTGGTCTCCGGGTCGACCGAGTGGATGCCCACGCCCTGCATGCCGCGAGTGAGCAGCACCTTGTAGATGTTGCGGACCAGGGCATCGAAGTGATCATCCGACACGGCCGTTCGGCTGCGCAGCGCGGGGTCCTTGTTACCCGATCGCACCGCTACCCAGTCGCCGTCGCGCCACACGAGATCCGGGCCAAGCAACACGCCTGCGAAGTCGTACTCGAACCCTTGGGCGGTGTAGACGCACCCGACCTGCCCCATCCCCGCGGGGTCCGTCGCCCACAGAGGTGACGGTGGCGCGCCACCGACCGCGCGGTCCCCCTTGAGATTCCATGGGCGCGACCAGTCGCCGATCATGACATCGGGCACCAAGGTGCCGTCGCGGTTTGGGTCGCTCCTCGGCCAGCAGTAGCCGGCGGTCATCCTTGCCCCGTAACCCTCGGCAGCCCTCGCCTGCAGCCACGCGTCGATCTCGCTTGGTGACTCCATCACGCGCACCCGGAAGCCGTCATCTCCGACCCACGGCAGAGGGCCGCCGGGCACGAGGCCGAGGAGTCGTTCGACCCACTGCACGTAGACGGCCGACCCTCCGCATCGGAACTGGTCGTCGAGTTGAATGTGGATGACGTCAATGTCCCTGGCGGCTGCCGCAGCGGTGATATCGGCAACGGTCCCCATCTCGCCCGGTCGGACGACCTGGTTCTGATCGAGGAGGAACACGGGAGTCCGTG
>JAKOZM010000468.1 GCA_029779995.1 Actinomycetes bacterium
CTGTCGACCAAGGGCGCCCTGCTGGCGCTGGATGGCCAGCCGGTGACGATCGGTTCCGACCAGGCCTACCGGGTCACGACCAGCAACGACATCATGGCCGGGTTCTCCAGCCAGGGTCCGGTCGACGTGAGCTACCGCGTCAAGCCGGACGTCGTCGCCCCCGGCGTCAACGTCCTGTCCTCGATCCCGATGTCCTACTGCAACAACTACGTCGAGGGTTGCTGGGCGTTCTTCCAGGGCACGTCGATGTCCAGCCCGCACCTGGCCGGAATGGCTGCCGTCGTCCGCGCGGCGAAACCCGGTTGGGATGCCTGGCAGGTCCGCTCGGCGATCGCCAACACGGCCAAGTTGGGCGTGCTGACGCGCTTCACCGACGGCACCACGGTGGACGCCAACGTCCAGAAGGTCGGCAACGGCCTGGCTGACCTTGACGCCGCCGTCCGGGCGCAGGTCGCTCTGACGCGGCCCAGCGTGTCCTTCGGCGCGGTGCCCAACACGGCCGGCCAGTCGTTGACCGAGACGGTGACCGTGACCAACTTGACCGATGGGGCGCTGACCCTGCCGCTGTCGGTCTCGGAGGGCCCGGGCGAAGGTGTCTTCTCGGTCTCTCCTCAGTCGGTGAACCTGCCAGCCGGTGGCAGCGCCACGGTGACGGTGACGTTCACGTCGGCCAAGGGTTCGGCGCTCGGCAACACCCAGGCGACCCTGATGGTCGGCTCGGCCGCGCACGCCGCGCTGTACGCCTACCTCAAGTAGTCGCTCGCTGCTTACCTCAGTCGCCCCCGCCCGGACCTGGTCCAGGCGGGGGCGTCTGCCGTTGCCCCCGACACCCTCGACAACCCCCCGGACCCCCCGGACCCCCGACCCCCCGCTGATTCGAGGTATTCCACCATCGTCTGGCGATGGTGGAATACCTCGAATCGGCAGGGGTTCGGCAGGGTGTGGTCAGCGCGAACGCTTGCGCTGGATCGAAACGACCCAGACCACCACGTAGAGCTCCATGGCTGTGGCAAACACGATCGACCAGGCCCGAGCCGTATCGGTCTTGTCAAGGGCTGTGATCCACACATAGAAAAGGAAGATTTGAAGGGACGCCACGCCGCCCCACCGCTGCCATCGAGTTTCGGTGACTGGCTCGTTGTCCATGGTGCTTCGCCCTTCCCCTGACCTGCCGTGGCACTACCCGTGGCACTAACCGTCACCACCAGCGTCCACCCAGCACCCAACCGGCGCAACCGCTCATCAGCGCTCTGGGGAGGACTGGTCTGAGGTGAGTGGAATCGACGTCAGAGTGTCGATTTCGCTCACGGGGGGACGCAAAGTCTGAATGGGTGAGACCCGAGCGACCGGAGTGTCAGAGTGCCAGGGCCGACGCGAGCGGGACGCCGGGGCGGTAGGCCAGGTGCAGATAGCTCGGCGCATCGAGCACCGTGAGATCGGCCGAGTCAGCCACGGCGATCCGACCCCGCAACCCGAGCGTGCGCGCGGAGCCGGCGGTCGCGGCATACAGGGCCTCTGCGGGGGTCATCCGCAACTCCCGCACGGCGAGCGCGATGACGAACGGCATCGATGAGGTGTAGCAGGTGCCCGGGTTGCAGTCGGTCGCCAGCGCCACAGCAACACCGGCGTCAAGCAGCCGGCGCGCGTCGGGATAGGGGTGCCGGGTCGAGAACTCGACCCCCGGCAACAGCGTTGCGACAGTTCCGGTTTCGGCGAGTGCAGCGACGTCGGCGTCGGACAGGTAGGTGCAGTGGTCGACGCTCACCGCCCCGAGCTCGCAGGCCAATCGCACGCCCGGCCCGGGGCCCAGTTGGTTGCCATGCACGCGCACGGCCAGGCCGGCGGCGCGACCGGCCCGCAGGATCACCCGGGCCTCGTCCTCGGTGAAGGCGTGCGCCGACAGC
>JAKOZM010000471.1 GCA_029779995.1 Actinomycetes bacterium
GGCGCCCGGTCAATCATCGTGGAACGCAATGAGGGCACGTTGCAGCGGATTCTGGCCGGACCGGTCACCACTTCCGCTGTGCTGCTCGGCAAGACGGTGCAGGTCATGATCGTGGGCATCGCCAGCCTGACGGCCGTGTGGCTGGTGACCTGGCTGGGTTTCGGTGCGTCCTGGGGGCAGCCGGTGGGAGTCCTGCTGGTCATCGTGGCGGCCGTCGCGGCGATCGCCGGGATCTCGCTGCTCATCACAGGTCTGGCCCGCACGGAGAACCAGGCTGACGCCTTGACCACCATCGTCGCGTTGCTGTTCGCCGTAGCGGGTGGGACCTTCTTCTACGGCGCGAGTGGGACCTTGAGTGCCATCCGCCAGTTCACCCCCAACGGTCAGGCGCTGGCGGCATTCGTGGATCTCTCCGCAGCCCAAGCATCGATCGTCGAGGTGATGCCGCGCGTGCTGCTGCTGTTCAGTATCGGGGTCGCGACAGCGGCGGTGGGTTTGATCGCCTTGCGAAACAAGGTCCTGACATGAGGGCGACCATCAGCACGGCTCGGGTGGAATGGGTGCGCTTCTTCCGCGACCGGATCGCGATGTTCTCCACCATCGCGCTACCCATCGTGCTGGTGCTGCTGATCGGGCTGAGCTTCGGCCGGGGTGGGTCTCGTCTGCCCGTGGGGCTGCTGGCCGACCAACCCGGGCCGTTGGGGACACAACTTGTGGCCGCCCTGCAGCAGTCGCCGGGCCTGGAGGTGACTGTCTACACCGACTCGCGCGACCTCTACCGCGACATCCGGATGGGCCTGCTCGGTGGCGGCGTCGAGGTGCCCCCGGATTCGCAGCCGGTCCAGATCTACGTTCAGCAGACGTCTTCGGGGGCGGGGGTGGTGCTGTCCACCGTGAACGCCGCCGCAGCCGAGGTGGGCACCCGGGCCATTGCTATAGACGTGCTCAGCCAAGAGGTGCCCCGCCAGCGAGCCGAGGCGGCAGTCGCCGCGGCGTTGGCCGACGTGCCCCCGATCGGGGTCAGTTCTGATTCGGTGGGTCAGGTCACGGCCATGGAGGCCAACCGGTTCGCCTCGGCAGTCCCGTCGCAGTTGATGCTCTTCACGTTCCTCAACGGGCTGTTGGGAGCCGCAGCGCTGGTTCAGGCGCGGGAGCTCGGAGTGTTCCAGCGCACGCTGGCCGCTCCCCGGGGATTACCCGTTTACCTGGGCGGGTTGGGGCTGTCCCGGATCGCCATTGCGCTGTTGCAGGCCGCAATCCTCATCGGGATGGGGATCCTGAGTTTCGGGATCAACTTCGGCAATCCGGGGGCATGGATTCCGTTGGTGCTGATCTATGGCGTGATCTGTTCGGCGGCCGGGATGCTGCTCGGAGGGCTGTGCCGGACGACGGGCCAGGCTGTGGCGATCGCGGTGCCGCTGGGCATCGTGCT
>JAKOZM010000515.1 GCA_029779995.1 Actinomycetes bacterium
GGCCTCCACGACCGGGTTGCGACCGGCGACGATGTCCCTCGGGGGTTTCCCGGAGGATCGGGTGGGTTTCTGTGCGCGTTCGGCCTTGTCCTTGTACTTGGCCTGCTTGGCGGCGGGGTGTCCCGGCCGGTCCTTGGCTGAGGGGGTCGGGCCCTTGCCCTTGAGCGCTTTGCGGCGCTGCGCACCGGATCCGACCACGGCACCCTTCTTCGACCCGGGATTACGCCGTGCACCCGGGCGCTGCGAGTTACCCGCCATCGGTCAACGACCAGACAGGACCATCAGGACGGTCCTCGATATGTACACCCGCGGCGACCAAACGGTCGCGGATGGCATCAGCCTGTCCCCAGTCCCGCGCTGCGCGGGCCTCTCGACGGGCGACGAGCAGATCATCCACCAGTGCTCCCAGGGCCGCCATCGCCTGCCCGGAGTCCTCGCCGGACACCCACGGGTCCGCCAGCGGGTTGATCCCAAGCACCGAGCACATGGCACTGACCTGTCGCCAGGCCGTGCGGGCCGTCGCCAGATCCTGGCCCTCCAACGCGGCGTTGCCGGCCCGCACCGTGTCGAAGATGACGGCCACTGCTGCCGGCACACCGAGGTCATCGTCCATGGCAGCCACAAACGCCGGCGGGCAATTACCGGCCACCGGATCTGGGAGGGGCTCGTCGGCGAGTTTCTCCAGGAACCCGGCAATGCGCCGGAAGCCCACGGCCGACTCCACTACGGACTCATAGGAGAACTCGATGGTGGACCGGTAGTGCGCGGAGGCGAGGTGGTAGCGCAGTTCGACCGGCTTCACGTGCTTGAGGACCTCGTCGACTGCCAGCGCATTGCCCAGCGACTTGCCCATCTTCTGTCCGGCCGCTGTCACCCACGAGTTGTGCAGCCAGTAGTTCGCGAAGGCGTCGCCCGCACCGCGTGACTGGGCGAGTTCGTTCTCGTGGTGAGGGAAGATCAAGTCGATACCACCACCGTGGATGTCGAACTGCTCACCGAGGTAGAAGGTGGACATGGCTGAGCACTCCAGATGCCAGCCGGGACGACCGGGCCCCCACGGTGAGTTCCAGAACGGCTCGCCGGGTTTGGCCGCCTTCCACAGCGCGAAGTCCCGCTGATCGCGTTTGCGCTGGTCGTCCACGGAGTCGGCCGCGGGTTGCAGGTCGGCCAGTCGCTGGCGGGACAACTCCCCGTAGCGCGGGTCAGCGGTCACTGAGAAGTAGACGTCGCCGTCCACTGCATATGCCTGCCCGGCATCGATGAGGCGCGCGATGAGTTCGAGCATCTGCGGGATGTGCCCGGTCGCGCGCGGTTCGATCGTGGGCGGATTGCATCCCAGGATCTCGTAGGCGCGACTGAACTCGCGCTCGTAGTGCTGGGCCACTGCCCACCAGGGCCGGCCTTCCGACTGCGCCTTGGCCAGGATCTTGTCGTCGATGTCGGTGACATTGCGGCAGACGGTCACCTGGTATCCCTTGGCCGTGAGCCAACGAGCCAGGACGTCGAAAACCACTCCGGGCCGCAGGTGACCGACGTGGGGAGCAGCCTGGACTGTCGCGCCACAGTAATAGATCGACACCGCTGCGTCGTTGATCGGCACGAAGTCGCGCACAGTGCGGGTTCCGGTGTCGTAGATCTGCAGGGTCACCGATCCAGAGTATCGGCACGCATGACCAGCGCTGTCGCGATCGCCGCCAACCCCTCCCCCCGGCCGGTGAGGCCAAGGCCGTCGGTGGTGGTCGCCGACAGGTGGACAGGGCATCCCGCCGCGGCGCTGAGCACCCGCTCGGCTTCGCCGCGGCGGGCACCGATCCGGGGCTGATTGCCGATCATCTGCACGCCGATGTTGACCGGCGAGTACCCCTGCGCCCGTAAATGGGCGGCGACCTCGCGCAGAATCGTGGCGCCGCTGGCCCCGCGCCATTCCGGGCGGTCAGTGCCGATCAGCCCGCCGAGGTCTCCGAGCCCAGCCGCGTTGAGCAGTGCGTCGGCGCTGGCGTGCGACACCACGTCGCCGTCCGAATGCCCCACAAGTCCGGGTGCATCGGGCCAGAGCAGGCCAGCCACATGCGCTGGAGGCGCCTCGGAGTAGGCATGGACGTCGGTTCCCACGCCGATGAGCAGATTCATTCAGGCCTCCCGCATCGCGCGCGCCACCGTCAGATCGAAGGCAGTCGTGATCTTGAAAGCGTCATGGGACCCGGCAACCACGTGTACTGGCACACCCATGGTCTCCACGAGCATCGCGTCGTCGGTGACCGTGTCCGTCTGCTGCTCATGGGCTGCGCGCAGGGTCGCCACCCGAAATCCCTGTGGGGTCTGCACCGCGACCAGATCGGCTCGGTCGAGGGTGGCCATGACAATGCCGTCCGCCACGCGTTTGATGGTGTCGGCCACCGGCACCGCCGGGATGACGGCGTCCGCTCCGGTGTCCAGCGCCGCGATCACGCGCTCATAGACCTCGACCGGGGTGAAGGGCCGGGCCGCGTCGTGGATGAGCACCGTGTCGACGGCCTCGGGCAGCGCGAGCAGGCCAGCCCGGACGGAGGCATCCCGGGTTGCGCCCCCTGCGACGACTGTTACACCCGCAACGTCGTCCGCGATGCGATCCACTTCGGCCGCCGGTGCGACCACGACCAGTTCGTGGATTCTGTCGACCTGCCGAGCCGTGGCGATGCAGTGTCCGATCAGGGAGTCGCCGGCGACCTCGACCAAAGCTTTGGGGATACCGGCCGCCAGTCGTTGCCCACTGCCGGCCGCTACCAGGATCAGGGCGGTCACGAACGTCAGCCTAGAGGCTGGCAGTCAGACCAGCCGCGCGAAGACCAGCCGACCGTGGCTCGTGGTGGTCACGGAGGTCAGGTGCACCTGCACGGTGTCTCCGATCCGGTGGTCCGCGCGCTGCACGATGACCATCGTGCCGTCCGGCAAATGGCCCACGGCCTGCCCCTCTTCCTTGCCGGCCCGGGCCAGGTGCACCTCCACGGTGTCCCCGGAGGTCACGGGAGCTGCCATCGCCACCGCCAGCGCATGCAAGTTCAAAACTGTCACCCCACTCAGCGCCGCCGCATCAGCCAGGTGCTGATCCAGCGTGAGCAGCGCGACCTTGCGGCGCAGGCAGATCTGTACCAGTTTCGCGTCGACGTCGTCGACGCCGACCGGATCGTCGGCGATCACCTCGACGGGTAAGGCATCCCGCAGGGTCCCCAGGACATCGAGGCCCCGGCGGCCCCTGGCACGCCGACCCTCGTCAGCGGCATCGGCGAGGCCCTGCAATTCGTCGATGACCGGTCGCGGCACCAGGACGGTGCCGGTGAGGAAGCCGCTGCGGGCGACTTGAACGATGCGGCCGTCGATGGCGACAGAGGTGTCCAGGACCTTGGGCCCCCAGCCCTGACGAGGACCACCGCCAACTGCTCCCCCGATCGAAGCCCCCCGCGTACGGCCAATCCGGAACCCGGCGATGCCGGCCACCACGACGATGAAGACGAACAATGGCGCCATTACTGCGGCCGGGCCTAGCAGGAACAGGGGCCAGGCGACCAGGGACGCCGCGAGCATGGCGATGATTGACCCGCTGAAGCCGGCCACGACCTGGTCTGGGGGTAGCCCCCGCAGGCGCTGCTCCTGAGCGGTGATCCCCCGGATGATGACGCGGGCAATCACACCCCCCACCGAGTACCCGAAACCGGCCCCGATGACGACGCAGACGACGGTGATGCTCAGGAACCCCAGCGAGACGTCGGGATTGCTGGCCTCGATCCGCGAACCCAGTTCGAAACCGACGGCTGCGCCGAAGACCACAAGCAGCAGCCTCAGCGTTTCGGCCCCTACATCAGGGACTCGGGAAAGTCGCGGCACACAGCCAGACTACGACGCGAGGACCTCGTCGAGGATTATCTCGGCCTTGTCCTCGTTGGTCTTCTCCGCGAGTGCGAGTTCACTAACCAGTATCTGCCGGGCCCGAGCAAGCATCCGCTTCTCCCCAGCCGACAGGCCGCGATCCTGATCCCGCCGCCAGAGGTCGCGAACAACCTCCGCCACCTTGATGACGTCGCCCGAGGCCAGTTTCTCAACGTTGGCCTTGTAGCGCCGCGACCAGTTGGTGGGCTCTTCGGTGTACGGCTGACGAAGGACGGAAAAGACCTTCTCCAGCCCCTCAGAGTTCACCACGTCGCGAACACCGACGAGGTCGACGTTGTCGCTCGGGACCCGAACGACGAGGTCGCCTTGGTCAATACGCAGCACGAGGTACTCGCGCTCTTCGCCCTTGATGACGCGCTGCTCGATACTCTCGATGCGAGCTGCGCCGTGATGCGGATAGACAACCGTGTCGCCGACGGAAAATGCCATGTGTGGAGGTGCCCCTTCCCGTGGCTTC
>JAKOZM010000517.1 GCA_029779995.1 Actinomycetes bacterium
CATCGACGCCACCTGGGTCAGGGGCTGGGTGAACTGCCGGGAGTACTGGATGAAGGCCTGGACATCACCGAGGGTCATCTGACCGCTGGCGACCTTGAGGCCGCCGACGACGGCGATGGCGACATAGGTGAGGTTCCCGACGAACATCATCACCGGCATGATGATCCCGCTGATGAACTGGGCCCCGAACGCCGAGTCGTACAACTCGCCGTTCTTGCCGTCGAACTGCTCCTGCACCTCGCGCTGACGACCGAACACCTTGACGAGCTGGTGCCCGGTGAAGGTTTCCTCGATGATCGAGTTGAGTTGGCCAGTCGCCGCCCACTGCTTGACGAACAACTTCTGCGAGCGCTTGCCGATCGCCGCAGCGACGACCATCGAGATGGGGATGGTGACCAGGGCGATGAGGGCCAGCAGCCACGAGATCCAGAACATCATGGCGAGCATCGCCACCACCGTGAGCAGCGAGTTGAGCAGCTGAGACATGGTCTGCTGCAACGACGTTGACACGTTGTCGATGTCGTTGGTCACGCGGCTGAGTAACTCGCCACGCGGCTGATTGTCGAAGTAGGCCAAGGGCAGACGGTCCAGCTTGGCCTGCACCTGCTCACGCATCCGAAGCATCGCGCGCTGGACGACGCCGACGAGCAGCCGGGTCCCCAGCCAGGACAGCACGGAGGCGACGACATAGATCGCCAGCACGACGAGCAGCACCTGCCCGATGGCGGCGAAGTCGATCCCTTGACCTGGGATGAAGTCGACACCTTGGAGCATGTCGGCCATCCGGTCCTGACCCTGCGCACGCATCGCCGCGATGACGTCCGCGCGGGACGTCCCGGCCGGGATGTTGGTGCCGAGCATCCGACCGACGAGCCCGGCGAAGATGAGGTCGGTCGCCCGGCCGAGGATCTTCGGGCCGACCGAGCTGAGCACCACCGACAGCACGACCAGGACGATGACGGTGGCCACCTTGATGCGCTCGGGCGCCAACCACGACAACAGTCGACGCGCGGAGGGGCCGAACGACATGGACTTCTCGGCCGGCATACCCATGGCCATGTGCGGAGGACCGCTGTGGCGCGGCCCGCGCCGAGCCTCGGCCGCCTTCTCCTCGGCGGTCTTCACACCCTCGCTCATGCCGCCACCTCCTCGGCAGCGCGCTGGGACACGACGATCTCCTGGTAGGTGGGACACGACTCGAGCAATTCGGTATGCCGCCCGCGCCCGACGACCAGCCCGTCCTCAAGGACGATGATCTGCTCGGCGTCGATGATGGTCGACACGCGCTGGG
>JAKOZM010000526.1 GCA_029779995.1 Actinomycetes bacterium
GCGATCCGCTCGTCGAGCTCACGCAGGTCCGGCGGCGCAGTCATCCGGCGGATACGCAGCCGGGAGCCGGCCTCGTCGATGAGGTCGATGGCCTTGTCCGGCAGGAAGCGGTCGTTGATGTACCGGTCGGCCAGGGTCGCCGAGGCCACCAGAGCGGAGTCGGTGATCGTCACCCGGTGGTGGTTCTCGTACCGGTCGCGCAGCCCCTTGAGAATCTCGATGGTGTGGGCCAAGGTCGGCTCCTGGACCTGGATCGGCTGGAAGCGGCGCTCCAGGGCGGCGTCCTTCTCGACGTACTTGCGGTACTCGTCGAGGGTCGTGGCCCCGATCGTCTGCAGCTCACCACGGGCGAGCATCGGCTTGAGGATGCTCGCCGCATCGATGGCGCCTTCGGCCGCACCGGCGCCCACCAACGTGTGCATCTCGTCGATGAACAAGATGATGTCGCCGCGGGTGCGGATCTCCTTCAGGACCTTCTTCAGCCGCTCCTCGAAGTCACCGCGGTAGCGGCTACCGGCGACGAGTGCGCCGAGATCGAGGGTGTACAACTGCTTGTCCTTGAGCGTCTCCGGGACCTCGTTGCGCACGATCATCTGCGCCAGGCCCTCCACGACGGCGGTCTTGCCAACGCCCGGCTCACCGATGAGGACGGGATTGTTCTTGGTGCGCCGGGAGAGCACCTGCATGACCCGTTCGATCTCTTTCTCACGACCGATGACCGGGTCAAGCTTGGCTTCTCGAGCAGCTTGTGTGAGGTTGCGTCCGAACTGGTCGAGCACCAGCGAACTCGACGGCGTCCCCTCCTGTGGGCCTCCGGCGGTCGCGGGCTCCTTGCCCTGGTAGCCGGACAGCAACTGGATGACCTGCTGGCGGACCTTGTTCAGATCGGCGCCGAGCTTGACCAGCACCTGGGCAGCCACACCCTCACCCTCGCGGATGAGGCCGAGCAGGATGTGCTCGGTGCCGATGTAGTTGTGCCCGAGTTGCAGCGCCTCGCGCAAGGACAGCTCCAGGACCTTCTTGGCGCGGGGGGTGAAGGGGATGTGGCCGCTGGGCGCCTGCTGGCCCTGACCGATCATCTCCTCGACCTGCTGGCGCACGGCGTCCAGGGAGATGTTCAAGCTCTCCAGCGCTTTCGCCGCGACACCCTCGCCCTCGTGGATCAGGCCCAGCAGGATGTGCTCGGTGCCGATGTAGTTGTGGTTGAGCATCCGCGCCTCTTCCTGCGCGAGCACCACGACTCGACGGGCCCGGTCGGTAAACCTCTCGAACATCCGCTGACTCCCATCACGATCGGATTTCTCACTCTAACCTCGTGCTAGGACAACCACCCGCGAACTTACGTGCTTCCCACATTCGCCCTGGGTGAACGCTCAGGCCAACGCGCGCTGCAAGAGTTCGACGATCCGCGCCTCGACGTAAGCGGTTATGGCCACGATCGCGAACGATGTGGCCCACATGTCGCCGTCGTCGAGGTGGGCGGTGTCCTGGAATCCGAGAGTCGCGTAGCGGTACTTGAACTTGGCCGCGTCCTGGAAGAAACACACGATCTTGCCGTCGAGGGCGTAGGCCGGCATCCCGTACCAGGTCCGCGGCTGCAGTTGTGGTGCGTACTCGGCGACGAGTGCGTGGAGGCGCTGGGCGAGCACCCGATCCGCGTCGGGCATCTCGGCGATCTTGGCCAGCACGTCCGCCTCGCCGGCGGCCCGGGTCTTGGCCGCCTTCAGTTCCTTCGCCCGCTCCTTCATGGCGGCCTTCTCCTCGGCGGAGAATCCTGAGTTGGCCATGGGTGCCTCCTTGGGTGGTGGTGCCAGTCAGTTTCCGCCAGTTCGTTCACTTTCCGCAATGAGGCTCAGTGCGGGAAGTGAACCAAGTGGCGGAAACAGCGCTTGGTGCAGGTTCGCCGCTTCCGTTCAACTGCGCCCCTCCGAAACGGTCGGTACTGAACGGCAGCGGCGATCCACCGTCCGCATGGGGCGCGTGCGCCCACACCCCGCGGCTACCCTCGCACAGTGAGCGAGTACGAGCGCATGAAGCAGGCCGGCAGCATCGAGCACGGCCCGGAGGAGGCCGGCCCCTGGTACCAGTGGGGACCGTACCTGTCCGAGCGGGCGTGGGGCACCGTCCGGGAGGACTACTCGACCTCCGGCGATGCGTGGAACTACTTCCCGTTCGACCATGCTCACGCGCGCACCTTCCGCTGGAGCGAGGACGGTCTGGCCGGCTTGAGCGACCTGCTGCAGGACACCTGTTTCGGCATCTCGTTGTGGAACGGCAAGGACCGCATCCTCAAGGAGCGACTGTTCGGGCTGACCTCCACGCAGGGCAATCACGGCGAGGACGTCAAGGAGTACTACTGGTACCGCGACGCCCTGCCGTCGCACGCCTGGCTGCGGTGGCGCTACCACTATCCGCAGAACGCGTTCCCTTACGACGATCTCATCGCGACCAACGCCAAGCGCACCCGTCACGACCCCGAGTACGAACTCATCGATACCGGCATCTTCGACGACGACCGCTACTGGGTGGTTGATGTCGACTATGCGAAAGCCACCCCCACGGACATCAGCATCCGGATCAGCATCACCAACGCCGGCCCCGAGGATGCCACTCTCGACGTGCTGCCGACGCTGTGGTTCCGCAACGCGTGGGGCTGGGGCCGCGGCCACCCGGTTCCCGAGATGCGGGTGGACGGCCGCGCGCTGGTGGCCACCCACTGGCGATCGGGCACCTACCACTTGGATCCCGGGCCGCTGCCCGACGGCACCCAGCCCACACCACTGGTCTGCAACAACGAGACCAACCAGGAACTGCTGTTCGAGACACCCAACGTCACCCGCTTCCCCAAGGACGGCATCGACCGCCACATCCGCCTCGGCGACGACAGTGTCAACCCTGAACTGCGCGGCACAAAAGCCGCCTGGTGGTACCGCCTGCACGTACCCGCCGGGCAGACGCAGGAGATCCGCCTGCGGCTGTGGAAGTCGCCGGACAACAAACGCCAACCGAACAGCCTGACCAGCGACTTCGACGCCCTGTTCGCCACCCGGCAGGCGGAGGCCGATGAGTTCTACGGCGACCTCGCCCCGGACAATTGCCCGGCCGACGAGCTCGCCACCATGCGCGCTGCATTCGCGGGCATGATCTGGAGCAAGCAGTTCTACCGCTATGACGTGCAACGCTGGCTGGCCGGCGATGAGGGCGAGCCGCCGCCACCACCGCCCGAGACCCGCCGCAACCACACCTGGAAGCACGTCGACGCGTACGACGTCATCTCCATGCCGGACGCCTGGGAGTACCCGTGGTTCGCCGCCTGGGACCTGGCCTTCCACACCGTGGTCTTCACCCATGTCGACCCCGGCTACGCCAAGTACCAACTGCTGCTGATGTGCCGCGAGTGGTACATGCATCCCAACGGCGCGTTGCCGGCCTACGAATGGAACTTCGGCGACACCAATCCCCCGGTGCACGCCTGGGCGGCCCTGCGGGTGTTCGAGATCGACGGCGGCACCGACTACGCGTTTCTCGCCGAGGTCTTCCAGAAGCTGCTGATGAACTTCACCTGGTGGGTCAATCGCGTGGACGAGGAGGGCAACAACGTCTTCCAGGGCGGCTTCCTGGGCTTGGACAACGTCGGGCCGATCAACCGTTCCCAACTGCCCGAAGGCTGCAAGCTCGACCAGGCCGACGGTACCGCCTGGATGGCCTTCTACTGCCTGACCATGCTGCGGATCGCGATGCGGCTTGCCGAGGACGACGAGGTGTACGACTCGATGGCGCTGAAGTTCGCAGAGCACTTCGCCTCGATCACCGACGGCATGGTCGAGAGCGGCATGTGGGACTGGCAGGAGGGCTTCTTCTACGACCAGCTGACCCGACCCGACGGCACCCGCGAGGCGCTGCGCGTCCGCTCGATCGTGGGCCTGATCCCGATCCTGGCAGCCGCCTGGATCCAGACCGACCAGGCCCTGCAGCGCAATGCCCGCCTGTATGAGCGATTCGCTGACTTCCTGCGTCGGCGAGGTCTGGACACCATTGACATGGGCCGGGCCGGTTTTGTCTACCGGTCCCCGGACCAGCACAAACTCCTGCTCACCGTGCTCGACCCGGAACGGCTGCGCCGGGTCCTGCTGGAGGTCCTCAGTGAGGACTCCTTCCTGTCCCCCTACGGCCTGCGCAGCCTCTCGAAGCGGCATCTGAACGCGCCGTTCTCCGTGGAGATCGACGGGCACTCGTTTCGCGTCGACTACGAACCTGCGGAATCCCAGACCGAAATGTACGGTGGCAACTCCAACTGGCGGGGGCCCGTGTGGTTCCCGATCAACCACTTGGTCATCGAGGCACTTGAGCGCTACTACATGTACCTCGGCGACTCGTTCCAGGTGGAGTGCCCGACTGGCAGCGGCGAGATGGCCAACATGCGCCAGGTGGCTGAGGAACTGCGCCGGCGGCTCATCTCGGTGTTCCTGCCCGACGAGAACGGCCGGCGGGCGGTCTTCGGGGACACGAGCAAGTTCCAGGACGACCCGCGCTGGAACACCGCACCGTACTTCTACGAATACTTCCATGGCGACAACGGCGCCGGCCTCGGCGCCAGCCACCAGACCGGATGGACCGGCTTGGTGGCGGACTTGATCATCGGCCGGATGGGCTGACCAGATCCCCCAGATACCAGCCGAGGGTGGCGGCGAGCAGCCCCACCAGCAGGCTGGCGGCGACGTAGAGGAATGCCCGCCGACCGCGGCCTTGCTCGGTCATGCGCACGGCCTCGAACGAGAACGTGCTGAACGTCGTGAAGCCTCCGCAGAAGCCCGTGCCCAGCAGCGCCACCAGTGGCGCGGACGCCGCGGCCCCCACCACGACTCCCAGCAGCAGCGACCCGAGCATGTTGATCGTGAAGGTCCCCCACGGGAACAGGCTCGGGTGCCGGGTCTGGATCGACCTGTCGAGAATCCACCGGGCAGGCGCGCCGACAGCGGCCCCGACCATGACCAACAGCAGGATCACCGCAGCCTCCGCGTCGCGCTGATCCCGATCCGCGTGGCCAGCAAGCCAGCGGCCAGCGACCCGAAGAGGTAGGCCAGCGCCACCGGGCCGCGACCCGCAGCCAGCAGCGCGTGGGTCTCCACGGTGTAGGCCGAGAATGTGGTGAAACCGCCGAGCACTCCCACACCCAGGAACGGTCGCGCGTAGCGGCGGGGCCGCACGACCTCCAGCAACGCCACCATGAGCACGCCGATCAGCGCACAGCCGACCACGTTGGCGAGCAGAGTCGACCAGGGGAAGGACGCGTGCGGGATGACGGTGCCGAGCAGGTAGCGCGCACCGCCACCGAGAGCACCGCCCGCAGCGATCACCAGCAGCAGATCCCACACGGGTTCGTGGCCGATCACATCCCCGGTATCGGGGTCTATTGGCAGCAGCGGATCGCGGTCGGCCATGGTGAGCAGAGTAACGATTTGATCAGACCACGTTGCTCAGCGGCAGTGGCACGGGTGACTATGGGTATGTGATCGATGCACTGGCCGCTGCCGTCTTCCTACTTCCCGCCGACGAGACCCCCGTGACGCCGGAGCCTACGCCCGTCCCGGCGCCCCGTCTGGCGCAGCTCTATGCGGGTGAGGCGAAGATCCGCCCCGACATGGCAGGCCCGGCGGTCGAGGTCATCCAGAAGCAGCTCAGCGGGGTGGGCAAGACCGCGCCGCTGACCGGTGTCTGGGACGTTGAGTCCCGCGCTGCCTACAAGTCCTGGCAGTCCAAGTTCGGATACTGGCCGACCGGCACCGTGACCGGCAAGCAGGCCACCTTCTTGAAGCAGCTCTACGGCAACGGCAAGCTGCCGAAGATCTGCCGCACCGGCCGGGTCCTTTGCGTCGACAAGCACCAACTGGTTCTGCGTGCGATGAAGAACGGCAAGCAGCAGTTGGTCACCGACGTCCGCTTCGGCTCCTCAGAGACACCCACCCGCAACGGCAAGTTCGGGGTCTACTCGAAGGTCCGCTACCTGATCAGCGACCTTTCCGGGACACCGATGCCCTTCTCCCTGTTCTTCAGCGGCGGGCAGGCCGTGCACTTCTCCCCCGGCTTCCGCCGCGACGGGTACAACGGATCCTCGCTGGGCTGCGTGAACGTGCGTTCGCTCAAAGACGCCAAGTGGATCTACCACAACACCCCACTGCGGACCCCGGTCTACATCTACCGCTCGGGGCGCTGACGTCACGCACACGCACCGGGTGAGAATGGGCTGGTGCGTTGGTGGGGCTGGCTGGTCGACCTGTGTCTGGTTGCCGCCTGCGCCGCGATCGCGGCCAGCCTGACCCAGGACGCCAACTGGGACCAGCTGCAGTACCACTACTGGTACCCGTGGCAACTGTTCCACGGCGGCTTCACCGACCCTGACCTGTACGGCGGCCG
>JAKOZM010000530.1 GCA_029779995.1 Actinomycetes bacterium
GACGGTGGGGGTGGCGCCGGGGACTTGGTCGGCGAAGCAGGTGGAGCCGAGGTATCGCCAAGGTTCGGTGCTGCCTTGGGGGCGGGCGTAGATTTCGTAGAGGAAGCCGATGCCGATGATTCCGGTGCTGGTTTGGCAGCTGGCGGCGGCTCGTTGGCAGGCGGCGGGGTCGGGGTTGGCGGCGATGTTGGATTCGCAGGCGATACGGACCTGGAACACCATCGGCGTCGTGAACGGATTCCCGTTCAAGTCTTTCCCTTGCCCGAGGTAGCCGACTGCCGCCGAGTTCGCGGCGACGAGGATGCCATCGTGCGCAGTCGCAGTACCAGTGAATCCGCCGCCACCCTTCGTTGGGTCAGCGACAGCTTGGGCCGGTGCGAGAAGGCCGACGGTGATCACCAGCATTGCGATCACCCGAGCTTTGGCGCTCACCCCAACACCTTGACGGAATCGATTCGCCAGCTTCCTGCGACTCTTCTTACCCAAACCACGAAGACAGACCTGACTTCGTTGATCTGCTCGGTGACGGTGCCCGCGGAATCGACCACCTTGGCGGGCCTCTGGTGGGCGGTCACATCCACCACATGCCCATCACTGATGGTCTCGGCGTCTAAGGCGACCTCAAGGACGTCGAGAGCGTCTCGGTCGTAGCGACGACCGGTAGCTAAGTAGGACGATGCGTTGTCCTCTGCAGCTGCGCAGGTCTTGCAGTTGGGGGTTGAGAGTGGCGCGAGCAAACCCGTTTGGGGGGTGGTGTAGGCCTTGTTGACCTGGCCGAAGAAGTGTCTCGCGAAGGCCTTGGCGCCATCTGGGGTGTTCGCCCGCGCCTCCGCGGGAACGTCTGCCGGATACGCCGCGGTTGGCGCGGTCGTTGCGCTTGGGGTGGACGTAGCGGTCGCCGTCGGTGTTGTCGTGGCGGTGCTTGATCCGCTGGTGGCCGTCGTGGTCACCCCCGGCCCGGCGGTTGAGGTGGTGCAGCCAGCCACCACCGCGCTAGCGGCAATCAGGGCCGCGAGTGTCGCGGCATACCGGCGTCTTGTGTGGCGAACACCCACGCGGGTGCCTGCAATCGTGTCCCCGACCATGCCCGGCGCCTCCTGAATCAACCGACCGTGTCCGGAAAGTCTGACATGTCGGCCCAAACGTCGCGCGGCGCTATCCACAGGCTTGCCTGCGGGCCATCTGAGGCG
>JAKOZM010000555.1 GCA_029779995.1 Actinomycetes bacterium
ACGGCGTCGTGCTCATCGACCAGACGGGCGTGGACCCGGCGGGCCGTGTGTCGCTGCTTCCTCGGCGCGTCCAGATCGGCGACGAGCATCGCGTCCACAGCGTCGACGTACGGGCCGAGCTTCGGCGCGACCCGGGTCGGGGTCTTCCGACCTGGCGGTTCCGCCGACGCCAACGCCTGCCGCACCGTTCGTCGGTGCACCCCATGACGGCGCGCGAGCTCCCGGATCGAGAACTCCTCAACCCGGGCATCCCGACGGATCGCCGCGAACAACTCCACCCGAGACCCCGTCCCGGACACCACCACCGATGCGTTCGTCGCCATGACGCTCACGCTGGCGCGGGGTGGGGCCAGATCAGACCGTCACACCACCCGACACGCCGACCAGGTGGGGCCACCCCAAGCCGTCATGGTGGGGCCAACTCAGGCTGTCAGAACCACTGGACAGCACCGTGCGGCCGCGCATCGCCGAGGGCGCCGTACCTCAGCCCAACGCGAACGAGGTTCTGCCAGCACAAGTGCGCCTCTCCCGCCGCGAGGGGCTTGCCCGAATCGCGCGCAGCATGACGAGCATGCACCACAGCTTTGACCGGCTTCTTTCGAGGGGCGCTCGTTCGAAATGCATGCTTGGCTCAGGGACCATTTCCTCCCCAGGGACGGCACATCTCTCAAGGTGGTCGCGTCGATCCTCGGGCTCACTTGGGCCGTGGACGATGCCAGGCGGTGCCGCATCCCAAGGTCAAGATCGACCTCGCCCGCGGTGCCGGCGGGTGCGGTGGCAGTGGAGTGGCTCGCCGTCCAACGAGTCCGAGGTCGTCGTCCAGGCCGCGATCAGGGACGGCCTACTGCATGCCTCCCCGCGGAGCCGCGAGCCAATCAGTCCCAGTTGGCTGTGACGCTTGAGGAAGGTGACCCGACTGGCCAGTTCCGCCACTGCGCGGCTGTAACCGAGCCGAGTTCGTTGGCGGTCCCGTGGTCGGTCACAATCTCGAACCGGCCCGGCGTGAAGGTGCCGTCCGCAGTGCCTGTTCGACTCCGCAGTCCCTCACTTCCCCTCGCTCGCAACCCAGTGGCGCAAAACGGCCCTGCCTCAACGGAGCGACCACGGTGGCAAGTTCGATTCCGCTAGTGTGTCTCTGACTCGATCAACACGGCCCGGAGGTCACGTTGCAGGAACTCCTCGTGGCTGGGATCGACATCGGCGGCACGAAGACCTGCGGCCTCCTCTACTCACCTCAGCGTGGCGTCCTCATTAGTCGAACCATTGCCTCTTGGCGGCTAATGTCGCCAGACGATGCCGCGCGTGCCGTCGACCGGGTCGTGCACGGACTTCTGGACGACGCGGGCTTGTCGGCGTCGCAGTTACTCGCCGTTGGTATTGGCCTACCCGGACTCATCTCGCCAGAGCGTACGTTCCTCGACTCGATCATTCTGCCTACGTGGAAGGACGTCGACTTCGGAACAGTCGCCACCGCGGTGCTGGGGGTCCCCACCCTTGTCGACAACGATGCCACGATGGCCGCCCTGGGTCACTACTACTCCACGCCAGAAGGGCAGCGTCCGGGGACACTCCTCTGCTTCACCCTCGGAACAGGTGTCGGCGGTTCAATCCTCATGGATGGCGTGCCGATGCGAGGACCTGATGGCACCGCTGGGCAACTGGGCCACATCATCGTCAAGCCAGCGGGTGATACGTGTGAGTGCGGCCTCCACGGGTGCGTAAACGCATACGCCTCCGGCACCGCGATCACACGGCGCTATAACATCCTAAGAAGATCTGCGGAACCAGCCATCGATGGTCGCGAAGTCGCCGCGGCGATGCTTAGGGGGGAACCACAAGCCGTGAAGGTATTTGCCGAGGCGGAATCGGCCATTGCCATTGCCATCAGGAGCTTGATAAATATACTCAATCCTGACGAGATTGCACTCGGCGGCGGAGTTGCGCAACTCGGAATGCCATTCTTGACCCGAATACAACAGCGCATAGGGTCAGCGGGATTCTCGCAGCCGACTCAAAGAGCCCGGCTTACACAGGTGGCACACGGGACGCTCGCCGGTGCGTATGGATCCGCGTTGGCGTCGCTACAGGTTCACCTGGCCGGACAACAGGGTGCCGCAGTATGAACGCAAGGGAGCGATACTGTGCCTGAAGATGCAATGGAATGGCTCAAGGCGATACTTGCACCGGACGCTGGACCTTTGGTTTGGCTTACGGACTTGGATGACACGTTGATAGATACCAAAGCGATGCACGCGGAGGCCGCCCAAGCACTCCTCCCAATTCTGAAGAGCTACATGGCACGACCTCAGGCCGAGACCTTGGTGGCAAGGTTCAAGGACGTGTTCGACGATCTACTGATGGCACATCAGGGTTCGAGCGACTCCGGAAACAGCCCGCAGACCGACCTCGAAAATCGCGTGGAGGCGTGTCAAACCGATATCAAGAAGAAATGGGGTGTGACCAAGCCCTTTAGTCGCGAGGTGCTGCTCTGGCTCGCCGCTCAGGACTGCGATGTATACCTGTCCGCCGATCAGATAGCAAATGCAGGCGAAGCCTACTGGCAACACATGACTGACCACCCAATGGTATTCGACGACGCCGCACCCCTTTTCGATGCAGTAAAGGAGCGCACTGGTTACAAGCCCTTCCTCATGACAGCCAGCGATGCGCGTTTTACTCTGAGTCGGCCCGGCCAGTTCTCATATGACCCAGCCAAGTCAAGGGAATTCAAGAGTAGGCGGGTTCGGGCGCTCGAACGGGAGGGGTTGTCCTGCGAAGAGGTGTTCATAGGCGATCCTGTCGACAAGCCGGACCCTGAATACTTCTCAACGATATTTCGCGCGATCGAAATGAGACGCGAGGCTGCCCCGACCAGTCGAATCATCGTAGTGGGGGACTCGCTTCACGGGGACATCGCCACTCCGCTCGCAATCAACAATGAAGTCATTGGGATTCATTGCAAACGGGGAGTCGCGACGCCGCAAAGATTGAACGATCGATCGATGGTCGTCGGATCCTTGGGTGAATTGTCAACGGCGCTACGTTATCGAAGGAATGATCTGTGAGGGTCGCAGTAATCGTTGATGACCTCGATGCAACAAGACGGAGGCGCTGCTTCTGGGTAGAGAAGCTGCGCTCATGGCCCGACGTTAGCGTAGAGATGATAAGTCTCCTGAAGAAGATGGAGGAGCGCCACTTCTTCAACATATACGAATATGATGTAGTCATCTTCAATTGGTGCGTTCTCGATGGCGCCTTGATGTATGCTTCCGATCGCGTTCAGGCAATCGTTGACTTCTATGATGACCACTTTGCCCAGTTCGTGCGAAAAGGGGGTGTCATCGTAATGGAGAATCAGCCGAAGCGCTGGCGACCCGTGCAGCGCGCGTACGACATCCTCTTTAAAGGACAGATGCAGGTGATGTCTCGGGAGACGTATTCCTTCGGATCCACTGTCGTCGTGAATAGCCGCCTAAAAGGCCATCCGCTCATCTCCAGTTTCCCCACCAAGATCCACTCTGCGTACACACAGGATCCTGCGGAGTCTTGGTTTCCACCGGACTCAACGAGCACCAAGTCCATTGAAGAGCTGAACCCCACGAAATTGTATTCGGGGGCTTTTGAGAGTTGGTCTTCGAGCTGGCTGCCCCTCCTGTACACCGATGATGGGGAACACCCGGTCATGCTGGTCAAGACCGAAGGACTAGGGCTCTGGATCGTGACAACCATGTTCCTCGCGTCGTCTAACGTTCATGACCTAATCGAGTCTGTCGTCCTCGGAAGCTTGCGGCACATCGTGGCCATCAGGGCCTTTCACGAGCGCCAACGCCGCCGCGTGCAGATGAACACCGTCGCGGCCATTGGCCTTGTGATCGCGATCGCCGTGGGATTCTTCATCCTGCTTCGCTCTGGGATTCCCACCCAGAACGTACCCTACGGAGACACTTGGGCGGGGAATGTAGTTGTCAGCATATTGCTGGCAATTATGGTCAGCGGACTCACTTTCCTTCGGCAGGTCTTCCGGCACATGTGGCGTACGATTCGAAATCGTTAGCTGTGACGATGAGCGGATCGATGGCAGGACGGGTTGTAGCGCTGACTGGTGGGTCTGGTGCGATCGGTCGCGAAATTGCTCGCCGAGTGGTTGCCGAGGGAGGGCATGTCGCAGTTGGGTATCACAGCAACCGAGACGCTGCAGAGTCTCTTGTGGAGGAACTTGCTCCCCAGGGCGAGGGGAGTGTCGCGCTGTACGTCGACGTTCGCAGTAAAGACTCCGTTGATGCATTTGTGCAGGGCATCGTTGCCCGCTTAGGCGCACCCGACTGTCTCATAAACAATGCTGGCGTTGCTCGATTCCGTCCAACAACGCAGCTTTCAGAGGCAGATTGGGACACAGTTCTTGACACGAATGTTAAAGGGCCGTTCCTCTGCTCGCAAGCGGTGCTTCCCCTGATGATGGAATCACGAATGGGGGACATCGTGAACATCTCCTCGATCGCAGGGTCAATCGGATCCTTCGAGGGACTCGCTTACGCTGCCTCTAAGGCGGCTCTTGATCAGCTGACACATTCCTTGGCGCTCGAGTACGGACAGTACAATATTCGTGTCAATGGCGTTGCGCCTGGCAGGATTGCCACGCCGTTCCGGCGCCAATCTGCGGGCGTGTATTTCGATGCCATGCTTGCACAAACTCCACTGGGACGGCTTGGGAGTCCGATGGAGGTTGCTGACGCCGCGGTTTACATGGCGTCTAGGTCTTGCCCGTTCATAACAGGTCAGACCCTCACCGTGTCAGGCGGCTTGGCTACGGTCTGGCTTGAGCCAGTTGTGCCAGACCCCACTTCGAAACTCCGCTGATTCTGGCAACTCACCAGTTCGCTTGCAGTCCCATGCTGACGACCACCTTCCGATACGGCGCATGGGAAGGCTCTTGCCGGGCTACCAAGAGCCCCTCGATCACATCGCGCAGGTCGACGAACGGCACAATGTCAGTAACAAGGCGTTCAAATGCGTCTGGATGAGCGGCCATGAGGGTCAAGGCGCGTTCAATATGCCTTGCGCCAGTCCCGCGGTGCCCGGTCAGGAAGAGCGGCCGTCCATCAGCCGCCATGAACGCTTGGACGACCGCGTTTGGCGACGTGCCACAGACGTTCTGCCGTCGGAGCTGATGCGGCGAAAGCCCCGGGACCATCCTGACGGCGTCCTCCGACTCATACCCGGTAACCAGATCGATGACAGTGCTCGGTGGGGAATGCCCGCAGACGGTCTCGAGCGTGACGAGACGTGCTGATCGTGGAACACAAACTGCCACGGCGTCCGGCGCGAAGTCGCGGATCGCGGCGCTCAAGGCCTCTGGCGTAAGGACTACCACTCCATCGTGAGCTTGACCCAACTCGAGAGCCCGAGAGATTCGCCTATCGGACACATCGACTATTCCGATCCGCGCGCCGCTTACCAGCTGTGCGGTCGTTGCGATCGCAGTCCCAATCGCTCCAGCCCCAATGACCAAGATGCGGCGGCCCTCACCGCGGCCAGCGGTGAGGCACTCTAAGGCATAGAGTGCGACACCAATTGGCTCCGCGAGCGCAGCCAAGTGCACTGGAACCGCAGCCCTGACGGAAATCAGACGGTCAGGCCCCCAGTCAATGGGGAAGTTGACAAGAGTTCGCAGCATCCCGGGTGTGGAGTGCCCGACGATCTCGTCTTGTGCCATCGGGTTCACTGGGTTGACCACGTACAGCCCCCCAGGCCCCACCTGCCCCTGGTCGCGGTCCAGGGATCTCCGGATTACCGCCTCATGTCCAAGGATCCTTGCCGCGTCAGTCCGTGCGCCGGCCAATATGTCGAGGTCTGTTCCGCAGATCCCAACAAACTCAGGCCGATACTCCGCCGTATCGGGACCTCGACCCGCGTAGGGAGGCTGTTCGAGCGTTACTCGCCGGAGGGAACCAGCGGTAAGGGTCCAGCCGAAGTCCTTCACCAACAGTGTCGGAGCAGCCAGTCCACTGCCGCCTCAATTTCTGACTGTTCAACATCCGACACGAATAGAGGCGGTTCGCCAATATCAAGCAACATGGGCATGCGCTGTTTTCCTCCCCTGTGTCTTTCCGTATCTTGCAGGCCTGACCATAGTGCATCGGCGGTTGCTCGCGGTTCGTAGAATGGCAAATTCAGGTTCCGCATAAGCTCCAAAACCCGATCGACTACTGGTCTAGGAGTTATCCCGCGACGCAATCCGATGGCTAAAGTCAACGCAATGTCGACAGCCACCGCCTCCCCATGACTCAACGCTGGATCTAGGCCTGTCTCAAGAAACTGACTCATGCTATGCCCCAAGTCCACCGACCTTTCCAGTTGCGACTCCCAGAGATTCCCTGAGAGCTCACCGAGCATGGCGCCGACTGAACGTTCCACGATCGACAGGCCACCATGCGTCGCGTAGAACTCATTCGTCAAAGCCACGTTCCCCCACTGCCGAAGTTCGTCGAACAGCCTGCGATCGGCGACCAGTGCGATTTTGAGGATCTCACCTAGGGCGCTAACCATCTGTTGCCGAGGGAGCGTGCTGACAAACTGAAGATCGCAAACCACCGCAGCCGGAGGGTTGAAGAGGCCGAGTCTGTTCTTTCGGCTGAAGGCGTTCACTCCAACCTTCACACCGATACCTGCGTCGACAAGTCCCAGTAGTGTTGTAGGAACGCGAATGTACGGGATACCACGCCGGTACAGTCCGGCCGCCAAACCGACGGCGTCCAGGAGTGCGCCGCCTCCAAGAGCCACAACGGGGTGCCCCCGACGTGGCACTGACTCCACCTCAAGATGTCGCAGGATTTTCTCCACCAGGCCCCAGCCTTTCTCCTTCTCGTCTGCAGGCACGGTCGTTAGGTATGGACGCAGTTGCTCGTTGGCGAAGACGGCGGCATATCGGGTTAGGTGTTCTCGTGGCACGTTCCCATCCACGAGGATCGTGGCCCTGTGCGATTCGAAGGACGTCAATGATTCCATTAGGAGCCGAGGACCATCATTCTGCGTAACCACAACCTCATATTCAGCGATGCGAGATCCAAGTACACGCCACCGCGTCTGACCCAGTCCCACCGCCGTTTCCAGAGGCTGATTCCCTTTCGGGTGCGACATGACCGCTGCGCCCTTGAGGCCGGCTTCGTCCGAGATCGGCGCGAAGTGCACCAACTTCTCGCCTCGCTCGCCCGCGATTTGCGACTGCAAGTAGAGAGGCTCATTCTGAATGTGCGTCCTCACGGAGGTTTCGAAGAAGGGAGCCAATCCCATCGCAACGCCCCCGCATATCACGACCCGTTCAACCTCCGGGTCGATTGTCACTATCCATCCCACGGCCCGGGCTATGGGTTTGGTGACAGCGTCAAGCAGGGAGACAGCTAGCGGATGGCCAGAGCGCAAGTCAGCGTTCAGGATTCCCGCCCAGGCATCCGTCCCGGGTTCTGCACCGACCCATTGGGGCCTTCCAGCGACCTCACCCATGCGACGCATGACCCGGGCGATTCCCCGACCTGAACTGAATGCATTCAAGTGGTTCATTGAGCCGCAGTCACACGCAAGCTCCAGCGCGACGCCGCCGATACTGAAGTCTATCGGGAGGTGCCCGATCTCACCTTGGAGCCCGGCAGGGGAACTAATCCGAACCGACGCTGAAGGCACGTCGATCGTCCGTGCGCCAATGCCTGTGCTGATCGTCATTACACAAAGACGACCCTGCACCTCGGGCATTTCCAACGCGAAGTGTGCTGCCAGCGCCGTCACATCATTGACAAGGGTCCAACGAAGATCTGGCCGGGCATCACGCACCGCCGCAAGAAGTTCGAAGCTTGAGCTATCCGGACCCCACAACTGACTAGCATTGACAATCTCCCCGGTCCACCCATTTACAGCCGCGCCGAAGGACACGCTTACGGCCTCGGGCTTGGGTGCGATTAGAGGCTCTAGCCTCGTGACTTCGGCAAGGATGTATTCGACGGTAGTGGTCTGCAGGTCCGCGACGTCAAGGGCGGGAGAACTGAGGTAGTTGATGGATCTTCGTTTGTCGCTGTGGATAATCCGTCCTTGCTGATCGCACAGTGCCGCACGAAACCATGTACCCCCAAGGTCGAGCACGATGGTGTTCTTCATCTCAGAGCGGGGCAGGACAAGTGTGGGCTCCACCGCCACAGGATAGGCCGCACGGAGAGATGTGGCGGGAGCCTTGCCCGGTATCGCTGTGTGATGACCCTCGCATCACTCCTCGTCCAGTTTTCCTGTTGGAGCGATGTAGCGGTAACGACAAAGTGCGCAACGTCAGTGTGGGGCGCGCCGTCGCATTACAGCGCCTCCGACCGCGCGCGTCCACATGGGCGGCTTGCACTGAAGGCGAATCCGCATTCACCGGGGGGCGAGCCCATACGCACACCCCGATGCCCGGCGCCCAGAAACCGATCCCGGCCAGCGCTCGCTCGCTCGGGGCGATCGTCGAGGCACTGAATCAACACACCGCTAAAGCGTGGCAAGCGACTCAAAGTGGCCTACATCAACTCCGGTTCGAGCAATCGCCAGGCGAACATCGTCGTCAAAACGTTGCATCAGCGAACCGTCCTTATCGAAGGTTTCAGCAATGATCACGAGGTTGGGCGAGTTGGATGACGCCCGCACGAGAAGCCAACTTCCATCGTCGAGGGTCAACCGCACACCATTGAGGCGATTGACTTCGGACACAGGGAGGCCACCCAGTTGGCCGAGACTCTCAAAGTACGATGCCATTTTTTCGACAACATCGTACTTCGTCTCGTCCGAAACGTACGGCTGGCGATTCGGTGACGAGTGCGAACTAGGGAGCGCGCTCAACATCGAAGACAGTGTCACGTTCGTGCTCTCGGCGCGCGCTCGAGCCAGCGTCCATAGGAGGGCGAGCGCAGCAACGCACGCGTCGTCATACCCCTGGCCCAAGGGTTCGCTGAAGAAGAAGTGGCCGCTTCGCTCAAATCCTGCCACGGCATTCGACTCCGCTACGGCGGCCTTAACGTACGAATGCCCGGTCTTCGCCCAGACAACCTCCCCCTGTAGCTGGGTCTCGAAGAGAGAAGTTGACTTGACATCGATCACAAAGGGCCCGCTGAGGTTCTCCGAATCCTCCAAGAATCGGGCGATGAGCAGGCCCACACGATCGGCGAACACCAAGTGCCCAGTGTTATCCACGACCCCGAGACGATCCCCATCACCGTCGAAACAGAGGCCGATGTCGGCATTTGAACTGCGAACAAGGTCCTCGACCGACCTCAAGAAGGGAATGCTCTCAGGGTTCGGATTGAAATGGGGAAAGCGCCAGTCCGGGTTAACATTGCCATCCGAAACTTGGAATCCGAGCTCACGCAACAGCCGAGGCGCATACAGCCCAGCTGTTCCGTTGCCGCATTCAACGGCCACTCGAAGGGAAGGAAGTGCGGCGAACTTCCCCCCCCAAGTCGAGACGAGGTGGTCTATGTAGGCTGCTCGCACGCCCTTTTCACTACGGTATCGTCCAGGATCGACGTGTTCCGCGCGAACTAGCACCCCCTGGTCATCGCCCAATACTTGATCACGAAACGCGTCCATCTCCGTCGGGCCGAACGTCGATGCTTTGCGGTGTCCCATCTTGACGCCGGTCCAGCCGTTCTCGTTGTGGCTCGCTGTTACCATCGCAACACAGGAGACATCCAACTCGAACTGCGCGAAGTAGGCGGCGGGGGTGGTGGTGAGACCAATATCCACCACATTCATTCCCGACTGGAGCAAACCCAACGCCAACGCATTCTTGACATTCTCAGAGTACTCCCTGAAGTCGTGCCCCACTACTATTTCATTGCCCGCTTGCAGTTGGGTCTGCATGAAGTGACCCAAGTGGAGGCCAAGCATTCGCGCGCCCACATAGTTCAAGCCTATGCTGTCTGCGTCCTTAATTGGCGCGACAATCCAACGCGCGTCATACTCACGGAACCCGGTTTTCTGCAGGAGTGGCTCGTCGAAATACTCGGCAGAATTGTAGCTTGGGAGGTTCAATTGACTGAGTCCAAACTCTCGACGGCGGTTATCAGCTCACTAAGGTGCCGCGACGGAAAATCTAAGATTGCCCGCGTAGGCATGCTGCCCTTAGTAGCAAAATCGATCGAGAAATCGTTGTCGCGTCGCAGAATCACGAGACGAGAAGTTCTTGATTCGACTTCTCCGCGCCCAGAACTTGACGCTGCCTCTCGCACAGCTGTCGCAAACGCCGTCCGGTCAAAGGTGTCGTCCAATCGGATCCACTCGTCTTCATTTCTGTCGAACGGCCATAAGAGTCGAACGTTAACTACGGCTTGATCTGAAGAAATGTCTAAGAAGCCGTCCGGTGCATTCGGAATCCGAAGGAGCGTGTCTGACACGAGGCAGCCTTTCGTTCGCGCGATCGCGGTTCTTGAGTGGGTCGCATAGGGCGATCGTCAGTAGTCTACGCAGCCTCCGTGCGGCACCTGTTGATGCCGGGGGCATCCGAGCCCCCTTCGACTGCAGCCGCGGGGCGGACGCGTCGTCCTCACGGATCTGAACCGTCGCTCGTCAGTCGGTTTCGGGCGGCGTTGTGTTTGTGACCTCGGCACGCAGCTTCGATTGTCCTGCGGTGGGCTCTGATGGGCGGCTGCTGTGTGCCCTGCCCACGGCCACCTCTCAACAGCGCCCCCTCGCACGGGGTGAGTCCCGTGGGGTGGTGCGACTGCGCCGTCGCGTGAGGCTCTGCTGGGTCGACTATGCCGTGAGCTCGGCGGTGGTGGCTACCTCCTTGGTGGTGACGGTGTCGATGGTCTTCACGGACTCCTCGGAGAGGTAGCGGCGGTCGCCGGCGGCCCATTCGTCGTGGGTCTCGACCAGGACGGCACCGGCCAGGCGGAGCAGGGCTTCGGGGTTGGGGAAGACACCGACGACGTCGGTGCGGCGTTTGATCTCCTTGTTGACCCGCTCCAGGGGGCTGGTCGACCAGATCTTGCGCCAGTGCGCCTGGGGGAAGGCGGTGAACGCCAGGATGTCGTCGGCGGCCTCGCGCAGCATCGACTCCACTACCGGCAGCTGCCGCCCGAGCATGGTGGCGATGACGTCGAGCTGGTCACGCACGTGCTGGGCGTCGGGTTGGGCGAATATCGTGCGGGATCGCGGCGGCGACTATCTCGGCGTTGCCCTGGGGACCTTGGCCAGCACGTTGCGCATGAAGTGCACGCGGCAGCGTTGCCAACTCGCGCCGAGGAACACCGACCCGATCGCGGCCTTGAGGCCTTCGTGGGCGTCGGAGATGACCAGCTTCACCCCGTGCAGGCCGCGGGCCTTGAGCGAGCGGGCAAAGGCGGTCCAAGACGCCCCGTCCTCACTGTCGCCGACGTCGAACCCGAGGACCTCCCGGTGCCCGTCGGCGCGCACGGCGGTGGCAACCACCACCGCCTGGGAAACCACCCTGCGGTTGACGCGGGCCTTGCAGTACGCGGCGTCGAGGAACACGTACGGGTACTGCGCGTCCTTGAGCGAGCGGGCCCGAAACGCGCCGACCTCCTCGTCGAGGTCGGCGCAGATCCGCGACACCTCCGACTTGGAGATCCCGCTGTCGGCGCCCAACGCCTTGACCAGGTCAACGACCTTCCTGGTGGACACCCATGCAGGTAGGCCTCCATGACCACCGCGTACAGCGCCTGGTCCACCCGCCGGCGACGTTCGAGCAGTGCCGGGAAGAAGGTCCCGGTACGCAGCTTGGGGATCCGCAGTTCCAGGTCCCCGGCCGTGGTCGTCAACGTCCGAGCCCGGTGCCCGTTGCGCTGCGCGGTCCGAGCATCGGAGCGTTCGTGGGGTTCGGCGCCGATCACCGAAGTCAGCTCGGCCTCGATCAACGCCTGGTAGACCGTCGCCGCCGCCGAGCGGACCCGGTCAGCGACATCAGCCTCCGTCAATACGTCCAGCACCTCGAGCAGGGCAGACTGGGACAGGGCCATCGCGTGGTTCTCCTTCACGTGGAACTTGGCGGTTACACGCAAAGACTCACGCGATGTCCCCTCCACATCAGCAAGGGCACGCCACCGGTGTCGACGTACACCAACGCTACGGACTCAACTAGTCCGCGGCCGTGAGTTGGTACCACCAGTGCCGCCGACCCCGGTCGCGGAGCAATAGTCAAGACCTGTGGATCGGCGTGTCACGCGACTTGCTGATCACCTCCTGATTCGAGGCTCGTGTAGTCGGGTCGTTCGATGAGGATCCCTCGCTCGAAGGTGGCTCCGGCTCGTACGAGCGCGACGAGGTGGGGGGCGTTGACGGCGCGCCACCGGGATTGGGCGGCCTGGATCAGCGTGAACGCCATCGCGTCTTCTGCGGCGCGTGAACCCGGTCCCTTGGTGACTCGCTGACGCAGCCGCACGGTCGCGAAGGTCGACTCGATCGGGTTGGTCATGCGCAGGTGGACCCAGTGCTCGGCGGGGTAGTTGTAGAACTCCAGGAGCACGTCGAGGTCGTCGGTGATCTTCGCGGCCGCCTTGGGCCACTTGACTCTGTACTGCGCCGCGAACACCCTCGCCGCCGCGGCGGCTTGGTCCTTGTCCTCGGCGTTCCAGATCTCAGCCAGGGCCGTCTTCGCGCCGGGCTGCGCCGACTTCGGCAGGGCGTTGAGGACGTTGGCGATCTTGTGGAACCAGCACCGCTGCTCGTGGGTGCCCGGGAACACCTGCCGCACCGCGGCCCAGAACCCTAGCGCCCCGTCCCCGATGGCGAGCACCGGTGCCCTCATTCCGCGCCGCTGGCAGGAGCGCAGCAGGTCCGCCCACGACTCCGTGGACTCGCAGTGTCCGTCGTCCAGGGCGATGAGCTCCTTGGTGCCGTAAGCGCGCACCCCGATCATCACCAGCAGGCACACCTTGTCCTGCTCGAGACGCACCTTGAGGTGGATCCCGTCGACCCACAGGTACACGTAGTCCACCTCGGCCAGGGAGCGCGTTTTGAACGCCCTCGCCTCGTCCTGCCAGTCCTTGGTCAACCGGGTGATCGTCGTCGACGACAGGCCGTGGCCGGTGCCCAGGAACTTCTCCAGCGCTGGGACGAAGTCGCCGCTGGACAGTCCGTGCAGGTACAACATCGGCAGCACCTGCTCCACCTGCGGGGACTTCCTGGCCCACGCCGGCGGGATCGCCGAGGAGAACCGGGACCGCTGCCCGGTGACCTCGTCGACCCGCTTGTCGTTGACTCGCGGCGCGCGCACCGGCACCGCACCAGCCGCGGTGGTCACCTCCCGCTGCTCGTGGAACCCGTTGCGGACCACCAACCGCCGACCGGCCTCATCACGCTCGTGAGCGTGGGCCTCGATGTACGCGGCAACCTCGGCCTGCCACGCCACCGCGAGCATCTGCCGGGCACCATCACGCACGATCTCGTCGAGCAACGACCCGCCGCACACGGCGCTCTTCTCGTGCGTCTCGTTCTCCTCGTCGCATGGGCGTACCTTCCCGAGCCGGCGCGCCAACGCCGACCCTGATCAGACTTGCATGGGCTGCAGATCTTGCTCGGGAGGTACGCCCTCTTCACGTCACCTCGCCGAGGCCCATCCAGAGGTTCTGGTCATTGCTCGTGCAGCAGTCCCGTCAGCTACTGACTCAGAAGGCGACGACCGGCAGGAAGCACTCATGTCGACGGTCTACTCAATCGATGGACGTACAGGGGCTTGCGATCTCGCCCTACACAGTGAGCGGCATCAGGACTACCTGGTTGGAAGAGATCCGACACGAGTACGCAGAGCCGGGTGGTGTCCTGGGCGAGGGCATCCGAAAGCTGATGCAGTTGAGAGGCCCGACTCGGTATACGGCGTCGAGCGGGTCATGGACACCCTCCGGTTCGCGATGACGATGAAGACGCGCGCTGCCCACATGAGGATTCACTCGTGTTGGACCCCGGCTCACAGCGTCCGAAGAACATTCGTACCTTCAATACCTCCGGGCAGATCTGAGGCGGCTGCAGTAGCGAAGGGGGCTTCGTGGCTGGCAAGAAGGGTGCCGTCGTCCGAGTGGAGTGGCGCTACTGCAAGCGCTGCCAGGTCGAGACGGAGCATCGGGAGTACGTGCGCCGGAACCGGGAGTACGTGGTCGACGACGAGGGGAACCGTCGGCATACTGAGAAGAGGTGGATCGCTAGGCAGTGGCGGTGTTACGTGTGTCGCGTCGCTGCGATCCGTCGGTATCAGGTCAAGCAGGGTATCGACGTTGGGCGCATGTCTGGGGGAGGCGACGATTCTGGTTCTGCCGGTGACTGAGTGCACGGTGAAAGCGGTGCGCTCACTCGGCTGTTTGGGTTCGTCAGTGAGGTCGATGGTCGGAGGACTCGGATGAGTGACGTGTTTCGAGCTCCGGACGGTCGAGTCTTCGATCAGGATGAGGCCTTCGCATCGCTGACCGATCTACTGGCGGCGCTGGACCTTCCAGCTGCATCAGCCTTGGGTGAGTTCCTTCGAGTTCGATGCATTAAGCGTGAGGCTTTCCTGGGTCTTGCTCCTGTCGTCATGGATCAGCGAGTGGAGTCAGCAGGGGACCGCATACGGATGGACTGGGCAACCAACACAATCCGAGTCCATTTAGTCGACGACTTCCCCCTCTCTATCAACACCCTCGACCACTACATGCGCGGTGTCAGTGACGCCGCGCGTCGTTATCAGCGAATCTCCTCGCTGTCGCCGCTCGATGTGTCAGGAGTTGATGACCTGCTCAGCGTGACGGGTTGTCCCGACGTGGATGCCTTAGAGGACCTGATCCTCGGAGACCTCAACCGCTACGACCGAGCGCTCGTGTCGAATACCGGGCCAGGTCAGCTCTTACCAGAGGGAAAGGTGGGAATCCTCTTTGACCTTCGCGCATATGGCGAACTGCGTTGCTTGGTCGTTGTCCCCTACCCCTTCTCCGCAGCTGCGGCGTTAGAGGCGCTGGACCGTATCGGGGACTTCGTTGCAGACGACACCTACATGGACGCCGTTTACGGCTTGCCCTTCGGGGCAGACGTCGACGACGACGCGAACTGGGGCGATGAGCAACATTGGGTACGTCGAGAGTCGGAGGATGTCCAACCGAAAGCAATGGTGCCCGTGATAGCTCCCCACCAGTCGCCGGAGACGCCCGCTTGTAGTTTGGTTGCGCGACGTCCCCACGCTTTGCCGGCTCTCGTCGCAGGCGCCATGCTCTTCTTTGCCTTGGGCGACCTGCCGTACGCCTTCTACACCCTTCTTCGATGGGTGGTGCTGATCGCGGCTCTGCTTTGCCTCTATGTAATCATCGAGGACGGCGTCAAGGACTGGTTCGACATGGCACTGGTCGGCACGTTCGGCGCGATTGCCCTCCTGTTCAACCCAATCCTGCCCGTGTACTTGAGTAGGCAGGTGTGGAGGCTTCCGGACTTGATGGCAGGCGTGTTGTTCATCCTGTCCTCGTACATTCTCGTTCGCAAGCCGACCGTGCCTGCGAGTAGCGCGACTGACCCAGAGTGAGACGAACAGAGAACGTCGCTAGCGCGAGCCAGTGAGTTCCTAGTGCCGCGTGTCGTTAGTTGTTTTACGCTTGCTTGATTGGGATGATGGGGCATGGCGAATCGTCCTGCCCCGGCGTTGGGTTTGCGTGAAGGTGATCGAGATCGGTTGACTCGGATGGTGCGTTCCAGTGCCGGCCGGGCTGGGTTGGCGCAGCGGGCGCGGATTGTGCTGCTGGCTGCCGATGGGGAGTCGAACACCGCCATTGCCGAGAAGGTCGGCGTCTCCCGCCCCACGGTGATCGGCTGGCGGGAGCGGTACGCGGCGTCCGGGTTGGCGGGTCTTGAGGATGAGCCTCGCTCGGGGCGTCCGCGTCAGCATGACCACCGCTCGATCGTGGCGGTGGTTCTGACAGCCTGAGTTGGCCCCACCATGACGGTCTGGGGTGGCTCCACCTGGTCGGCGTGTCGGGTGGTGTGACGGTCTGATCTGGCCCCACCCCGCGCCAGCGTGAACGTCATGGCGACGAACGCATCGGTGGTGGTGTCCGGGACGGGGTCTCGGGTGGAGTTGTTCGCGGCGATCCGCAGGGATGCCCGGGTCGAGGACTGCTCGATCCGGGAGCTCGCGCGCCGTCATCAGGTGCACCGACGAACGGTGCGGCAGGCGTTGGCGTCGGCGGAACCGCCAGGTCGGAAGACCCCGACCCGGGTCGCGCCGAAGCTCGGCCCGTACGTCGACGCTGTGGACGCGATGCTCGTCGCCGATCTGGACGCGCCGAGGAAGCAGCGACACACGGCCCGCCGGGTCCACGCCCGTCTGGTCGATGAGCACGACGCCGT
>JAKOZM010000559.1 GCA_029779995.1 Actinomycetes bacterium
GCGACCAACGAGGCTGGCTCCTCGGTGGCGAGTCTGACCGGACCGACCGTCACCGGGATCGCGTAGATCATGGCCGCGCACTGGGTGGTCTGTCAGCTACGGAATGCTGGCGGGGCATCACGTCGCCGATCGGTGCGCAGCCCCCGGCGGTGCCGGTGCGTGCTGGTGGCGCATCGCCATCCTGACCGACGTCCTGGTAGCTAGCGGGCGAAACCCGGCACCCAACGTGCGACCTCGTCGCGCGTTGCCACGGTGGCCTCCAGTTGGCACAGCACGCCGATACAGCCCATCCAGACGCGGTGAATGAGCAGATAGTTCGGTGGCAGGTTCAGTTTCAGTCCTACTGTGAACTCCTCGCTGCGGGGATCGCGCAACCGCAGGAACTGTCCGCGCAGCCATTCCCGGGTGTAGTGGAACTCGTCGTGCCGGGCGGGTTCCACCAGCGGCGACAGGTAGTCCAGCAGCAACTGCGGATCCAGGGCCATCTGAGATTTGACGAAACCCTCCTCTCGCAAGCCAGCCAGCACCCCGTCGGCGTCCTGCTCCATGGCGACGCGCAACAGGTGTCCCATCGCGCGCGGCAGGCCATCGGGCAGGTGGGCCACAGCGCCGAAGTCCAAAACGGCGAGCTTGCCCTCAGGAGTGACCCGGTAGTTGCCCGGATGGGGATCGGCGTGCAGTAGACCAGCGCGGGCGGGCCCCGACAGGACGAACCGCTGGTAGAGGGTCGCGTACTTGTCCCGTTCCTCACGGGTACCGTCCGCGATGATGTGCGACAGGCTGATCCCGTCGATCCACTCGCTGACCAGTACCAGAGGTGCGGCAGCCAGGATGTGGGGGACGGTGAACTCCGGGTCACCTTCGAATGCCACCGCGAAGGCCCGCTGCGAGTTGGACTCCTTGAGATAGTCCAACTCCTCCGCGACGCGGGCCCGCAACTCGTCCACCAGCGGCTTGATGTCCATCCCGGGCACCATGCCGCCGAACATGCGCGCCATGCGGGCCACCTGATTCAAGTCCCCCATCAGAGCCTTGCCCGCACCGGGATACTGGATCTTCACAGCTACGACCCGGCCATCGCGGTACACGGCCCGGTGCACCTGTCCGATGGACGCGGACGCGGCCGGGTCGTCGTTGAACTCCAGGAAGCGGTCGCGCCAGTCGGGGCCGAGTTGGTCGGCGAGCACCTCGTGCACGGTGGTGGCCGGCATCGGCGGTGCGGCGTCCTGCAGCCGGGTCAGTGTCGCCCGGTACGGTCCCGCCATCTCTTCAGGCAGAGCGGCCTCGAAGACGCTCAGGGCCTGGCCGAACTTCATCGCCCCGCCCTTGAGCTCACCCAGGACCTTGAACATCTGCTCGGCGGTACGCATCTGGATTTCGGTGGCCACGACCTCGGCGGGTTTGCCGCCGATCCGTTTGCCGATCCCCACGGCTGACCGGCCGGCGTAGCCCAGGGGCAGGCTGGCCATACGAGCAGTGCGCGCCACGGCACGCCGCGGGATCGCACCAGGAGGGTTGGCCATACGCCCGATTCTGCCTTGCATATGCCCAACCCACCACTGGCGTCTAGCACGCGCCCCCTGTGGAGTGCCGCGGCGTTCCACAGCAGACATGATCCACAGTCGCCGTCATGAGACCCAAGATGATTGGTAATCCGTTGGTCGCCTGGCGCGACGATCAGACCCTACAGATCGGTTGGGGTGAGCACGCTGTGATCGTCGAGTCAGCCCCCCGCAGTCTGCCGACCTGGCTGACCACTCTGAATGGAGAGCACACCGAGGCGTGGCTGGTCGAGCATGGCAGGCGGCTCGGCATCGCCGAGGAGGACCTCGATGCCCTGCTGGCGCGCTTGGCGCAAACGGGGCTGACCACGCAACTGCCGCAGTTGCGGGTCTCGATCGCCTCACCGGGGTTGGTCCACGAGCCGCTGGCCAAGGCCCTGACGCTGGCTGGAGTGCATGTGGTGCGCCAGGCCGACGTTGTGGTGTTCCCCCAGGGGCAAGTGCCATCGATGGTCACCGCGCCCGCAGCGCCTCGACTGATTCCGGTGTGGTTCAGCGCATCGGCCGTGCACGTCGGCCCCGTGCTTGATGAGGCGGCGGGCCCCTGCCCACGGTGCGTCGACCTGACGTGGGCGGACCATGACCGGTGCTGGTCGCAGCTGGTGGCCCAGTCCGGCACGTTGGGCCTATGGGGTCACCCGGCGCATCTGGTGCAGGCGGCCGCCGCCATCTCCGTTCTCGGGCCCTCGGATCGCACCATTGGCCTGGAGATGATCAGCGATGTCGGCAATCCGGGTCCTCGGTGGCGGGTCTGGGCGGTGCACCCCCGGTGCAATTGCCGGCAGACATGACAAAGCGGCGCGGCCCCTGGTGGGGCACACGCCGCTTCGACAGATGAGGTCAGCTGGTGCTCTTGCCGAGGATGCGGGTCACCGTGGTGCCACACTCCGGGCATTTGCCCTTGGCGATGCGGCGACCGTTTGTCTCGTGCACCTCGCCGTTCAGCGGACGCTTGGTCTTGCACTTGACGCAGTAACCTTCGCCTTCATAGGTCTCAGCCATGTGTCTCCCTCTCAGTGGGTACTCACTCGTCACGAAATGCTACGTGGCTATCGTGCCGTCCTGACACGCACCCCGGTGCTAGCGACACTCGCCAGGTGTCGAAAATCACCCACCCATCGCGCAACGGGCACTTGTTGCTGCGACACGCCGCGTGAAATCGCACCTTGCGCCGAATTGCTCACCCAGGCGCCGAACACCTGCCCCCGACCGCCGCCGCCACGCCTCGAACAGAGCGAAGCCCCCGACCGGAGGATTCTCGCCTTCCCCTGCGAGTCACCACCGGTATCGGGGGCTTCGTTCACGTCTGACGTTATGGGCCCTCCGCGGCGACCGTCCATGCCGTGGCGCAGAGCCGTTTCCACCGCTGTGGACGAACCTGTGGATAGCTGGGGGACGCCCTGTACATGGCCTTGTGCGCGAGTGGGGACAACTGCCATACGGTGACATTTCGTGTCGGGCAGACGCGCCGATTCATCAGGTATTTAGGTTGTCCACCGGCTGTGCACAGAAAGTTCTGTGCTATTCCAATTCGTCCGTCGCAGCCAGCCAGGCTGTGGGATCGGTGAGATCCTCGGCCGTGGGAATCAGATCAGGATGGCGCCACACGGCATCCCGGCCCTCGATCCCGCGCGACTCGCGCAACTGCGCCCACAGAGCTGAGGCCTCCCGTAACGCCCGAGGGCGCAGTTCCAGTCCGATCAGCGTCGCGAACGTCTTCTCGGCGGGGCCGCCGGAGGCACGGCGTCGCCGCATGGTCTCCCCGAGGCGGTCCGCGCTCGGCATCCGGCCGCCGATCGCGGCGTGTACCACGTCCTGCACCCAGCCTTCAATCAGGGCGAGCAGGGTCTCGAGTCGCGATAGCGCCCGCTTCTGCTCCTCGGTCTCGGCGGGCTCGAAGACCCCTGACGCCATGACGTCCTGCATCGCCTGCGGGTCATTGGGGTCGATGCCTTGCAGGGCCTCCTGGATCTTGGTGGTGTCAACCGAGATGCCCGAGGCGTACACGCGCACGGCGGTCTCCACAGCGGTGCGCAACCACGGAACGTGCGCGTACAAGCGCTGGTGGGCCGCCTCGCGCAGGGCCAAATAGAGGTAGAGATCGGTCAGTTCGACGTCGAGGTCGGCACCGAATGCCTTGACGTTCTCGCTCACCAGCGCGGGTCGGCCGTCGGAGGTCAGTGGAACTGTCACATCGGCGGCGCCCAGCACCTCGTCGGCCAGCGTCGCCAGGCCGTTGCCGACCTGCGCCCCAAACATCGCCGCCCCCATTCGTTTGGCCATGTTCATCAAGGGCCCGGCGAGGGCATTCAGATCGGGCATTCCCTCGGGCATGTTCTCGGGCAGGCCCGGAATGCCGAGGTCGCTGAGGTTCATCTGGCCGAGGTCGGGCATCCCGGTCAACGTCTGCTGCACCCCGTCGGCGATCGGTTCGATGATCTGCTGCCACGCGGGCCAGGTGTTCTCGATCCATTCGCTGCGGCTCCAGGTGGCCGGCACGCCGGCGCCGGCCGGGAAGGTGGTGGCCTCGTCAAGCCACATCTGCGAGAGGTTGAACGCCTCCGCCACCCGTCGCACGTCGTTGTCATTGACGCTGGGGTCGCCCTTGCTCGCCACCGACTGCCGGGCCAGGTTCTTGGCCAGGTCCCAGTCGACTGGGCCGCTGACCTCGTTCTGGCCGCTCTGCAGCATGGCGCCGAGCTGTTGAAGCATGGCCCCGAGTTGCGACATGTCAAAGCCGCCGGGGTTCTTCGGGTCGCCGGGATCTCCGGAGAAGCCGAAGGGAAGGTTGCCGCTCATGACACCGCCTGTTCTGTGATCCGTGTGCCTCCTAGGCTACGACGATGTGCGCCCGTGTGACGTCTGCGATCGCGCACAGGGGAATGGGCGGGCCGCGGGTCGCGCGCGGCATGGACCGGCGCTGCCACCCGCGGCACGGCCGTACCCGTACCCTGAGGGAATGTCCGTGCTCCTGTGGTGGCTGCCCGCGATCATGATCGTCGCGGCCGCCTGGTGGCGCGGACGCAGCCGCCGGCGGCGGGTGTTGACCGACAAGGACCTGCGGACGTTGCAGCGGGTGCTGGACTCGCCGCGGTGAGCCGGTTTCTCGACACGGGGCGCAAGCGGGTGGTGGTCATCGCCCTGGCGTTCTGGCTGCTCACCTTGGGGATCATGACGATGCTGCCGGTGCCTTACGTCCGGCTGGCGCCGGGCCCCCTGTTCAACGTCCTCGGTGATGCCGACGGTCAACCCGTGATCTCCGTGACGGGAACCAGCACCTACCCGACCGACGGCCAACTCGACATGACCACGGTGACCGAGCGGGGCGGACCCTACGGCGATCTGACGCTGTTCGAGGCGTTCACCGGGTGGTTCGACCCCAAGGTTGCGGTTGTGCCGACCTCCTTGCTGTACCCGGTCGACACCTCCCCGGAGGACGCCGAGCAGGTCGGTGCCGACCAGTTCTCCGACTCCCAGGAGAAGGCGCGGATCGCTGCCCTGCGGGAGGTCGGCGAGCCCGTCCAAACCAGGCCCTGGGTTCGGCAGCTGCTGCCCGAGTCACCTGCCAACGGCATCCTCGCCCACGGGGATGTGGTCGTGAGCGCGAATGGCACGCCGCTGGCCGGCCCCGAGGAATTGGCGGAACTGGTGCGCGAGGCGGGCCCGGACGCCCAGATCGTGTTGGAGATCACCCGCGACGGTCAGGACAAGACCGTGCAGGTGACCACTGGGGCCAACCCCGAGGACCCGAAGAACGGTTACCTCGGGGTGTCCTTGGGGGTGCTGGCCGATTCCCCGATCAAGGTCGATTTCCATCTCAACGATGTGGGCGGTCCCAGCGCCGGGCTCATCTTCTCCCTGGGTGTGGTGGACAAACTCACGCCGGACTCGCTGCTGGATGATCGTGTGATCGCCGGCACCGGGACCATGGACTACGACGGGCGGGTGGGTCCCATCGGCGGGATCGCGCAGAAACTGCAGGCTGCGAAGGCGCAGGGTGCGCAACTGTTCCTGGCGCCGCGTGCCAACTGCAACGAGATCCCCAGCGCGACCCCCGAGGGTCTGACGGTGGCTGCGGTGGACACCCTGAGCGAGGCGGTGGACGTTCTGCAGGGAACCCTGGCCCCGCCGCCGTGTCCCGTCGCCTGACCGCTCCTCGACTACTGCAGGGTGTCCCACATGGCCCGTTCCAGGCGGGGCACGACCGCGGCGGCCACCGCCACGGCCTCGTCGCTGTCGTGATCGCGGTAGCGCAGCGCGGTCGCGACGGTCTGGTCGCGCAGCGCTCCCACTGTGACGCGTACGTCATGGTCGGGCTCCAGCACCCGCTGGGCGCTGACCACGGCTCCGGCCACCTCCGCGGGCCACGAGATCGCCGCGAGATCGCCGAGCAGATCCTCACCAGTGCTGTCCCAGGCCTGCTCCACGGTGGTCACCTGGCCGTCCTCGACCGCCAGCGCGAACAGTCGCGGCGGCTGCGCCCAGCCGTCGGCAGCCACATAACGGTCCAGGTCACGCAGAATCATTTCCAGGTCTGGGGTCGGGTGCATGTCACCATCGTCTCGTAGGGTTGGGATGTGACGTTCGACACCGCCACGCAGAAGGCTCCTAACCGAGGTCCTCGCGGACGCATCCTGGCCATGACCATCGCGATCCTGGCTGGGCTGCTGATCGTGTTCCTGATCTTCACCTCTGTGTACACGGATCTGCTGTGGTTCCGATCTGTGAACTTCTCCCAGGTATTCACCACTGTCGTCGGCACCCGGACTCTGCTATTCGTGGTCTTCGGGCTGGTGATGGCCTTCATCGTGGGGCTCGGGATGTACATCGCCTACCGCACCCGGCCGGACTACGACCCCCGGCTGTCGGCGGCGATGGAGGGTTACCGGCAGAGCATCGAGCCGATCAAGAAGTGGCTCGTCATCGGTATCGCTGGCTTCCTGGGGACGCTGGCGGGCCTGTCGGCGACGGCGGAGTGGGGCCGCTGGATGCTGTTCCGCAACGGCGGCTCGTTCGGCACCACCGATCCCCAATTCGGTCTCGACGTGGGCTTCTTCGTTTTCAAACTGCCCTTCCTGCGCTACCTGACCGGTTTCGGATTCATGGCCCTGTTCCTCACGTTGTTCTTCGTGATCGCCGTGCATTACTTGTACGGCGGGGTGCGTCTGCAGAACGGCCTGCAGGCCAGCGAGGCGGCGCAGGTCCAGATCTCGCTGCTGCTGGGTCTGATCTGCCTGCTGAAGGCCGTGGCCTACTGGCTGGACCGGTACGCGCTCAGCATCAAGAGCGAGGACTTCGTCGAGGGCTTCACCGGGCTGAAATACCGCGATGTGGAAGCCGTGCTGCCCGCCAAGACGATTCTCACCTTCATCGCACTCGTCTGCGCGGTCCTGTTCTTCCTCAACGTCTTCCGCCGGACGTGGACGCTGCCGCTGGTCGGACTGGGCCTGCTCGCCGTCTCCGCGCTGGTCATCGGCGGCATCTACCCGGCGGTCATCCAGCAGTTCCAGGTCCGGCCCAACGAGCCCGGCAAGGAGTCGCCGTTCATCAGCCGCAACATCGAGGCGACCAGACAGGCGTACAACCTGTCCAACGTGCAGAGTTCGGAGTACTCCGCCGTCGGGCAGCCGGATGAGGCCTCTCTGGCGGCCGACAAGGGCACGCTGGACAACATCCGCCTGCTCGATCCCGCGATCGTCTCGCCCACGTTCCGCCAACTGCAGCAGATCCGTACCTTCTACTCGTTCCCCGACACCCTGGACGTCGACCGGTACTCCCTGCCCAGCGGACGCACCGGCGCCATCGTGAGTACCCGCGAGGTGGACCTGGCGGCCGTGCCCGCCGCGCAGCGCAACTGGGCCAACGACACGCTGGTCTACACCCACGGCTACGGTCTCGTGGCCGCGTATGACAACCGTGCCAACTCCGAGGGTGAGCCGGAGTTCTTCGCTGAGGACATCCCGCCCATCGGCGAACTCAAGATCGACCAGCCCCGGGTGTACTTCGGCGAGAAGTCGCCGCCCTACTCGATCGTGGGTGGCCCCGGCCTCCCACGCGAACTCGACTTCCCCGACGACGCCAGCCCCTCGGGACAACGCAACAACACCTATGACGGTATCGGCGGTGTCGATGTCGGCTCGCCGTTGCACCGGTTGATGTTCGCCGCGAAGTTCTCGGAGCCGAACATCCTGTTGTCCAGCCTGATCGGCGCCGACTCCAAGATCCTTTATGACCGGGACCCG
>JAKOZM010000565.1 GCA_029779995.1 Actinomycetes bacterium
GTGTACGGCTGGGATCTCGTCTACCAGTCCCGCTCGGGGCCGCCCCAGGTGCCCTGGCTCGAACCCGACATCAATGACCATCTACGGCAATTGGCCAGCACCGGGACGACCAGCGTGGTGGTGGCACCGATCGGTTTCATCAGTGACCACATGGAAGTCGTGCAGGATCTCGACACAGAGGCTGCCGGAACCGCGGCCGAACTGGGACTGGCCTTCCGTCGGGTTCCCACGGTGGGACTGCACGCCGACTTTGTCGCGGGTCTTGCGACCAGCATTGAGGCGGTGCGGGGCGGGACCCAGGCGGACGTGGCGTTCGGTGAGCCACTACCGACACCCTGCCTCGCGGTCTGCTGCCCGAACCTGCGCGGCGCCAAGCCCGCCCTGTGTGAGCAGTCATGAACGAGCTTCTGGATCTGGCGACGCGGGCAGCCGCCAGCGCCGCGGATCTGCTGGTACAAGGCTGGGAACAGCGTGAGGTGGTGGCGACCAAGAGTTCGCAGACCGACATCGTGACCCAGATGGATCAGGGCAGCGAAGCGTTGCTGGTGTCCACGATCCTGGCTGAGCGTCCTGACGATGCGATCCTGGGGGAGGAGGGCGGCAGTCGCAATGGGACCACGGGGGTCACCTGGGTGATCGACCCGCTCGATGGCACGGTGAACTATCTGTACGGCTTTCCCTCGTGGGCGGTCAGTGTGGGCGTCCTCATTGACGACCGGCCGACGGTGGGAGTCGTCCACGCACCAGCACTGGGAACCGTCTGGCGCGGGATCGCCGATGATTTCGCCGAGGCCAACGGCCGTCCCATCAGATGCGGCCGGGTGACGGAGGTGTCCGCCGCTCTGGTGGCCACAGGATTTGGATATGACGCTCAGGTGCGGGCGGTGCAGGGAGTTCAGGTGGCCGCATTGCTGCCTCAGATCCGCGACATCCGGCGCGCAGGGGCGGCCGCGGTTGACATGTGTTGGGTCGCACAGGGGGTTGTCGACGCCTACTTCGAGCGCGGCACGCATCTGTGGGACCGGGCCGGGGCCATGGCCATCTGCTCCGGGGCTGGCGCCCGGGTGGGCGGCCTGCTCGGCGATGAGCCCGCTTCGAATGCGATGACCGTCGCCGCCAATCCGGCCCTGTTCGAGACGCTGTGCGCCACACTGCGGGAGGTCGGCGTTGGGAGCGACTGAACGTTACGAACGCTACTTGGCGGCAGAGCGGGCCTCCGGGCGCATGTACCGGGCGCTGGCCGACCTCACCGACGGCGAGCGCCGGGAAGCTCTGCTGGAACTCGCCGCGATCGAGGACCGGCACGCGGCGCACTGGATGGCGCTGCTGCACACAGCCGGGGTGGCGATTCCGGCCCCGGCAGACGAGTTGGAGCCCGGTGATGCCGACGTGCTGGCCCGTGCGCGACAGATGGGTCTGGACGCTGTGCTCGGGGACCTCGAACGAGCCGAGCGGGAGGCCGTGGGCATGTACGACAACGAGCCCGACGCCCTGCCCGGCATGAGTGACGACGAGCGCGCGCATGCGATCGTGCTGGCCGGGCTCGCGTCGTCCCCGACGGATAAGGATGACGTCCGAGGCACGCTCAATGCGGCCGAGCCCTGGCACCGGACCGACAAGTCCGGGGCTCTGCGAGCGGCCATCTTCGGTGTCAGTGACGGACTGGTGTCGAACACTGCCCTCGTGATGGGTTTCGCCGGCTCGGGCGTGTCGTCCGCCACTGTGTTGTTCGCAGGTTTCGCAGGGCTTCTGGCGGGAGCGTTCTCCATGGCGGCCGGTGAGTACGTCAGCGTGGCCAGCCAGACCGACCTCTTCCGTCGGGAACTGCGATTGGAGGCCGAGGAGTTGCGCGACAAACCCTTGGAGGAACAGCGGGAACTGGAGTTGCTGTACCGGGCAAAGGGACTGGACAAGGAGACGGCGCGCCGTACTGCCGAACGCATCATGGCTGATCCCGCGACGGCCCTTGACACCCTCGCCCGCGAGGAACTCGGGCTGGATCCCGATGACCTGGGCAATCCACGCAAGGTGGCCGCCTCCAGTTTCCTGGCGTTCGCGGCTGGCGCCCTCGTCCCCGTGGTTCCGTACCTGTTCCTCACCGGCGTCGGTGCGTTGTGGCTGGCGATCGGTTTTGCGTTGGCCGCCATGGTGCTCGTCGGTGGCACGGTCGGTCGGCTCTCGGGTTTGGGAGTTGCGCGCTCGGCCCTTCGGCAAGTGCTCGTGGGCGGTGGCGCGGCAGCGGTGACGTACGCGCTGGGCAGCGTCGTTGGAGTTGGCTTGGGCTGAGATCGCCATCGCGCTCTGGTAGGTCGAGGGGTGGGGGTCGCCTCCGCCGCGTAATTGTGGGCTGGGACGAATGGCTCGCCGCGGTCTTGGCAGACGTTCGTCCGCGGTACAGCGGTTCGTCAGTTTCGGTCGCGACACGCCGAACGGCTGGGCACCGGACGAACGCGTTGGCCGTGGGAGTCGTCGACGGTGCCTTCGAAAGGGCAGCCCTGCCCCAGCCGGGCCCTAGTCCAGGCGACGCAGGTCGCGGGCATACCAACTGGCGTTCCCCACGTAGGTCGACACGGCCTGGTTGAAGTCGCCCTCACGCACGCGGTCGGGCTTGATGACCGCGGGCACGCCCAGCGCCATCGCATGGCTGGGGACCTCGGTCCCGTTGGCGACGACCGCGCCCGCCCCGACGAGAGCCCACTGCCGCACGATGACCCGGTGCAGCACGACGCTGCCCGAGCCCAGCAGGCAATCGTCCTCGATCGTGCAGCCTTCCAGATGGACGTTGTGGCCGACAACGACGCGACTGCCGATCACGGTGTCCAGCGTGCTCGTGCAGTGAACGATGGTGCCGTCCTGAATGGAGGTCTGCTCGCCCACGCGGATCGAGCCGTGGTCACCGCGCAAAACGGCAGTGGGCCAGACCGTGGACAACGCTCCGATCGTCACATCTCCGATAATGACGGCATCAGGATGCACGAAAGCGGAGGCGTGGATCGTGGGCAGGCGGTCGCCAAGCGCGTAAAGTGGCATGCAGTCATCTCACCACGGGGGGTGACACTGATGGCAATGTGACCAACGTTACGTATGGATCCCGCCGTCGGTCTGTCTTCGAGACGGAAAATATGGCAACATCTCGGCTCGAAACCACTTCGGGCATGAAATTGTCCCCCGCGGTGTTGCATCGACCGTCAACAGATGAGCAGGAGAGGGAATGGCTACCGATTACGACGCGCCGCGCAAGACTGATGAAGAGATGGCCGAGGACTCCCTGGAGGAGTTGCAGGGTCGTGTCAAGACCGTCAGCGGTGGGGTCGATGAGGACGAGACGGAGATTGCGGAGAGCCTCGAGCTACCCGGGGCGGATCTGTCCAACGAGGCGCTGACTGTCCAGGTGGTACCGAAGCAGGAGGACGAATTCACGTGTTCTGTCTGCTTCCTGGTGCACCACCGAAGCCAGTTGGCCAGCGACAAGAACGGAATGCTGGTCTGCACTGAGTGCGCCGACTGATCGCTGCAAAGCGGTTCGATTAGACCGCGAGCATAACGATGCCGGGTTCTGAAAAGAACCCGGCATCGACGTTGTTCAGGGGTTCAGGACGATGCGGCGAGCTCCCGGCGCTCCACGAGGCGCGCCATTCCCTGCTGCACGGCCACGTCGACGACTGCCACCACGACTGCCGTGGCGATCGACCAGAATATGACCTGCCGGAACGGCACCTGGGTGTCGTCGCGATTGGGTACGACACCTTCGTGGCGGCGAGCGTAGGCGGTATTGAGTCCCTTGCGAGTCGCCCAGGCGGCGCCAGCGGATACGAGAGGGGTCAATAGACGCGGGTTCATAGGTGCCTCCTGGGGATGGTCGCTTACATCGATCCTATCGGCGTGGCGGCGGGTTTAGGCGCCGTGATTCAGGCACGACGCCAAGTCCTTGGGCTTCCTGCTGCTGATCAGCCAGTAGGGACTGGAACCGCTGGCGAGGTCCACCTTGACGCCCTGTTTCGTGGCCAAGTTGCGCAGCACCATCGTGGCCCTGCCATCGGCGTCCGGACCGGCAACCTCCCACAGGCCCTGCCTGTCCAGGGCTACCGCGTCCAGGATGTCGTCGCGAGCGATGTCAACCTCACCTACGTGGAATGTGGTCTCATCGACGTAAAGAACGAGTTTGCGGCGGTCCACCACCCACAGGACCACGCCCGACAGCAGCACGAAGACCACGGCTGCCACCGGCAGGGTGATGACAGCGGCGAAGGTGAAGCTGAAGAGCAGGACCAAGATGACCGCGGTGGCATACAGCCACCAGGGGGGACGGATGACCTCGCGATACGTCATGACCACAATTCTCCCCACCCCCCGGGCAGCCCATGCACGCGGTCATAGGATCGGGTCGTGGCACCCGCGTTGACCTGGCCCGATAGCCCCACCTCTCCACCCGCCGACTCGGTACTCCCCGGACGGCACCCGAACGCCGTACCGGTGGGTGAGCAGGTGCCCAGCCACTACGACATGTGCTACGGCTGCGGTCGCGGCCACCCAGCCGGACTGCACATGACCGTCACTGCCGGCGAGTTGAGTATCCACGCCACGTTCGACGTCACCCAGGATCATCAAGGAGCCCCCGGCCTGGCACACGGGGGCCTGCTGAGTACGGCCTTCGACGAGGCCCTCGGCGCGTTGAACTGGCTACTGCTGGCACCGGCCGTCACCGCGCGGCTCGAAACGGACTTCCGCCGTCCTGTCCCGGTCGGTTCGGTGCTGCACATCGACGCCTGGCTGGTGGGGCAGTCCGGGCGCAAGGTCTACACGCGCGCCGTCGGGCGCCTGGGTGCCGACGGACCCGTGGCCCTCACCGCCTCCGCCTTGTTCCTGCAGGTCCCGCTGGCCCATTTCGTCGCCAACGGTCGTGCTGAGGACGTCGCCCGGGCCGCTCATCAGCGCACCGGCGAGGGTCTTGAGGTGAACCCGTGAACCTGCTGGTGCACCGTCTCGACGCCGATTTGCCGCTGCCGGGCTTCGCTCATCCTGGGGACGCCGGCTTGGACCTGTACGCACGTACCGATGTCACACTCGCGCCGGGTGAGCGGGCTTTGGTGCCAACGGGCGTGGCTATCGCGTTGCCTGCGGGGTACGCCGCATTCGTGCACCCCCGCAGCGGCCTGGCCGCCAAACACGGCGTCGGTGTCGTCAACGGTCCAGGCACGATCGACGCCGG
>JAKOZM010000010.1 GCA_029779995.1 Actinomycetes bacterium
CGCTGGCGCGGCTGCACCCGGACGTGACGTCCTGGGCCGCGGCAGCCGAAGCGCTCAACATGCCCGGGCCGATGGGAGTGCGCTGCGCCCGCGCCTGCTCGGCCACCATGCTCGTCAGCGCGGACGAGTGGAAGAGCCGGATCTGGGGGGCCGGCGAAGAGACGCCACGCCGCGACTACCGGGCCACCGAAGCCAAGATCCACCACCGGCTCGGCATGACCCGATGGTTCGACGAATGGGCCCGCCGCAACCGCCCAGGCGCCCGCTACGGCGACCACGACCTCGCTCTCACATGGCAGTGGGTCCACGTCGCCCACGCCCACCTCGACCTCTCACCCGTCTGGCGCGGCGAGAAGCCCACCGCCAAGGACCGCGCCCGCTACCGCCAGTTCGAAGCCTCCCTCGACGATAGGCAGCAGTCCGAACTCGCCTACGCCCTCCACAAGAGGGCATGATGTTGCCCCACCTGACCATGACGTCGGCGACTTCCACGGCACAGGCCGTTCGCCATGAACGGAGACTGCGTTGACTGACGACGTCATGGCCGTCAACCTCGCGGACGCCACCCCCAGGCGTCTGCTCGTGGACTGGGCGAACAAGCAAGATGCCTGGGTCCGGCAACTGGTGGCCGAGACCATCCTGTCCCGACAGGAACCCGGAGAAGACATCCTTGAGAAGGTCTACGCCACGTTCCTCGCCGAGAAGGGACTATCCGGGCAGCCGCAGCCAGAGGTGCCGACGCTCGTTCTCGACGAAGTCGAGGCCACCAAGGACGACATCCTCGAGCTGACCAGCCTGCAGCATGTCGAGCACGTCAACGCACTCGCCGCCGACCAAAGCCTGGAGTTCGACGCAGACCTGACCGTCCTGTTCGGGCAGAACGGGTCGGGCAAGACCGGCTACGCCCGCATCCTGAAGCGCATCTCCGCGGTCCGCACGCCCGAGGACATACTCCCGAACGCGCACACTCCCGCAGACACTGGAACCGTACCTTCGGCGCAGATCACCTACCACCTTGCCGGGAAGCAGCACACTGTCCAGTGGAAGAACCAAGCCGGCCTGGCGCCCTTCACCCGAATCAGCGTGTTCGACGCGGCCGCCGTCTCCCTTCACGTCGACAGCGACCTCGGGTACGTCTACACGCCCGCCGAGCTAGCCCTGTTCTCCCACGTGGCCGCAGGCATCCGTGGCATACAGCGGATGATTGGGGCTGAGGTATCCGCGCTCAAGCCCGGCGCCAACCCACTCCTGGCTAGGTTCGCTCGCGGCACCACCATTTACCCGATGATCGAGACCCTCGGAACTACGTCCGACTTGGGCGAGCTGACACGCCTAGCGGCCGTCGATAACGACGCCGAAACCCGCCGGGACCGCCTCCAGAGCGAGGTCGAGGCGCTCCGCGCCAACACGCTCGACGCTCTACTGACGAATGCGCAACAGAGTCGGCGCGATCTAGCACGCCTCGTCCAGGTGCTGCGCGTGCTGAGTCAGTACGACACCTCGCTCTACGCTGCCGCGCGAGACGCGTTGTCCGATGCGCAGCGGCGCCGAGCGGCTGCTCGTGAGCTCCTCTTCACTGAGAGCGAGCTACCCGGGGCAGCTGATGAGGAATGGCAGCAGTTCATCGTCGCCGCCGACATCTACCGCCAGCACCTTGGCGCTGAGCACTACCCGCAAGCCGGCGACATCTGCCTGTACTGCACCCAGGAACTTGGCGCCGTCGCCCTGGATCTGGTCGAGCGGTACCGCACTTTCCTCGACGAAACGGTTACCCAACAACTGTCCGCCGCGCAGATCGCCCTGCGCGACGCGCGTCTGCCGCTGGACGGCACAGATCTAGCCGCGGCGCTGGAGTTCGCAACGGCGCAGGGGGCCCTGGACGACGCGCCCGCGTGGGCACCATCAACCGTGGCTGCGCTGCAAAGCGCCCAGACGACCCTGGAGGAGACGACCAGCGGGGAGGCACTGACCCGCGAGACAACGCCCGCGGCCGCGACCGTGCTTCTGCCCGAGCTAGACAGGCTGTCGGTGGAGGCGGAGAAGACCGCCGAGAAGCTGGCCCAGGACAAGGCCAACGCCGTCACGCTGATGGCCTCCAAGCAGAAGGAGCTGGCTGAGCTCACCGCCCGCATCGAGTTGGCACGCAACCTGCCAGCGGCTGGCGAGTATGTGCGCCGTGCCAGGCGTGCCGACCAGCTCGACAAGCTTTCGAAGGTGATCTCCAACGGTGCCGCCAAGCAGTTGACCATCCAGTCCAAGCTCGCCAGCGAGGACTTGGTCAACAAGAACTTCGAGGGCCTGTTCGCCGACGAGTGCGCCCGGCTCAGAGCTCCTGGGGTGGCGCTGACCTTCCAAGGCCGATCCGGTCAGGCGCAGCGCAAGAAGGTTGTGGCCACATACAAGCCGTCGTCCGTGTTGTCCGAGGGCGAGCAGAAGGTCTTGGCAATCGCGGACTTCTTGGCCGAGAGCAGGATGCGCGAGACCAAGGCGCCCTTAGTCTTCGACGACCCGGTCACGAGCCTGGACTACCGACGCCTAGACGAGGTGGCCGCACGGATCCAGCAACTCGCCGAAACCCACCAGGTAATCGTCTTGACGCACAACATCATGTTCGCCTCCGCGCTCATTTCGGCACGTCAGAATAAGAAGCTGCGAGCCAAGATCTACGAGGTCCGCGACGGCGGAGCCACCAAGGGCGTCCTCGCACCCGACGTCGAACCGCGACTGGACACCGCTCTTGACCTGGCCAAGCGGATCAACATGAAGTTGCAGGCCATCCCCGGCGCCGAGCCGGTCCTGCAGGACGCCCTGATCAAGGAGACCTACGACCTGATCCGCGCCTGGTGCGAGGCGTTCGTCGAGCAAGAACTGCTGCAGAACGTCACCCAGCGCTACCGCGCCAACGTAATGATGACTCGGCTCTCCAAGATCGACACCACGCGGTTCGACGCGGCCGTCGCCGTCATCGAGCCCCTGTTCGCTCGGGCCTGTGATCGTATGACCGGCCACTCGCACGCCGCCGAGTACATGAGCACCAAACCCACCGTGGAAGAACTGAAGGAGGACTGGGAGAAGGCGAAAGCCGCCCGGGCGGCCTACTTGGCATAGGCGAGATCGCGGCGGTCTGCAGGTTGAACCGTCCTGGCAAGCCCGGAGACTTTGGCCTGTTGCGGCTTGCGTCGCCGCTGTCCCCGCCTGGCGTTAACGTTTCAGATGTGACTTCCGGGCAGACTCCGTACCCGCAACGGGCCGAGCTGGACGACAGCGTCATCGCGCGCTGGGCCTTGACGGGCCTGCCGGGGCGACTCGATGTTGCCTCCTACCTCACCGAGCCGCACGCGCCCCTCTACCGGCTGATCGTTGATGTACTGCTGGAACGGCAGCGGACCTCGCTCACCGGGGTCGGTCGAGACGAGCTGGCGGACTTGCTGGCTCGGCGGGCCGTCGACCACGGGGGCGACACCGCCAACCTGCTCGCCGCCACAGACCTCAGCGCCCGGATGGCACAGCTCGACGCGTGGGGTGTCGTGGACGTCTGGCAAGACCGCGCCGCAGGTCAGCGGCACCCTCACCCACGCCGACACCCGTCCAAGACCACCCCAACCGACCCGCCGTGAATACTCCAGGCAAGGGCAGCAAGGCGTGCTCGGACCACTTCACCCTGCCCTGACGTGATGCGACCGCCCAAAGTGATCGCACGGCAGCAGAGCCCGGCACAAAGGCAGCATCCGAGGCGTAGCGTGACGGTATGGCGCTGTTCGTCTACGTAGACAACTCGAACGTGTGGATCGAGGGCATGAGGATGAGCGCTGTCCGCAAGGGGATGGCAACCAGCCTGCACGACGCGATGACCAGGCACATAACCGACCAGACGTGGACCTATGACTTTGGGCGGCTCTACGAGGCCGTCTGCCCGGACACGGCACAGATCGGCAGGTCGAGCCTGTTCGGCTCTCGTCCACCGCCGAACGACAGCCTCTGGGACCTGGCCCGCAAGGAAGGGTTCGAGGTCTTCACCTTCGACCGGAACTTCTCCAACAAGGAGAAGGAGGTCGACGTCGCCATCGCCACCCAGATCATGGAGGACTCGTTCCTCTACATGAAACCGGAGCGCAAGGATCGGCTCGTCCTGGTCAGTGGCGACCGGGACTACCTGCCGACCGTGGAGTCCCTGGCCAAGCGGGGTATCCCCACGACCGTGGTCTTCTGGAAGCACGCCACCGCCACCGACCTTCGTGCCAAGGTCGACGACTACTCGGACCTGGAGCCACTCTTCGACCACTTGACACGTAAGCCCCGGTAACGCGAGTGCACCAGGGCATAAGCACCTCAGCGGGATGGCAATGAGCAAGGAAAACGAGCAGCACACCCACACGGCAGCGCAACACTTCCCGGAGTATCGGCGCGGCGACGGGAAGGTCATCTTTAACCGTGAGGTGGGCGGAGAAGTCACCGTCAATGAGGGCCACCTTCCCTCGGGTCCGGCGCGCATCGTCCAGCACTACATCGGCCACGACGGCATCCCCACCTCTGTGCTAGAGCGAGACGGCAAGACCGACGTCCACCGTGGGCTCGACCAGCCTGACCGGTGGCCATCGGGCGATCCCGCCCGAGTCAAGTGGGACCTCGCGCAGGAGGCTGAGCGGCTCGCCTCCTCCACGGACTGGAAGGCGACCGGAGACCGCTTCAAGGCGATGACCGACACGTGGAAGTCGACCCGGGCCGACCGATCCACGGAGAGTGTCCTTGGCGACCGCTTCTTTGCCGCCCGCAAGCAGTTTCTGGACGCCCGGCAGCATCATTTCGATGAACAGAACCGTCAACGCGAGCAAGCCAAGTACGCCAAGGAGCGGTTGATCTCCGAAGCACGCGACCTCATGGGTCGAGAGGACAAGGCATCGGCAGATCGGATGCGTGCCCTCATGGACGAGTGGAAGAGGGCTGGGCGGGCAGACCGTGCCGACGAGGACCGGCTTTGGGCCGAGTTCCAAGCAGCGCGGGAGCAGTTCGTTGCTCACCGCAAACGCAGTGAGGACGACGCGCGGAGGATCAAGGAACGCGTTGTCTCCGAGGCATCACGCCTGGCCACGTCCACGGCCTGGAAGGCCACAGGCGACCGCTTCAGAGCCCTGTTGGACGAGTGGAAGAAGGCGGGGCGGGCTGCTCGCGACGATGAAGACCGGCTGTGGTCGTCCTTCGAGCGCTCCCGGAAGCAGTTTCAGGACGCCCGCCAGCGTCACTTCGATGAGCGAGACCGCGAGGCGAAGGCCGCGCTTTCGAGGAAGCACGGCATCGTGTCCCGAGCCCAGTCCGTTGCAGGTTCGGCTGACCTACGCGCCGCTGGCGATCAGATGCAGTCACTCATGGACGAATGGAAGAAGGCGGGACGAGCACCCAAAGCGGACGAAGACCGGCTCTGGAGCCAGTTCCAGGCTGCGCAGGCGTCGCTGCGCTCGCGTCGAGAGCAGGACCGAGCCAAGCGGGAACGCGACCAAGCCAAAGCGAAGGCCCGCAAGCAAGCCATCGTGTCTCAAGCACAGTCCCTGGCCCACGGGCCGGACTTCAAGGCCAGCCGTGAGCGAATGCGCTCCCTGACGGACGAGTGGAAGGCTGCCGGGCGGGCATATCGGGAGGATGAAGACGCACTGTGGAAGCAGTTCCAGGCCGCCAGAGATGCTCTCCACCACAACAGTCAGGCGGCTTTCGAACAAGGCAAACGCGAGCGCGCTCAACGCCTCCGCGAGAGCATCGACCGGATGAGAGGCTCCTTGGCGAACCTCGACAACGCCATCTACAACACCGAACGGCAGTACAGCGACGCCCTCTCACGTCCCTCACCCCGCTGGGACCACCCCCACCGATGGGAGATCGCGGAGAAACAGAACGCCCGAGTCTCGAACCTGTCGAACAAACTGAGCAGCATGAAGTCGCGTCGCTCCGAGTTGATCTCGAAGATCAGCGACATGGAGTCGAAGTGGCGGGGGATGGTCTAAAGGCCCGGATTCCAGCCAGTCTCGTCGCGATCAGCGCCAACCTCGCGACCATGAGGCGCCGGTGGATGTCCCTCGCCGGGGCCGGTCAGACCCGGTTGCCGAGCGTTGGTGGCACTCGCCAACCGGACACACCCCGTGGTCAGGTGGCGCCGGCGCACGAGACGGTTCCGACCGAATGGGGCCCGGTTCGCAACGGCGGCGGCGGATCTTGCGCACGGTCGCTCCAGACCGGGAGCTGTGCAAAGTAGCTTGCTGACCACCGTGCAGTCTTCGCGGCATCTCGACACTTGCGCAGCCAGCCGCCGTATGTAACGTACTCACGCGCTTATGAAAAGGCGGTGAATCATCAGGTCCAGTTATGCATGGCCGCGTCGCTGAGCGTTTCGAGTCGCCAGCCGGCACCTGAGAGCCCGGCGGTTGTCAGTGGTGGCCGCCAAGATGGGCCCGCCGTCTCTGACGGGTTCATGTCCACAAAAGAAGCGGGGCGAGCGGTTGCAACGCTCGCCCCGCCGGAGGCCACCTAGGCAACCTAGATGTAGCAGTCGCCAAGTCTAGAGGCCTCCCGAATCCGGCCTAACTGGGGCCGGGAAGGAGGTTGCGATGTCGCCTCATCGCTGTCACGTCAAGTTGGTGGGTCGCGGCTGTGAGCACGACCTGTGCGTCACCCTCACGCGAGGAGTGCCGGAGGAGCTGCGCTGCGAGGAAGCAGCTCCTGCTGGATACGGCAGTGGCGGCTCCTCGTCGTGCGGCTGCCATGTTCCGGCAGGTCTCGAGGACCTCGTAGCTCGCCAACTGAGGGACAACCTTCAAGAGAGCCGTCGTCGTGGCTTCGTGCTGATCCAGGCGGCCTGAGCACCGCCCTTGCCCGCGCCACGAACAGCGCGGGCAAGGGCGCCCCGCGGTGAGGCTCCGATGGTGGGCAAGGATGGGGTCACCCATCACCGAGAGGACGCCCCACCTTGCCGTCGAAGCCGGACGCCAACTTCATCTGGTCCATCGCCAACCTGCTCCGCGGGCCATATAAGCCCAAGGAGTACGGTGACGTCGTCCTGCCGATGACTATCCTGCGCCGGCTCGACTGTGTTCTCGCGTCGACGAAGGATGCCGTGCTGGCCGAGCAGAAGCGGTCGGGCGACCGGAGTGCCAAGGACATCCTGGACGTCAAGCTGCGCAAGGCCGCGAAGTACTCGTTCTACAACACCTCGCCCTACACCCTGCCGTCGCTGACGGGTGACAGCGCCAACATCAGGGCCAACCTGCTGTCCTACGTCGATGGCTTCAGCGACAACGTCCGCGACGTCTTCACTCGGTTCGGGTTCGAAGAACAGGTCCTGCGGCTCGAGGAGGCCAATGCCCTGTACTTGGTGGTCCAGGAGTTCGCCAAGCTCGACCTGCGCCCTCAGCACGTCAGCAACACCGAGATGGGCTCCGTCTTCGAGGAACTGATCCGCAAGTTCGCCGAAGCCAGCAACGAGACGGCTGGTGAGCACTTCACTCCTCGTGAGGTCATCGCGCTGATGGTCGACCTGCTGCTGGTCGGTGACGAGGACGCGACCAGCCCGGGCAAGGCCGTGAACCGTCGCGTGTATGACCCGGCGGCTGGCACCGGGGGGATGCTCTCGACCATGGACGAGCACCTGCGCGAGCAGAACCCTGCCGCTCGCCTGCTCATGGCCGGCCAGGAGATCAACCCAAGTTCGTATGCCGTGTGCAAGGCGGACATGATCATCAAGGGTCAGCCCGTGGACGCCATCGCCCTCGGGAACACCCTCACGGACGACGCGCATGCGGGCAAGGACTTTCACTACTGCCTGTCCAACCCGCCGTTCGGCGTGGAGTGGAAGACCTCCCAGCGCGAGGTCGTCAAGGAGCACAAGCAGCTCGGCTTCAACGGACGCTTTGGCCCAGGCCTTCCCGCTGTCTCAGATGGGTCGATGCTGTTTCTCCTCCACCTCATCGACAAGATGCGGGCCGTCGACCCCGATGACGAGAACATTCGCGGTCGGGCCGCGATCGTCTTGAACGGATCCCCGCTCTTCACCGGTCGTGCAGGGTCGGGCGAGTCGGAGATTCGCCGGTGGATCATCGAGTCCGACCTGCTCGACGCGATCATCGCGCTGCCGACCGACATGTTCTACAACACGGGCATCGCGACCTACATCTGGGTGCTCGACCGCAAGAAGCCAGCTGAGCGGCGCGGCTACGTCCAGCTCATCGACGGCTCGCAAATGTTCACCAAGATGCGCAAGTCCCTGGGGTCCAAGCGCAAGGAACTGGCGCCGGCGGACATCGAGACTCTCGTCAAGCTGTATGCCGCATTCGAAAACGCCGACGACAAGCGCTCCATGGTCTTTCCGGGTGAGGCGTTCGGCTTCCGAACCATCACCGTCGAACGTCCGCTGCGCCTGGCCTTCACGGCCACCGCAGATCGGATCGACGTGGCGATCGAGGCCTCGGCTGTCCAGAAGCTGGATGAGGTCACGCAGGAGCAGCTCCGTCGCGCGTTGCAAACCCTCGACCGCAACACGGTGTGGAAGACGCGGCCCGCGTTCGACCAAGCGCTGGGCAAGGCGCTCGGGAGTGCGGGTCTGCAGGTCGGCTCTCCGGTCCGCAAGGCCATCCATGCAGCACTGAGCGAACGTGACGAGACAGCGGAGATCTGCAGAGACGCCAAGGGCAACCCAGAGCCCGACCCCAAGTTGCGCGACACGGAGAACGTGCCTCTTGGCCAGGACATCGACGAGCACGTCGCTCGAGAGGTCCTCCCGTACTTCCCCGACGCTTGGGTCGACCACGCGAAGACTAAGACCGGCTACGAGATCCCCTTCACCCGCCACTTCTACGAGTACATCCCGCCCCGCCCGCTGGAGGAGATCGACGCCGACGTCAAGGGGCTCATCGCCGAGATCCAAGGGCTTTTCGCGGAGCTCGACTCGTGAGAACCGTGCCTCTTCGGCGGATCGCGGCTGTGGTGAACGGTGGTACTCCCACGGCAGACGCCTCGAACTGGGGCGGCGAGGTCCCGTGGGCCACCCCAGTTGACCTCGGACGGCACGACGGGTCTGCCATTCGAGTGACTGAGCGCACCCTCACAGACCGAGGGCTTGAGACTGGGTCCGCTGTTGTGCCCGCAGGGTCGATCATCCTGTCGACGCGCGCACCTATCGGCTACGTCTGCGTCAACCAGGTCGCCATGGCTTTCAACCAAGGTTGCCGAGGCTTGGTCCCGCGACCCTTCGTCTCATCCGAGTACCTCCGCTACGTCCTCCTGCACCTACGCCCCTATCTGCAGGCGGCAGGCACCGGGAGTACGTTCATGGAGCTGTCCACAGGCGCGCTGGCCTCAATGCCCATCCCTGTCGTAGGGGATCGCGGGCACCAGGACGCCGTAGTGGACTTCCTCGACCGTGAGACTGCGAAGATCGACGCCCTGATCGCTACTCAGGAGCACCTGCTCGACCTGCTTAACGAACGCGCGGATGCGATGCGCAAAGTGTGGACGATTGGCCGCTCAACGGGAGTCAGATCGGCGCGTATTGGACAGGTACTAATGCGGCTCGAACGTCTGCCTCGTGAGCCTGCACCAATCGTCACCGCGTACCGGGATGGACAGGTCACGAGCCGCGAAAGTCGGCGGGAGGAGGGCTACACGCTGTCGTTCACCGAGCATGGCTATCAAGGCGTGGAGGCGGGAGACCTGGTCTTTCATGGCCTGGATGGCTTCGCTGGAGCAGTGGGAGTCGCGGAGCTGTCCGGCAAGTGCTCGCCCGTCTACCACGTGTGCCGGGCGCGCGAAGGTCACGATGCCGAGTACCTGGCTCACCACATCCGGGCTTTGGGCGTGTCCGGGATGCTGGAGAAGTTTGCCTGGAGTGTTCGGCAGCGAAGTGCCGACTACCGCAACTGGGCGCTCTTCGCGGCACTGCCAATAGCGACTCCATCTCTGGGCGAGCAACGAGAAGCAGCCAACGAGATTCGTCGCGCCAACGAGCGCGCGAGTGCCCTGCGCACAGCGGCGAAGACGTGCATTGACCTCCTTCGAGAGCGGCGATCAGCCTTGATCACCGCAGCCGTCACGGGCAGGTTGGATGTCACGACATACGGAAAGGCAGGTTGAGGCGTGGCGGTCGAGCACGAGCGGCAGCTTGAGGACGAGCTCTGCGCCCATCTCGAAGCACACGGATGGGTCTACGAGGCGGGCGCCTTGGGCTACGACAAAGCGCGCGCCCTATGGCCTGAGGACTTGTTCGCTTGGTTGGAGGCAACCCAGCCGGACACGCTCGCGACCTTGGTGAAGTCCGGCAAGGACCGGGACCGGCTCTTGGACCGGTTGGTCGAGTCTCTGGACCGCCCCCTCGACGCGGGTGGCGGCACGTTGGCCGCGTTGCGGTACGGGTTCAAGTTCACCAAGCAACTGGATCTGTGCCAGTTCCGACCGGCTGAGTCGATGAACCCGTCGACGACGGCACGGTATGCCCAGAACAAGCTGCGGGTGGCCCGGCAGGTGTACTACTCGGAGAACAAGACCGACTCGATCGACTTGGTGTTCTTCGTGAACGGGCTTCCGGTGGCAACGGCCGAGTTGAAGAGCGAGTTCCAACAGGATGTCCACGAGGCGATCCGGCAGTACCGCCAAGATCGCCCGCCAGTCGACCCGACGACCCGCCGTCGAGAGCCGCTACTTACACCTGGTCGACGCGCGCTAGTGCACTTTGCGGTCGACAACTCCGAAATTTACATGACCACCCGTCTGGACGGGGCAGAGACTCGCTTTCTCCCTTTCAACCGCGGCAACGCTGGCCACGCCGGGAACCCGCCGAACCCAGGCGGGGCGGAAACGGCATACCTGTGGGAGGAGGTGCTCGCCAAGGACGCCTGGTTGGGCATCCTCGGCAAGTTCATGCACGTGCAGGTGGACAAGCGCAAGGACCCGACGTCGGGCAGGGTCAGCCGATCCTCGACGGTCATCTTTCCGCGCTTTCACCAGCACGACGCGGTCACCAAACTGCTCGCTGACGCGAAGGAGAAGGGGCCAGGTCAGCGGTACTTGGTCCAGCATTCGGCCGGGTCGGGCAAGACCAACTCGATCGCCTGGCTATCCCACCAACTCTCCACGCTTCATGACACCAGATCGTCCAAGGTGTTCGACTCGGTGCTGGTGATCACCGACCGGACAGTGCTGGACGATCAGCTGCAGGACGCGATCTACCAAATCGACCACAAGCGGGGCGTGGTGTTGCCGATCGGGCAGGGCACTGACAGCGACTTCTCCAAGCGCTTCGCCTCCAAGTCGCACGCCCTGACCGAGGCGTTGACTACGGGTGGGGCGATCATCGTCGTCACCATCCAGACGGTGCCCTATGCCCTCGAGGCGATACGGGCGTCGAAGGCGCTGGCGGGAAAGCGGTTCGCGGTGATCATCGACGAGGCCCACTCCTCTCAAACCGGAGAGTCAGCCAACAAGTTACGTCAGACCCTCTCGGGCAAGGTGCTCGACGACGTGACCGACGCGGATGGCGCCGTCGGCGTGGACGACCTGGTGCGCCTGGATCTGGAAGGGCGGGGCGCGCTGCCGAACGTATCCTTCTTCGCGTTTACCGCGACGCCCAAGGGCAAAACGCTACAGATGTTCGGCACCTCAGACACCGGAGAGGAGGTCGACAAGGTCCCATTCCATCTGTACTCGATGCAGCAGGCGATCGAGGAAGGCTTCATTCTCGACGTGTTGAGGAACTACACGAACTACCGGACAGCGTTCCGCCTCGTCCACGGAGGGCAGGACTACGACTCTGAGACGGTCGACAAGTCCAAGGCGATGAAGTCGGTGATGCAGTGGGTCAAGCTGCACCCGTACAACATCAGCCAGAAGGTCGCGATCATCGTCGAGCACTTCCGGGCCAACGTCGCCCCCCTGCTCGGCGGCAACGCAAAGGCGATGGTGGTCACTGACTCTCGCAAGTCCGCCGTGCGCTACAAGCTGGCGATGGACAAGTACATCGCCGAGCATCACCTCACCGATGTGGCCACCTTGGTCGCGTTCTCCGGGTCAGTCGACGACCCCGATTCGGGGCCGGAGGAGTTCACCGAGCACTCGATGAACGTGAACCTACGCGGACGGACGATTCCTGAGGCGCTGGCCACCGGGGAGTACCAAGTGCTCATCGTCGCGAACAAGTACCAAACCGGCTTCGACCAGCCGCTGCTGTGTGCAATGTACGTAGACAAGCGGCTCGACGGGGTGCAGTGCGTCCAGACCCTCTCCAGGCTCAACCGCGTCTACCCGGGTAAGACGACCTACGTGCTCGACTTCGTGAACGACGCCGACGACGTGCTGGCTGCGTTCAAGGTCTACTTCGAGGGCGCCTTCCTCACTCAGGCCAGCGACCCCAACCTCGTCTTCGACCAGTGGGACAAGCTCACCGGGGTTGGGCTCTTCGATGACCTTGACGTCGAGGCGTGCGCCAAGGCGTACTGGGGCGACGGCTCCTCCAAGCCCAGTCAGGGGCGGCTGTCCGCCGCGTTGGCGCCGGTCAAGGAACGGTTCAACACGGCCTACCGGCGGGCTCTGCAGAACCGGGACGACAGCGAGTCCGATCGGCTCGACACCTTCAGGCGGGACCTGCGCACCTTCGTCAGCACGTATGACTTCCTCGCTGCGATCGTGGACTACGAGGACATCGAGCTCGAGAAGCGGGCGACATTCGCCCGCTTGCTCGCCGAGGCGCTCAAGGACTCCAACCGCCACGAAGACACCATCGACCTGTCGGACGTCACTCTGACTCACCACGCCCTGCACAAGCGGCCCGAGCAGCAGCTCGATCTGGGCACAGGGCAGGCGGACGGGCTCGCGTCGGTTCTGGCGGCCGGCTCGCGGGGCCGACATGAGGCTGAGTTGGTGCCTTGGTCGGAGGTGCTCGCCCACATCAACACTCTCTTCGAGGGTGACGGGCTATCCGACGGCGACCAAGTCTCCGCGGTGGAGACTGTTCTGCGCAAGATGCTCGAGAACGAGGACTTGCGCGCCCAAGCGGTCGCCAACAACAAGGTCGACTTCTTCTCTGGGCCAGACCTCTGGCACACGATCCAAGAGGTCATTGTCGAGGCCACCGACAGCCAGCAGCGCGGACTCGAGCGGCTGGCTGCAGATCGGTCTCGCGAGGAGATCCTGAGGATCATGGGGATGATGAAACTCTGGGAGACCCTGCGACAGTCAGCCTGATCCAGCCTGGTCCAGAAGCGAGCCGTGAGCTCGCTCGCTCCCAGTTCCTTCCTTGCGGTCTCCACTTGTCAGGTCGGGGTAACGCAAGAGGAGCCAACGGCGACGTGCGCCCTGGTTCTCTAGGTAGACCCGCTCATCGGAGGCCGGCGGAGGTTCGCGTTCTAGAGCGTTGTCGATGTCGACCAGCTCGGCGAGGAGGCGCCGACGAATCAGGTGGTACTTCTCGTGGCACAACCGATGGTGGAAGAGCGGTGGGCGCCCGCGTCCTTCGGGCCACTGGCACTCTTCGTTGCAGTCGGGATTCATGCAGGTTGCCGACTGCCTCGGCTGGAGGCACGCCTTTAGGTCGTCGGCGACGGTTTCGAGGCTTAGGTCTGTGCCACGCCGGTCGCGCAGCACTGAGTAGGTAGGTCTCATACGGCCACCAGATGAGCGTGACCTCGGCTCCGGTGTCGTGCGGGTGGTCAGTCCGCGTGTCGGTTGGGGCTGGTCAGACCCCGCAGTTAGCTTGCTTGCACTGGTCACGATACCAACCTCCGTGTCTTGCTGCGACCCGTCAACCTAAAAAACACGTATTGTGCTGACCTGCAGAAACGGGCGGCGCCTCAGGCAACTTCGTAGCGACCGGGGGCAGCCCGCAGTGTAGGCAGATGCATTCATACGTTGAGTCGACAGTATCGAACCGGAGTTTGGTACGTACTTTTTCTTGCTCTGAGGGTGAGCCGGGGATACGCTTCCCACAGGACTTGACCCATCGGCGCGCCCTAGTGAAAACCAAGAGGGCGCACCAGCTGCGAACTGGCACGCCCTTGGTGACGGACCTGATGCAAGTTGGCACAAGCGAAGGACCATCATGGGTCAGTCTATGGATGCTGCATGCCCGCGGCCAGCCCCTGTGGGTCGGGTGACGACGTGGACCTTTCGGTTCGCGGATGGCCCGAATGCATGGGACTGGACCCTCGGGCCGCCGGAACCTCGATCGCTTAAGTCGATCCGGACGCCGCGGTCCACGGAGAAGAGCCGTCACATCCCGGTGCAGGCGTGGTCTGTGACGTTGAGCGACTCGATCCGTGTTGAGTCGGGTGTCGAGCACGACCTCGTTCGCGAGCTCGACCGGGATCAGGACGTGGTGTGGATGGTGTCCCAGCCATGCCGTCTCCGGCTGGTGACTGCGGCAGGGCGACCGCGGGTCCACACGCCCGACCTCCTGTCACTCGACCGTGACGACCAGGTGACGCTCTGGGACGTTCGGCCGACGGACAAGCAAGACGAGAAGTTCGCTGAGAACCGGGACCTGACCGCGCATGCATGCGCCAACGTCGGGTGGCTGTACCGGGTCTTCGACGGGGGTGACCGGGTCCGCAGGTACAACCTTCGGTGGCTCACGGCGTACCGGATCCCGATGCCCTGGTATCCGAACGCCAAGGAGCAACTTCTCGAGCTGTCCTCGGAGACCGACGCCACCATCGGGTCGATTCTGCGGGAGGACCGCGGCGCCGGGCATCTGACCAGCGCCATGTGGCACTACCTGTGGGCAGGCGCCCTCACCATCGACCTCGATGAGCCGATCACCCGCGCCACGCGCATTGCGGTCTGCGAAGGCGCGATGTCGTGAGCAGCGGCGTGGTTGCCCTGACGGTCGGGTCCCGGATCCTCACCGCCGACGGCTTCGCCGCCGTCGTCGCTCTCGAACGGCACGGAGTGCGCCTGCGCTTCTCCACGGGTCCTGAACGATCGGTCGCCTACAGCCAGCTGGACGTGCGCACGGTCGACGGGGATGGGATCCAGGCGGTGCATGCTTCCTTGTTCCCGTGGTGGCAGCAGCTCACTGTGGCGGTCCAGCACGAAGCGCTGTTCAAGCAGGAGTGCGTGTTGGAATGTCGAACCGGGTTCCGCTACGGCCTGCCCGAGCTGGCCCAGCAGGGGGAGCCTTTCGCCCCTTTCGGGCCGGAGTTCGGGCTCAGCCTCGCCGCCCGGTATGCCGCGATGAGCAAGGTCGTCAGCTTCGAGAGGTCCGTCGACCGGGTGCTGATGCGCCGGGTGTATGACGGCGAGCTGAAGACCCACAGGATCGCGCCGCGCACTCTCCAGCGCTGGGACACGCTGTGGTCGACCGGCGGACTCCGTGCGCTGATCGACGGACGCTCGATCAAGGACCGACAGGCCTTCGACGCCATCGACCCCTACTTCCGGCGGATCGCCATGGAGAAGTTCGCCGAGTACGACGGCTCACGAAGCCGACCCAACCTGCAGGAGATCGAGCGCCAGGTCCGGGTCGCTCTCAAGAACGAAGGTGTTCAGGACCCGAACCTGCCCGAGAAGCTGACGCAGGAGTTCCTCAGCTACCACTGGCGCGCTACCGGTTCCACGGTCAGGGCCCAACGGTCGAACTCCCTGCGCAAGGTCGCCGGCCACGACAGCTACCCAGCCCAACACCCCGGCGAGATGGCCACGGACCTCACTCTCGCGAACAACTTCGTCCTCGACCCGCTGCGCGAACGAGCCATCAACGTCGAAGTCGGGATCATCCACTCCATCGCCACCCGCGTCATCCACGGCATCCGGGTCTTCCCGCGAGGTGCCCGCGGCATAGACGTCGGCTTGCTCGTCTACGACGCCATGCGCCAACTGTCGATGGTCGTCGATGGCACCACCATCGACGACTTCCGCTGGAGCGGCATCCCAGAATCCCTCGACCTGAGCGGCAACCCAGTCCATGTTGGTCGCCGCCCGGCGCTGAACCCCGGGCCCTCGCTGCAGGGCGTCCACTACCTGCCCGGCGTGACACCGACGTCCATCCGCAGCGATCACGGCAGCATCTTTGTCGGCGAGCACTTCCGTGCCCTCATGAATCAGTTCGGCATCGAGCTGCGCCTCTCCCGCGGGAAGAAGCCCACCGACAACCCCCACTCCGAACGCAAGATGGAGGACCTCGAGCGCGCCTACCAGCAGAGCCCCGGGTACAAGGGCCGCTCCATCCAGCACCGGGGCCGGTTCATCGGCATCGAAGCCGACGAACCCCTCCTCACCGCCGAGGAACTCGAACGTCACTTCAAGCGCTGGGTGGCTCTCGACTACCACCGGATGCCGCACGACGGCCTCACCCTGCCCGGCGCCCCCGGCATTCGCCTCACCCCACTGGAGATGCACGACGCTCTCGCTGACGCCACCGGCCGGATCGTCGTCCCTCAGCACCCGGACCTGATCTTCCAGTTCCTCCCCATCATCTGGCTCGCCCCAGGCCATGCCGGTGTCGAGCACAAGAACCTCGTCTACGACGCCGAAGTCCTCGAGGACTTCCGCTCCGTACGCCGCGGCACCTTCCGAACCCAAGACCACGCGATCCCGTTCCACATCGACCCCCGCGACATGACCAGGCTCTGGTTCCGCCATCCCGAGACCGACCGGATCCACGAGATCCCGTGGAAGGCCCGCCACCTCATCCACGCCCCCCTCGTCGACGACGTCCTCGACCGCGCGCTCAGACGCATCCGCGAACGCGGTGGCAACCGGTCCATCAACAAGACCGTGATCATGCGCCAGATCATCGACGAAATCGGCGAGCTCACCACCGCACCGACCACGGACGAGTGGCGCGCCAAGATGTCCGCCGCACAGCTGCGCTGGGAACAGTCCCAGCGCGACCACGCCGAGGTTGCCGAAGCCCATCGGCTCGTCGAGGAGCGCATCTCCGGAGGCAAGCCGCGTGACCCCCAGGTGCCTGCGACCCCTTCGTCCGATCCCACCGAGCTCGACTTCGACACTGCCTTCCCCGACTACGACAGCGAGGCCATCTGATGGACGCCCGCCTGTGGCACCAGCAAGCCACCGCCCCGCCCCGGCCGATGCCGACCCCGATCCCGGTCGAGACCTTCGACGCCATGTCCGAGGCCGGGCAGGACGAGTACTGGGTCGAGCTGACCACCGCGATGACCGGGCTCGTCCTGCCCTCGGTCCTCGCCCAGCGGGCCGCGCATCACCTCACCCGGCTCGTGGACCGCAACCGGCTCCGCCCGCCTGGGGCGAAAGCGATCGGGTCGGTCAGCGCATCCTTCGCCGTCGGCAAGTCCACGTTCGTCAAGGACTGGGCCCAGGCGGCATACCGCGACCTGCTCGGCCCCGCCTGCGCAGACCCACGCCCCACCTGGAATCCCGAACCCGGCATCACCGCGGACTGGATCCCGCACGTGTACATCACCCTGCGCGCCGCCTCGAAGATCCGCGACGTCCTCGCCGCCCTCTTGCTCACGATGGGCTACCCCAGCGAGGGCCTCGTGCGGGTCACCACTACCCGGGTCATCCACGCGTTCCGGCAGCACGGGGTGCGGCTGCTGCTCATCGACGACAGCCACTTCCTCGATGTGTCCAACAAGGACAGCCGCGACATGCTCGACTTCCTCAAGTACCTCAACACCGAGCTCGGTGAGCTGGGCGGCACGATGATCCTCGTCAGCGCCGACCTGCACGAGTCCCCGCTCTACCTCGACCCGCAAATCAACTCCCGCCTGGAACGCCTCACCCTGACCGCATACCCGCTGGCCACCGAAGACGACCGGCGCACCTGGCAACGCTTCCTCAAAGACGCCGAGACGGTGCTGCTGCCCTACTTCGACTGCGCCCCCGCCGGGATCTTCTCCCGCCAGCACGCCGGCTACATCTGGCGCCGCACCCAGGGCTACGTCGGCGACACCGCCCTGCTGCTCACCGAGGCCCTGCTGGCCGCCTTCGACGACGGCTCAGACACCATCACCACCGCCCACCTCGACGCCGTCCCCCTGTCCGCCCGCGCGATGGCCCGCGAGGCCGAGCTGCGCGCGGTCGCGCCCCAGCCGTCCCGGCGCCGGCGAGTCAAGGTGCCCGTGTCATGACCGCCCTGCCCGTGCGCCCCGTACCGCGGCCGTCCGAGCCGCTCAGCTCGTATGCCGTGCGCCTGGCGGACGCCAACGGCATCCACCGCGCCCGGGTGCTGCCTCGGTATCGGCACGACATCGACATCCCCGCGCGTGAACTCGACATCGTCGCGGCTCTCGCCGGGCTCGACAACGGTGCCGCGCGGCAGTTGACGATGAACCGGTATCCGCTGGCGATCCGCGGCCACGGCACCCAGCGGCGGCACGGGTGGCGCCTGCACTTCGACGTCATCTGGGTCTGCCCGGCCTGCACCCTCACCACCGGGCACACCGAGCTGCTCTGGCAGACCGCGCTCATGCCGGTCTGTCTCCGGTGCCGCTGCTACCTCGTCCAAGCCGAAGCGACACACACGGTGACGCCCGCCCACCCTCGCGTCCTCGAGCTCGCCGAGATCCTGCGCGACCTCGCCGAAGCAGCCATCGACGAGCCGCGCGCCCGCGGGATCCTCTACCGACTCCGCCGCCGCTGCCAGCACACAGCCAGCATGCTCGATCCCGCTCTGGTCGACTCGAACCCTGACCTCCCACGGCTCGACGTCGCGGCGGCCCGCATGTGGGGCGCCTACCCGTCACCGGATCCCCGCACCGTTGCGGCCCTACTCGTCCTCTGCGGCCGACGACTCGTCCGCGACAAGCGCCAACGCCCGGCGCACGCCCGGGTGCACCAGGCCGCCGAGTTCACCCCAGCAGACCGAGCCCGACTCGACTGGTTCCTCACCCGCCTCCGCCACCACGCCACCAAAGACGGACTGCACCCCAGGCACGTCCCGGCACTCCTGCCACTGTTCTCCGACGGCGACGCGCCGGCGCGGCGGCCCGGGCAGTGGCTCTCGCTCACCCGCGCCGCCACCGCCCTGCACCTGCTCATCACCCAAGCCCACGACGGCGACCCAACGCCGGAGGAGTCAACCGCCGCCCTCGGCGTGACCGGCATACCCACCAGCCTGCTCATCGACGCCATCCACAACGGAGCCGGCCTCCGCCACCAGGACGCCGACCTGCTCGGCCGATCCCTCGACGCCCTGCTCGCCGCCGGGCTCGTCGACTACCAACGACGCCGCGACACCCTGCGCGCAGTCACCCACCTGCCCTCCAGCACCACCCGGCTGCTTCCGCCAAGCCAGGCCAGCGCCGACAGCGACGTCCTCGCCCTCGGCTGGATCTGGACGAGGTCCACCCACGGGCCGATGCGCTCCAGCCCCTGGCCCCACATCCCCGACCGCGATATCCACGCCTTCGACACCCGCATCGACCCCGAGACCCGGCTGCTGCTGCACGAGACCGGCCAACAGCTCCTCGCGGACGCCGACCTGCTCACCATCCCCGCTGCCCGGGCCACCTTCGCCGGCGTCGCCCGGAGGTATGGATGAACCACCTCGAGCCGGACCACGAAGATCTCCACACCCGCGCCGAGCGGATCCTGCAAGCAATGGCCGACACCCCCATCCCAGCCATGGACGCCACCTTCTACGCCCACCACGCCGAAGAACTGCGAATGCTCGTCGAAGAGCTTCTCGCCGACGCTCACTCGGTTACCGACTCCGTGACTCGCGTATGGCTGGTCTGGAACTGTCACGACATCGCCGGCTCCTACTCGACCGAGCACGCCGCCCGCGAGGCACGCGCCGACCTCCAACACCAGCTCCTGTGCCAGTACGGCCCCGACGCCGACCTCCTCGAAAGCATCACCATCACCACGGCACACGTCCCAACCAGATGCCTCGGCTCGCATCGGAGCCAGCGGTGAGAGGCATCAGCCGCGAAGCCCTCGCCCGCGATGCCGCCTGGAGCCTCGCCGACGGCAACTGCAAAGACCTCACCATCGAATGGGCCCGCTGGGAGACCACGTATGCCGCCTCACTCGCCACCGCTGCCCGGCAGGCCGCGCTCACAGAACCCGCCGCCGTTTGCGCCGCCTGCCCCATCGCGAACGAGTGCGCCGACCTGGCCGAGCTGTCCGGGTACACGGGCATCGCCGCCGGCCACGGCTACCGCAATGGCCACCTCGACCACGCCCGCCAACGTCACCCGCGACAGCGGAGAACGGCATGACCACCCCTGCAGACGGCGCGCCCGGCCCGGCGGCGTCGTCGACCACGATCGCGCGGCCGGCCGACCGTGGTAGACATCCTCTTGACGCCCACCCTTGCGAGGGACCGGGAAGTGACCCCCAGGATTTCCTGCCGGACGACAGGGCCTGGGGGTCGCGCCCACCCCGGGAGTCGGCGACGTGAACGCGGCCTTGCCCATCTCCGTGCCACCACGACCCGGCGAATCCGTCGAGTCGTGGCTGGAGCACTTGGCCGATGCCAACGGCCTGACCACCGCCCAGCTCCTAGCGACCATCCGCCGCAGCGGAGCCACCACGCGCTACCTCACCCTTGCACCCTCGGCGGAGACCATCGCGAGACTCGCGGCCCTCGCCCGCGTCGACGAGGAGGTCGTGTATGCCGCGACCCTGGCCTCCTTCGACGGCACCGCGCTCGACCTCACCGGCCTCGACCCTATGGACCGGTACTCCTACCGGCAGGTCGCCGCCCGCGGCTGGACACCCGCCCGCGGCACCCAGATCTGCCCGGCATGCATCGCCGAGACCGGTGTTTGGAGGACCGCGTGGCGACTCCTCCTCGTGACCGCGTGCGCCGACCATGCTCTGGTCCTGGTCGCCGGATGTCCGTCGTGTGGGCGGCCGTTCCGCGACCAGCGTCACTCCCACCTGCGCCGCGTTGGCTCCGCCACGGTGTGCGGGAACCCGCTTGGTCAGGGGCCGCTCAAGCAGTGCCAGCGCGACCTCACCACACTCGTCGGGTTGCCGGCGTCGCCGGCCGTCCTCGCGACTCAGGCCCGGATCGACGCCGCCCTCACCGGGCGGAGTGTCAAGGTGCTGGGGCAGTTGGCCAGACCGGCGGCCTACCTGGCCGACCTACGGCACCTGACCACGCTCCTCCTTCACCTCGCCGGGCAACCCGGAGCCGGCGATCTCGCGCCATGGGCGGTCCACCTGGCCCTCGTCGCCGCAGACCGCACCTCGACCCGCGGACCACGCTGGGGCATGCGCCCACCCGACGACCCCGCCCTGCGTGGCGAGGCATTGGCGACCGCGGACACGATCCTGGTCGCCGGCGACCTCGATACCGCAGCCACGCTGCTGACGCCGTGGACCGAGCTCACCCCGACGACGAACGACGGGCCGCTCGGCTGGCTGGGCGACCGCACCGTCATGACCCCCACCCTGACCCGCCTTGTCATGGCCGCCCGCGCCCCGCACCGGCGCCTCTCCCACCACCTCGACACCCCCCGATCCGACGGAACGCCTATGCCGATCAACCTGCTCGTCATCCCTCAGGTCATCCCGCACGAGCAGTACCTCGAGCACCTCGCCGGCGCCTCCGACTCCAGCGAAGCGACAGTCCGCCTCTTCGCCTCCCTATCGCTCGCCCGGCTGCACCCGGAGGTGAAGTCCTGGGCCGCGGCTGCCGAAGCCCTCGGCATACCCGGCCCGATGGGGGTGCGCTGCGCCCGAGCCTGCTCGGCCACCATGCTCATCACCGCCGACGAATGGACGGCTCGGATATGGCGCGCCGGCGAGGAGTCACCACGGAGGGACTACCGCGCTACCGAAGCCAAGATCCGCCACCGTCGCGGGATGAGCCGCTGGTTCGATGTATGGGCCCGCCGCTACCGGCCCGGCACCCGGGACGGCTGCTACGACCTCGGCCTGACCTGGCAGTGGGTCCACGTCGCCCACGCCCACCTCAACCTCTCACCCGCCTGGCGAGGGCGGAAGCCGACCGCCAAGGACCGCGCCCGCTACCGACAGTTCGACATCTCCCTTAGCGATGCACAGGGAGCTGCGCTCTTGCGAGCATGCCGCCCGGCTGTCCTGCATGGACCTGACTCCCCGAACGGTCGGGGCTGAACCGCTACCATGACATTCGCGCAGTGATCGAGGGACTTCCGGAGCATGAGGAGAATCAGTGACCGAAGCAACGCTCTTCACTGCTGGACACGGATTCTATCAATTCGCAGTGTCCCGTAGCGCCTTCGACCGGAGTCTCTATCTCAATTTATTGCTACAGCCAAAGTTGGCCATTCCGGACCATTACCTTCTGCACGGCAGGTGGTTGGGAGAGCATCTCGGGCTGTATCCGTCACGCGATTCGTGGCTCGAAGTGGGGCTCAGGAATCGTTTCATAATACCGTTCTCTCGCTACGATGACACGAGTCTTGAGGATTCACTCGTTCGAATGCAAAAGGGCGACCGTCGAGGATTTGATCCCGGCGCATTAGAAATAGCCAAGCGCCTCGACCGCACCCCGTTCTCATCCGAGCACTGGTCTTCTCCCCAAAACTCAGCCAACTTCGCGAATATCTCCAATCGATATCTTGCCGGCCCGACCGCTCCGGTGGCCTTAGAGTTAGAAGTTGACCCGGATGACTACCTCGGCTTCTGGGCTCGCAGTCGGGAGTGGATCACTGACGAGCTACGAATTGCGCGTGAGCGGTCCTCCGATGAACTCGGCGGCGACGGCCTTCTCCTCAGCAAGATGATTCAAGTGTCTGGAGAACGCGTTCTGGGACTCAAATGCGGTCGAATCGAATCGGTCGGGGGCCTTATTCACCAAGTGCGAGACACGGTGGGCGATTCTGCCGCCCGCGACCTTGAGGTCTACTATACAATTGCTGCGGAACTGTACAATCGAAGCTTGGCCGATGTCCTTCGTTCGGCTCCAAATAGTCCTCGGTGGAAGCCATACTTGGCTGCCTTGGATTTGTGGCGGGAGGACCTGATCGACCCCGAAAACCGACAGTACGGTGATCGCGATGCTAGTATTGCCATGGAAATTCGCCTTCCTCGTCCGAAACACCTTCGGCACGTCAGTGGCGACGTCCTGAAGAGTATCAGAGCGGCCCCCACTGCCGAGCGCTACTTCGAATCGTTGAGCGCCTGGCGAGCGAATCCTCAAGAAACGACTATTCGCGAGGAGATGGTTGCGGCCCTTAAACGGTACTCCCAGACAATCCGATCCATGGTCGGCAAGGAAGTTGGCATGCTCGGTCTTACACCGAGGTTCATTTCGAATGCAACTGATCTCAGTCGTGTCCTAGAGAAAGCCCCAGGGGTCGTTCAGGGGTTCCTAGCCGCAGGAGGTACCGCAGCAACCGCTGGCGCGGCGGCTGGCGCGGCGCCTCCAGCTCTTCCAGCAGCCCTCTTCTCGCTCTTCGTTCTACAAACAGTGGCTAAGGCGCACGTACCAACCAGGAAGGTCGACGTCAACATCACGCCCCAATCGGGGCTGCGCATGTTTCCTGACATAACGATAGGCCATGGTTAGAAGGGAAAATGGAGTCAACTGAGCTTGTTCTGGTTCGTCACGCGAGTAGCACCCGGCGCGAGGTTGGCATATGGGGCAGGCGCTACGATGTGCCGCTGGCTGAGGGATTTGAGCGACAGCTTGAGCACTCTCGACGTTATGTGGAGGCGATTCAGAACTTCGTGTTGGTATCCTCGCCGCTGAAAAGGTGTCTGGAGACGGCGGCGTTCCTCGCCCCAAACCATCCTATCGAGGTCATTCACGAGTTGACGGCTTACCACTCCGGAGCGATGGAGGATTTGAGTGAATCGGACATTGCCGCCCAATATCCTGGTTACCTAGAACTGTCTTATGCCGAGAGGTTTGTGCGGCCCAAATTTGGGGAGGAAAGTCTCGCGGAGCAGGCCCTGCGAGTGGGACGTGGGTTGGGTATGTTGCTGGGGTTTGCAGCAGATTCGGAGTTGAGGTCAATCGTCGTCGTTGCACACTACAGCTCGATTAACGTCATTGGGCACATGGCGATAAATAGTTGGGATGTGGGGACCTACGGGTCTGGAGTGTTTGACTTGGAAGACGGTGAACTACTCAGACTATCTATTGATGCCCCCTTCGTGAGGCGCCAGCTTCAGGATTTTATTGACGGAGAGGAAGTGTAGATGGATGGAGTCCGCTGAAGAATCGCGCGGCCGGAGTGTCTTTGTCTTCGAGGGCTACGACGGCAGTGGCAAGACGACACTGATGAACGCGGCGGCGAGTGGTCCACTCGGTGGTCAAAAAGTAGTTTGTATTGGACGGAAGACAGAAAGTCAACTCAGTGACATTGCTATGGCAATTGAGAGGCCGGAAGGCAGGTTGGTCCCTGAGTCTGACTTCCTGCTCAGGGTCGCTCTCGAAGTTGAACGATGGGGGCTGGTCCGGGATGCGGTTGCCCGGGGGCGCACGGTCCTATGCGACCGAGGGATCATCAGCCTGTTGGCTTGGCCCGATTATCTTGGTATAAATGTATACCATTTGTCGGCCCTAGTGGACCACCTTATAAAAGAAAGACAAGACGCGCTAAATATTGTTTGCCTTGCGGATTTCGAAACGTGTTGGGCGCGCATCGAGCACCGCGGTAACCCTTCCCTCAAGGAGCAGCGTGGCAAGGAAGCGAACCGTAGGTTCTTTGACGCTTACCACAGGTCGGTTGACCGTGCGGCCTCCGCGGGCCTACGAATCTTGACTGTGGACACTCAACGATCGTCGATTGAGGCATCAATGGAGGCTATTGCCGCCGGGTTTGAGAGGTTCGGTACCTCAACTGACGTCTGAGCGTGTCCTGGCGCTACCGGTTCCTGCACACCCCCGCCCGGCTCACCGGAAGCGGACGCCGACGACGCCTGAAGATCCCTCCAATCTGGCCCTGCGCGGCCGCGATCGTCACCATCTTCGCCAAGATCACCGCCATCCCTGAATGAGCCTGACCCCGCCCCTGCCTACCCACCACCCGAGGACCGCAGCCCGGCAGCGTCGGCCTGGCCAGCCGCCATGCCCGAGGACCTTCACCACCTCACATCAGGCCGCGATCCCCACGCCCACACCTCCATGAAAGACCGAGGCTAGATCAGCGGTTCTCCTGACACGGAATAGGAGCGTCGGTCCCTTGTGAGCCCGCGGAGCGCGCAGTTTCGGTAGGTTGTGACTGTGGAGACAGGTGCAACGCCGACAGGCTCTCGGAGCTCAAACACTCAGGACTGTTCGTATGACGGGCAACTGGAGACGGTGCTGGCAGCCGCAGCAGCGGCATGGGACTGGCACGGTATCAAATGCGAGGTGGCAACCAAACCATCCGGTTACTCGGACTCAGTAGTCGGGACCGTGGGACTGCCCTCGCTGCGACGTGTCGAGGTGGTCCTGGCCACTGCGGGGCCGAGCGACAGCGCCTGGCAGGCAGTGAGGGACTGGCCGCTTGCGGATTCATGGCGTCTATGTGCCGTGGTGCCCTTGGCAGCTATGGGGCGCGCGCATGAAGCGCTGCGGGACGCGAGCTGTGAGTTGCAGCCCTGGTGGAACCAGGGGGACGGTTCGATTGCATTCGGTGGAGTGGAGCGTGCCTAGTGCCGCCGGCGATCTACACCCAGAACGTCATCGCCCTGGTCTGGGACTTCGACAAGACTCTGACGCACGGCTACATGCAGGTGCCGCTCTTCGCCGCGTACGGCATCGATGACGCGACCTTCTGGAACGAGGTCAACTCGCTTGCCGAGTACTATCGCGGCCAAAACTGCGAGGTGTCCGCCGACACGATCTACCTAAACCACCTACTGACTTATGTCCGGGCGGGGCGCATTCCGAACTTGACCAACGAGCGGCTCGCAGAGCTCGGCGCAGCGATCCAGCTCGCACCCGGTATCCCTGACTTCTTCGACCGGACCCGTCGGCTCGTGACCGAGGAGCCGCGCTACGCGAAGCACGACATCAAGGTCGAGCACTACATCGTCTCGACTGGCTTAAGAGCGATGATCCGCGGCTCCGCCGTCCATTCACACGTAGACGGCGTATGGGCGTGTGAGTTGCTTCCAGCAGCTCCTCCACCGGGGTTCCTCGAACAGTTGCCGACGCCAGGCAGTCCCGTGGTCACTCAGGTGGGCTACACCGTCGACAACACGAGCAAGACACGTGCGATCTTTGAGATCAACAAGGGCGTCAACGTTCAAGATGATGGCGCCCTGACGGTCAACTCGCTGATCCCAGAGGACCAGCGACGAGTCCCGATCCGCAACATGATCTACATTGCGGACGGGCCCAGCGATATCCCCAGCTTCTCAGTCGTGAATCGGATGGGTGGCAAGACATTTGGTGTCTACGCTCCCGGCGCAAAGAACTTCGAGAACGCTGCCGTGCTGCAGGAGCAGGGTCGGGTGAACAGCATCGCCGAGGCCGACTACAGCGAGGGCTCGGCTGCGGAGCGGTGGCTGGAGCGCTCCATACGCAAGATTGCTGACGAGATCGCGGATAACCGGGACCGCGTCCTCCGCGGCTACAGCGGTGCCCCTGGACACGTCGTCTGAAGTCACCGGGGACCTGGCTGGATTGGCGGCCGCCAGCACTCGGCGAGATTCGCCGCGTGGCGGGCACATCATGACTTCAGTTCGATGAGTGGTCGGCGACGATCGTCCCTCCCGCTTTGGATGCACCGTCTTGGATCTTGCACCACTCGGGCGGAGGGAGTCGATCGTGCAAAGTGGCCCGCACGCAGTCGTGCAGTTTCCGGTGCATCTCGACACCCAGCCCGTTGTCGAGATGCACTGAATCTTGTAAGAACGGCCGGCGATTCTAAGAATTAGCCGACGTTATGCACCTCGGGCGTGTCGCGACTGAGTGTTATGTGGGTGCACCGAGCCGACCCGGCCCTTGCCCCTGGGTCAGGTCAGGTTTCGGCCAAGAGCTGGCGGTACTCCTGCCAGACCTCGTCAGGGCGCTTCACCGCCAGCAAGGCCTTCACCCGAGCGATGGCCTCCTTCGAGTACCTCTGGTGCCGGACCGCCCCGATCTTGAACTCCTTGTAGCAATCCGGGTCCGCCTTGAGACCCAGGACGCGTATGGCGGCAGAGGTCTTGTTCGTCGTCAGTCCGACCTTCCTAGCGAGGTCATCCCTGCCGAGGTTGTAGTAGCCAAGCTCGTCCACACGCCGTACGGCTACGACCGACGAGCCTGGAGTCCCTTCGGGGACGATGGTCACAGGCACACCGACGTTCTTGCTGATCCTCAGAGAGACGTTTGGTCCGGATCCGTCCGTCACGAACGTGACAGAAGCAATGCCCTGGAAGATCTGGCCGAAGTCATCCCCCGACCTGACCTTCTTCACGAGCTGGCGGAGATCGCCTTCACCTGGTTGCAGGAGTTCACCCCGGATTGCCCCGTCAACGATCGCCAGACCCCGCAGCTTGGCCTGGGCTTCAGCCTGTCGGCGGCTGCCAGGAGCGAGTAGCTGGCGCACCTCGTCCAACTCCTCCTCGAACATCACCATTGGGTCAGTGATGGCTCGGGTAGAGATGGGCAAGACCCGAGCGGGCAAGAGATCGGTCAACTGCTCCTTGAACACGGCGCCAAGGAGGTCGCGGAACAGTGTCACGCCCCCCTGGGCGTGCAGGTACAGCTGCGCCTCGGACAAGTCGACCAGGTGATGTTGCGCGGCGTCCCGGAGGCCATTGATGGCCTGAAGGACCAGGGCCTGCTCATCTGTGAGGAACTGAACACGAGGCGTTGACAAGGCCCGACGCACACACGCGTCGAATCCGATGGTGTTCTTCTCGCGCCGCTCTCGGATCCTTCCGCCCCGATGAAGGATGGAAGCTTTGAGGAGCATCTCAAAGGCATGATCCAGCAGGATCAACACCGCATCGCCTCGGCCAAGGTCCCAAGGACGATTGAAGTGCTCGACGCTCAGAGTGAGCGAGGCAACGGCCTTGTCCTTGAGCAGTCTCACCTCACGCTTCACGGGGGGCCCTCTGCCAGAACGAGGTCCAGGTATCGGGAGAACAGGGCCTCTTGACGTTGCAGGAGCGAAGGTTCTTGAACCCGGAGATCAAAAAGCGAGTCCACCTCCCGATCGAGAGCCTGGTGGGCCAGCTTCAACTCCGCGGGCATGCCAGCAGGGTTGTAGAGCTGGGCCAACGTCTTGCCAGCGAACCTCGCCCGTGCCCCAAGAACACCTTCGCCGGCCGCGCAGACTCGCTCCCTCTTGTCTGAGGCGAGTGGAGCCAGCGGAAAGTTGTTCCAGACGAGGCTGCTCGAGAACGACGGATCGGACTTTAGTCGACCGCCAATGGTCTTCTGCCAGATGATGAACATGGTTGAAGAGACAATTGAGAAGAGGAAGCCGTCGGGGTCGGGGTGGGTGAACAACTTGATCGACGCGATCGTGTCCTCGGAGACCCTGGCCGCCGTGGCGAAGTCCCTGTTCTCCGTGAACGTCTGAGGTATCCCGAGGTAGGCTCCCGCCGGCTGGCGACGCTCTCCGAACAGATGCGGCGTTGCCGCAAGCGCCCGTGTTGCAGCCCGCCCGCTTCTAGAACGCTCGCGCGCGATTGCATCCAGACGCGTTCTCAGGATCGGGCTCTTGCGAAGGGCGGCGACCTCGACTGCCGGATCATCCATCCACAGGCACCAGGAATCAAGCCCATTGATGAGTTCCTTGCCGCCCAGGTAGGGGCGCAAGTACCTGGAAGCCACAGGATCCGCCCGCACCGCCGCCATATCCTCCGACTCGACCATCAGCGAGCCCCAGTCAATTGGGGTGGACCCGGCCCGGAGTGGTTCGAGCGCATGGCTGAGCACACTTCGCCGAGGCGTAACCAGCACGTTCGGGCCGTCCACGAGGTAGGGACTGATGTTCGCCACGACGAGTGGCTCATCCGCGTGCTCGAACAGCCTCGCAGCCGAGCTGGAGTCGCGGTCGAAACCCACGATCACGACGTGGACGGCCGCAGCCCCTGACGCTTCCGAAGTCCAACGAAAGGGTCTGTGGGCAAATCGGATGCGCCAGCCGGCCTCCAGGATAGGTTGGAAGAGTTGAGCCACACCCTCGCCCTGGCAAACTGAGTTGGTCGAGACGTAGGCCCAAGATCCGCGCGTGCGCTCACCGAAGTATTCCAGAGCCTTGGCGTACCAGCCCGTCACGAAGTCAAGATGCTGTGTGTTGGCTGTGTCCCAAGCGAGCCTGAGGTCGGCCGTCTCCTGCGGCGACCGCTCCTTGTGCCCATGGAAAGGTGGGTTCCCCGCGACCACAACATCGTTGGAGGGCGGCAACATATCGGACCAGTCCACTTGGAGCGCATTCTCGACCAAGATCTTGGCTTCTCGCTGGATGGGCAGCCGTTCGGGTGCTTGCCCGAACCGTTCTTGGAGCTTGAGGTCGCTCTGGCGGTCCATCATGAACATGGCAGTCTCGGCGATGCGCGCCGGCCACTCATCGATCTCGATGCCGTAGAAGTGGTCGAGGGTGACTTTGAGGTCAGACTTCGCGTCGAGCGAGAGCTGGTGCTTGTCGCGGAGGTCATACAGGGCTTCCATGACTTGGAGCTCGATGGCTCGGAGTTCTCGGTAGGCGACGATTATGAAGTTGCCGCACCCACAGGCGGGGTCCATGAAGCGGATGGCGCCGAGGCGGTCCCAGAGCCTGTTGAGGGCGTTGACCTTCTTCTGGGTTGTGTCGCGGGCAAGGGCCACAGCCAGCTCGTCCCTGAGCTCGTCCAGGAAGAGCGGGTTGAGGGTCTTGAGGATGTTCTCCTCGGACGTGTAGTGCTCGCCGAGGGCGCGGCGGGTCTCCGCGTCGCGGACCGACTGGAACATCGAGCCGAAGATGGCCGGGCTGATGCCGGACCAGTCGACGGCGCACGCGTCGAGGATGGCGTTGCGGAAGTCCCTGCCCAGGGTTGGCAGGTTGATCTTCTCGTCGAAGATGCCGCCGTTGACGTACTTGAACCCCTCGAAGCCCGTCGGCACCTGTACGGGCTTGGCTGTGTCGAGGAACGTGAAGAGCTCGTTGAGCACGTGGGCAAGGTCGGAGCCATCGGGTCGGGTCTCGTGCTGGATCACGTTTCGGAAGGCGTCGGTCTGCCACATCTCTGTGTCGTCGCCGAACATGAGGAACAGGATTCGGGCAAGGGTCACCGAGATCTCGTGATCACGCTTCTTGGGGTCAGCGGTGGTTGGGTAAGCCTTCTCGACGGCGGCGTACATGTTCGCCATGAGCTTGGAGGCCCGCTTCGACTCGTTTTGGGCCTCAGTGTCGAAAGCGTGTCGGACCTTGCCGAGGACGGCGTTGGCGTCGAGGACGACGTCGAACGGCATACGGATGATTTCTAGGCGGGCCGCGAACTTGGGGTCGGGGTCGCCCTTCTTGTGGCGGTGGCTTGTCAGGCGTGAGCTGACGGATCCGTCCTTGGCTCGCCGAACGGGCCAACGCCAGACTTGCTCTTGGTCGCCGTCGAAGATGACCAACCGGTCCGTGGTGGTCTTCGCGATCAGGCGATCGAGTTCGGCCTCAAGGGCGGAGCCCGGTCGTTCGTCGCAGACCCACACCCTGAGGCCCTTGTATGAGGCGACGTTGTGGGCGCTCACCTTGCGTCCGTCGTCGTCGGTCACGCTGACCGTCTGCTTCACGTCGGGTGCTAGCCAGTTGAGGTCTTCGATGAAGACCTCCTGGAAGTCCCCGCGATCGACCTTGGGGAGAAGGTCCTGGCTCACGTGTCGGTCACTCCAATCGAGCAGACGATGCGCAACTCGTCGGACTCACTGGAGCCGATGACGAGGCGGTCTTCGCGGTGCAGGCGGTCGAGCAGGTCGAGCGTGTCCTGGTCGGCGTACTTGTTCCGGAGGGCGATGGACAGCTGGTTGGTGGCGTGCGTGGTGAGGGGCCGCTCATGCAGGGCGTTGAGCGCGTCCTCGGCCTGCTCGGCGTAGAAGGTCCCCCCGAACCTCTCCCAGATGCGCTTGCGGACTCCGCGGAGGTTGCCAGCGGCGCGGGCCTCGACGGTTAGGGGCCCTCGCACGAGCTGGGCTTCGAGGTCGAAGTGGTCGTCGCGAAGCGTGGCTGTAGGGGTGGTGGGCTCAGCCTCGAAGACGCGTAGCGCCTCGGCGGGTGTGAGGAGGCGTTCGGTGCCGTCGGAGTCGGCCATCGCGAAGGCGTCGATGCCTGACTCGGTACGGACGAAGCAGGCGACGCCGCCGGTGGATTCGCGCGCGTACCTGTCGCGGGTGGAGTGGATCAGATCCGGGAGGCTCAGGACCCGTTTGGTGACCGAGGGGTGGCTGTCCTGGGCATTGCTCCAGGCGAGCCAAGCTTCGCTCACGGCGTCGGCTTCGCCTTCGCCGTCGTCATCGTCGTCAGACAAGCGTCCGTCGTAGAAGTCGTGCAGGAGCTTGACCTCGTCGTCGGTGCCGAAGAACTGCTCATCGGAGCCGAAGGCCTCGGCGGCTGCGGTGAGCCGGGCGCGGATGCGGCGGCGTAGGTGGATCTGCTGCTCGACCTTGTCGTGGGTGATGAGATACACGTGGACGGTGTCTGACTCCTGACCGACGCGGTCGACGCGGCCGGCGCGCTGGATGAGCCGGATGATCGCCCAGGGCAGGTCGTAGTTAACGATGACGTGGCTGTCCTGGAGGTTCTGTCCTTCGGAGAGCACGTCGGTGGCGATGAGGACGTCGATTGGGCCTTCGGGTTCCTTGACGTCCTTAACGCTCTGGCCCGGGAGGCGGTTTGAGCGAGGACTGAATCGTCGCGCGAGGTCGGACGGGTCGGACGAGTCACCCGTTGCCAAGCCGACGTTGTCGATTCCAGCTTCCTCCAACGCGGCGGCAACGTAGGCCGCCGTGTCCTTGTACTCGCTGAAGACGAGCACCTTCTTGCCCTCGTGGTCGCCGCGCAGGAGGTCGACCAGCGCGTTCACCTTGCTGTCACGGGTGGAGTCCCATATTCCGAAGCGGGTCAGCAGGTCGGAGATGAGGTCGTTGTCTTTGACTAGGTCGTGCCTCAGGGTGCTCTTGAAGACGGTCGAGTTGAGCCACTTGGTCTTGGCCGGTGCGCTCTCCCGTAGCTCTTGGTACCGGCTGGCCAGCGACCCGCCCAGGGGTTGCTCGCTTTCCAAGTCTTCGTCGCTGACGGTGATCTGACGGTCCGTGAAGGTGCCCAGCGGGATCTGGAGCTTGTTGTCGATGGCATGGATGAACAGCTCGTTGCGGGCGCGCTGCCGCTGCAGCGAGAGGATGAAGGAGTGACCCGAGGATGAGAGGCGCTTGAAGAGCCCGACGCGCACGAACCCGCTGACGTTGCCGCGGCCGGAGCGGATGTCGTCGAGGTACTTCTTGTCCTCGGGCGTCTTGGGGGCGCGGGGGTCTTCGTAGTCGGACAACCGGTAGCGGGGAAGGGTGAGTCGGACGATGGCATCAAGCGTGGCGTCGTCCTCCATCTTCGACGCTGGGTCGTCGTCGCCGAAGGCGTGGGTCAGGGGGTGCGGGATTCGCGTGGGGAAGAAGAACTCGGTTCCGTCGGCGAACTGCAGGTATTCGCGCAGCTGAGTCATGCCGTCGGGGAGGGTGACGGCCTTCTTGCGCGCTGACTTCTTGATGAAGCTGCGGGTTCGGCGCACGAGGTGGTCGGACATGAGTCGGCGCCAGTCGTCGGCTTCCTCGGACCTCTTGAACGCTTCGAGGGTGTTGGTCTTGCCGTCGACCTTGTCGGCCAGGGTCGGGTCCTTCGTCATCGCTGCGGAGGGGATGATGCCCAGGTCCTCGTCCTCGTCGATGTATAACGCGAGCTGGTTGGCGACGTCGGCGAAGGCCAGGTTGTAGGGCGTCGCAGTCAGCAGCAGGACCTTGCTGGAGTTGCGGCGAACGTAGGCACGGATGGCCTCGTGGGCCTTGGTCGTGTCGTTGCGCAGGTTGTGTGACTCGTCGCAGATGACGAGCTTGAAGAGCTTCAGGTCGGGCAGGAGCTTGTCGGCCATCGAGTAGGGGACGACGCGGGCCCCTTCGACTCCGTAAGCCTCAAGGTGCTCCCGCCACATCGTCTCGAGGTTCTTCGGGCACAGGACCAGCGTGCTGTAGTCCTCCGCGGCCTGCAGCATGAGCGCGGTCGCCACCGCGGTGAGGGTCTTGCCTAAGCCGACGACGTCGCCGAGCATCGTCCCGCCTCGTCGCACGATACGGCGCGCGAGGGTACGCACCGCGGTCACCTGGTAGTCCAGAAGCAGGTCCTGCATGGACTTGGGCAGCACGTAGCCGAGCCCGTCGCGGGCATCCTGGGACAGCGCGTGACAGACCTTCAGGTACACCTCGAACGGCGTGGCCTGCTGCTCCCCTGACCAGGATTCCTCGATCAGCTCGATGATCTCCTTGGTGATGACCAAGGAGTACTTGTCATTC